>JBCCSU010000106.1:0-15451 GCA_039199635.1 Bacteroidota bacterium | reverse complement strand
CTGCAGATGCTCAGTATTATAAATACTGGCAAAGTGCTGCGCTTGTTTATAGGTTTTGAGGTTCTGAGCTTTTACCAGCGCCGAAGCCTTATTACTATGATTTATGACCACAATAACTTCTACCGTTGAAGCACCGGGGTGACAGTAAGCCAGGCTAGCGAGGCTTTTTTCCAGCTCAGGTTCATTGTAACAGGGAATGGTTACTACTATACCCAGGTTAGGATTGGGCTTTGCTGCAATTAACCGCTCAGCATAGGCATAACGCTCGAAATAAAGACTCAAGGAGCTAACCGGTTGATTTTCCAGTCATGATCCATTTTAGTGTACAGTATGCGGTCATGTAATCGATTCGGTCGGCCTTGCCAGAATTCTATTTTTAAGGGTTTAAGAATATATCCACCCCATTGCTCAGGTTTGGGAAGCACATCACTGTTTTTGTATTTCTCAGCTATCTCTTTTTCACGTTTCTCCAGTAACTCCCGATTTTCAATAACGGTACTTTGTGGCGAAGTCCAGGCACCTACCTGGCTTCCTTTTGGTCTGCTTTGAAAGTACGATTCAGAATCTTGTTTACTGATCTTTTCTACATTGCCCTGAATCCTTACTTGTCGCTCCAACTCTTTCCAAAAAAATAATAGGGAAGCGGCTGGGTTTTGTTCCAGATCTCTACCCTTATCACTTTGGTAATTGGTAAAAAAAACAAAACCATCGTTCTCGATATCTTTGAGCAATACTATTCTTGAGGAGGGTATACCTTTTTTACTTACGGTAGATAAACCCATTGCATTGACCTCATGTATATCTGCCTTTTGTGCCTCCGTGAACCATTTCTGAAATTGCTTCAACGGATGATCACTTACGTCCTTAACCTCGAGGGTATGTTTGCTGTATTCTGCTCTAATGTCTGCTATTGGAGTGCTCATAGGTGATATTTTTTAAACAAAATTAATCGGTTTGGATATTTATTTCGGTAAGCTTTCGATAAATCAATCTTTTCTTTTTACTTGGTAGAAGTATAGTAGCGAAGGGTAAATAAATCGAATTGCCGAATTATGAAATTAAGTATTGAGTTAGCTTGTGATAGTTCCAAAGAATGGATAGAAACCGTTATGAATGATTTTGATTCATTTCTGCAAGATCATGCTAACTGCGAAAGAAAAGCGTCTGCTATGGCCATGAGTTTTGTGGCTAAATACCCGGATAGATTAGAAATAATACCGGAGCTCATTGATACTGCGGTGGAGGAATTAGAACATTTTAGATCCGTCTACGAAATTATGGAAGATCGAGGTGTTAAGCTTCCCGCAGAAATGACGCAAGACCTCTACGTGAAACAGCTTATAGATCGATGTAGGTCTTCAAAACGTGAGCGCTTTCTCGATAGGTTGTTGCTGGCTTCTATCATTGAATGCCGTGGAGCTGAACGATTTAGACTAGTTTACGAAGCTCTACCTGAAGGAGAGTTAAAAAAGTTTTATCATAACCTTTGGGCTTCGGAAGCTAAACATGGTCACATTTTTGTAAAAATGGCATTAAATTATTTCGAGAAAGATGAGGTTTATGCACGATTAAATGAACTTAATAATATAGAAGCAGAGGTGCTCAAAGGTTTACCGTTAAAGGCAGCTCTACACTGAAACCTATGGATTTTTTCAAATTCAAAAATAACATTAAGCCGGAAAAAGGCAGTTTGCTGATATCTGAGCCATTTTTGCCAGATCCTAACTTCGAGCGGACGGTCATCTTGTTGTGTGAACACAATAACGACGGATCGTTCGGCTTTGTACTCAATAAACTATCCTCGGTAACCTTGAGTGATATCATAGAAGGAGTAGATACGGCGGAAACGAATGTTTTTATTGGTGGGCCGGTACAGCAAGATACGCTGCATTTTATTCACCGGTCTTCAATCCTTGAAGGGGGTACTCAAATAGTTGATGGCCTATTTTGGGGAGGTGATTTTGAAAGATTGATGAGTATCATTGATACCCAAGAGATTAATGAAAACGATTTTAAGTTCTTCGTCGGTTATTCGGGTTGGAGTGCCGGGCAGTTAGAAGAGGAATTATCCGCTAATTCATGGATCGTTACGAGACCTGCCAGTCCTGAACTTATGTTTGATGAGCCTGAAGATAAACTGTGGAAGACGGTTCTGAAGCGTCTGGGAGGGAGGTTTGACGTCTATTCAAATTATCCAACTGACCCCCGCCTTAATTAACGGTTTTTATTATTTTTACGTTGGTCCTGAAAGGGTATGTGTGACAGGTTAACGTATAGACATGGCAGAGAAAGAGAAGAACGGCGCAGATGAAACATCTGAAAAATCCACGCAAATCGAAAAAAATGACGAGCTAACCGGCTCATCAGAAACTACAGCAAAAAGTGATAGTGATGATACATCAGAAGATGTTCAATCAGAAACAGAAGCAGTTATTGCTGAAAATCTACAAGAAGCAAGTGATCATGATGATGTAGCGCAAGTTCCACCACAGGAAAAAATAACTGAGTCTTCGGAGGATCATGAAACCATTGAAGTCCTAGCTAATGAAGATAATCTCACTTCGGAGGTTTCTGATAATGAAATGAAAGAAGCGGAATCTAACGCTTCAAGCAATGATCCAGTACAATCTACCCCAGAGGAAAACAGCACTGTCACTGCTTCAACTGATGCTCTGGCAGATGAGGACAAGACTGAAGCTACCCAGGAAAATGATAAAGGTGAAAAAGATAAAAAAGAGCTGAATACTGAGGAAGACCTTGATGAGAAAGATAGTGAAGAGGAGGACGAGGAACAGGAAGATATTGACTATTCACAGCTTTCTAAAGAAGAGCTAGTAAGTACTATAAAAGTGCTGGCAAAGGATGAGAACATCATCAAATCCGATAGAATTGCCAGAGATATTAAACCTTTTTTTGATGAGATAAGGAATAAAGAGCGTTCAGAGGCCCTGGAGCGTTTTGTTGCTGATGGGGGAGAAGAGAAGGATTTTGATTTTAAATTCGATGAACTCGCTAATAGATTTGATGCTAATTTCAAGCTGATCCACGATAGGAAGGTTCAATATGTTAAGGATCGTGAGCGCCAAAAGGAACTTAATCTTAAGAAGAAAGAAGATGTTCTGGAACGTCTGAGAGCTTTTGTGGATTCGGAAGATCCAAATATGAGCTTTAATGATTTCAAAGAGTTCCAAAATGAATGGAAAGCTATAGGTCCTGTGCCACCGTCTTATGCCAGAACACTTTGGGCGAACTACAACGCATTAATTGACCGGTTCTATGATCACCGGAATATTTACTTTGAACTTAAAGAGTTAGACAGGAAAAAGAATCTTGAGCTCAAGTTGGAGTTATGTGAAAAGGCCGAGCAGCTTTCAAAAACTGACAATCTACCAGAGGCCATCAAGGCGTTGAATGAGTTACACCATGAATTCAAACATATTGGCCCGGTTCCTCAAGATGATCAAGAACCACTTTGGCAGCGGTTTAAAACTGCTTCAGATGCTGTGTATGATAACCGTAAAGATTTTGTAGAGCAGCTTAAAATAGAGCTAGAACAGAATTTAGTTATTAAAGCTGAACTTGCAGAAAGCGCTCAAGTTTTTGTACAATTCGACACGGACAGAATAAAGGAATGGAATAACAAAACAAAGGAGCTGCTTGAGTTGCAGAAAAAATGGGAAGCCGTAGGCGGTTTACCCAGAGCTAAAGCAAAAGAAGTGAACAAAAAGTTTTGGGGTGCTTTCAAAACATTTTTTCATAACAAAGGTGCTTTTTTCAAAAAGCTAGATAGTCAGAGGGAGGCTAATCTGGATAAAAAGAAAGAGCTGGTGAAGCAATCTGAAGAATTGAAAGACAGTACTGACTGGAATAAAACAGCGGAAACCTTTAAGAAACTGCAACGGCAGTGGCGGGAAATTGGCCCCGTTCCTGAAAAGTTTAGGGAGTCAGTGTACCAAGAGTTCAAAAAAGCCTGTGATTATTTCTTTGATCAGCGAAGAGGAAGCCAGAATGAGGCAGAGAAAGAATATATTGAGAATTACAATCAAAAATTAAAGGTCTGTGATGAACTAAAAGATGCGGCAAAGGCTAAAAGCGGTTCACTAGATCAATTAAAAGAGCTACAAGATAAGTTCAATAGTATTGGTTTCGTGCCCAGAAAGAATATTTCCGAAATCAAAAAAAAATACGCCGACGCCGTGGATGTTTATATGGCTAGTCTTGATGGGTTGTCTGAGGCTGAGAAGCAGAAGTTAAAGATGCAAGATGAGATCAACAAACTGTCCAGCGGGCCGAATGCTGGTCAGCGTATCTACAGGAAAGAGCAAAACTTAAGAAATCAGATAGCTCAAGTTGAAAATGATATCTCAGTCTGGAAAAATAATATGGAGTTTTTTGCTTCTTCCTCTACTGCTGACAAGTTAAAAGATGAGCTTCAGGAGAAAATTGATAATGCCAGTATTGAACTGGTTCGCCTGAAAAATGAATTAAAAATTCTAAGATCAGTAACTTAAAAATTATGGCCGGTAGTATTGTAAATTTTGTGGGGAACACTAAATTTGCACTCGCTAAAAGAAAAAGCCTCCATAGCTCAGTTGGCCAGAGCAACGCACTTGTAATGCGTGGGTCGTTGGTTCGAATCCGACTGGGGGCTCTCAAAAAAGCGAAAAGCCGGATTGCCACAGTAATCTGGCTTTTTTGTTGCCAGTAGATCATACTAACGATTGAACTATTTGACTTATCAGCGATAGTCAGCACCGGTCAGATTTCGCAGTTTTCTTTAGTGATGATGTCCAGAGGCATTGAAATGAAACGTGGTACAGGTTGCTTAAGCACAATATGTTTATACAATTGCTCTAAGCCTTGCTGTCCTTGTTCTTCCGGCCTTTGATGGATAATAAAATCTATTTTACCTTGCTTTAAAAATTCTTTATTGTTCTCTATTAGGTCATATCCCACTATTCGAGTGGAATAGGTCTCATTTAAAGCCTCTACAATTAAATGAGATTTTGAATTTGGCACGAAAATACCCGCGATGTTTTGACTGGTATCAATAATATTTTGAAGGTTTTGCGTTAAATCAACATCTTCTTGACTGAAAGAATACTCCTTTGGAGCACCACGACCTGTTTCTGAAAAAAATGATCGAAATCCCCCTAAACGCTCTTCAATAATGAAGTTATTATCAGAGGCGTTGGTAATACTTACTATCATGAATTGCTGACTTGGTTCTAAACCGTAGCTAAGTAGTTTTGCGGCTAAATATCCACTTTTATGTGCATCCTGGCCTATGAAGGTAAGCACATTCTCATGAGGTAGATCGGAATCGATCAATACTACAGGAATGTTAACATCATGACAACGCCTTAAAAAATCAATGGATTCATCGTGCAGAACCGGGGCCATCAGAATACCATCAGGCTTTAAACGAAGGATTGCTATACAGCTTTGCTGAAATGACTTTACATTATTTTGATCATAATATTCATACCTGACCCTGATACCAAGTGACTGAAGATTTTTTAGAGAGGCTTCCACCCCAAGCACAGGACCGTGCCAATATTCACTTTTAAGATGTTTTGGCAATAGTACTACAATATTAAAAACTTTGTTTAGTGCCAGATTTCGTCCAAATACATTCGGCTCGTAGTCTACTTCTTCAAGTATTTTTTTAATTTTTTTTCGGGTATCCGGAGATACTTCACCACGATTATGGATTACCCGATCTACCGTGCCTATAGATACCCTTGCACGTTCAGCTATTTCCTTAATTGTGGTTTTTTCAGTCATTTTAAAATGTCAAGCGAATAGAGGTTTGTAAAACTTACGTGAGTTCGATATAAAATCCGGCCTACAGTATAGATAATCGAAAAAACTTTTGACTTAACTAGCAGCCTAAGCACATAGTTCGTGTACGCACACGAAATTTTGAGTTTTTCAATTACCTTTATTGTTAAATGGAGATAGTTTCAATAGCAATTAAGATCTAACCCAGTGGTCACTCAGCAATTTAGGATAGGTATTAGTAGTTAAAGGACATCACCTTCAGAATAGATATAAACCATCATGAAATTAGGAGCACTGAAGAGAGAAAAGCCATTGGTACAAAGGCAGAGCTTAAATAAGACTTTTTTACAATTCGGTGAGGGTAATTTTTTACGTGCCTTTGTGGACTGGATGATCCATGAAATGAACACCAAGATAGATTTCCAGGCGGGAGTGGTTATCGTACAACCGCTGAGTAGTGGTTTGGTCGATAAGCTTAGCTCGCAAAACGGTTTATATAATCTTTATCTCAATGGGATCCAAAATGGTGATTTTATCTCAACCCACTCCTTGGTTGATGTTATCCGAGAAGGCATTAACCCGTATTCTGATTTCGACAATTACATGAAGCAAGCAGTGAACCCTGACCTTAGGTTTATTATTTCCAATACTACGGAGGCCGGTATTCAATTTAACCCATCTGATTGTTTTGAGGACGCACCCGCAAGTTCGTTCCCGGGCAAGCTTACTCAGTTGCTGTTTAGGAGATTTAGGGACTTACCGTATACGCAAAAGCTAATTTTTCTGCCCTGTGAATTGATCAATAAAAACGGAGAAAAATTGAAGGAATCCATTATCCGGTACATCGAACATTGGGATCTGGGAGATGAGTTTCATGGTTGGCTTGATCAAAGTACAATATTCTGCAACACCCTAGTGGATAGGATCGTACCTGGTTACCCTAGAAAGCATGTGAAGAAATATTGGAATGAGCTAGGGTACGAGGATGAGTTAATTGTAGAAGGGGAAATATTTCACTTGTGGGTAATAGAGGGACCGCAAGAAGTTCAGGAGCTACTGCCTCTTCAGGAGGCCGGACTAAATGTTATTTTTACCAATGACCTGGATTATTACCGAACGCGGAAAGTAAGGATATTAAATGGTACTCATACAGCATTGGTACCGGTAGCTTATTTGTATGGTCTTGATTTCGTACGCGAGTCAATAGAAAATGAGGTGGTGGGATCTTTGGCGAAACGTGTAATTTTTGAAGAGATCATTCCTTCATTAGATGGACGAAAAGAGGAGCTTGAGCAGTACGCCCATGAGATCATAGATCGCTTCAGGAACCCAGCGATTCAGCATGAGCTTATAGCCATATCATTGAATTCATTTTCAAAGTTCAGAACAAGAGTACTACCCTCTATTTTGGGCTACTATGAACGGGAAAAAGAACTACCGAGATTGCTGCTCACCTCTTTCGCAGCGCTAATCTGTCTTTACAGAGGTGAGAGATTTGGAGTGTCAATTCCGTTGAAAGATGAGTCATCAATTCTAGATTTTATGAAATCATTCTGGTCTGAGTACAACAGTTCTCCTGAGGACCTTGGCAGACAGGTAAATAAGTTGCTTCATCATGAACTCTTTGGCTTGAAAGACCTAGTATCTATTCCTGGGGCTTCAGCGTTGATCAGCGAAAAAATACTGGATATACAGACGCATGGAATGGCCAAAACCATTATTTCAAGTAGATAGAGCTTAACTTGGTATCTTATCTACTCTAATTGAGTGTGTTGATTTTGGTTTGAGGTCACAGCTTATTTTCGATGGTGCGTGCTTTCATTGGTTACTCTCATTTCTTCAATCATCTGTTCTTCGGTGAGAATGTTCTGAAGGGCAAGGAATACACCGTGAGTCCAGCTAAATCCATTCTCTGAAATATGATCATTATCTTGCAGGTAAAAAGCGCTATCCGTTACATCATACTTCTCCATGGTTTTACCAGTGTGATGGTAAACCGCTTTATTTAGACCCAGCCAACGCTTAGCGGCTTCATTCCCTAATTTCCCTTCTCCGTAATTGTAGAAGGCGTTTATGGCGATCCATTGAAGTGGTGCAAATCCGCGAGGAGCATCCCATGGTTGACCTGTTTCCTTCAACGTAGTTCTAAAACCTCCTGTTTTTAAGAATTGCGCTTTGAGTCGATCCAAAACCGGCTTGGCTTGAGTTTTACTTGCAATTTTAAAATATAGCGGGAAGGCTCCAGCCAAAGAAAGTACACCTGTTTTTTTGTTAAGTCTGAAATCATAGTCAATAAAGAAAAGATCTTGATCGTCCCATAAATATTTGATTAAGGCTTCTTTTCGGGCATTAGCCTTTTCTAGGTATACTTTCGTTTGGCGTAATTCCCCTTTCCAATTATATCCCTGCGCTATTTTTAATTCTAAAAAATACAAGAGTGAATTTAAGTCCACAGGTATTATATCAGTAGTACGAATCGTGGACAGATGCTCATGGTCTGCGAGCCATCGACTCGAGTTATTCCAGCCAGATTCTGAAGCAGCTCGCAGATTTTTATACAATTTATCCGTGGTTTCACTTTTCATTGCCCCTAGTTTGAAATCCAATGAAAAAGTTTCCGGGCGCGGACCATCTAGATCATCCCAATATCTGTTTAAAATACTTCCATCACTCATTCTGACTACCCTTCTATATGCTCGTTTTTTATGGCTAAGCTTTTCGGAACCATCCATCCAAAAATCATACTCTTTCACTAAATGAGGTAAATATTGGCTATATAGATCACGATCTTTGGCTGCTAATAGCTCAACCATCACCGCAAAGAAAGGCGGATTGGAACGTCCTAAATAGTAGGTGCGATTACCTTGTGGGATGAAGCCAATAGAGTCTATTAGAAAAGTGAAGTTATCTACACATTTTTTGGCTGACTCCTGCTGTCCGGAGAGCAGCAAACCTTCCAGTATAAAGTAGCTATGCCAGTAGTGCATTTCTCGGAACTTGCCTCCGGGAGTTGGATAGTCATGCGGTAAGGGAATTAGAGATGAGAACGGGCTATAGTGATCGTGCTTTGCCATTAGTGCCGACCATGACTTTAAGATATGTTCTGTTATGGTGTGATTGGTATCAGCAGCTAGCCACCCCTCAGAAAAATCGGGCATTTCAAAGTACTCACTAACAAAGGCTTCTAGATTTACATTCCCTTGCTTTTTCTGAAGTATATACGATGTATTAATATCTGCTAAAGGCTTCTTTGGAACACAATCAGTGAAAGTTTTAGCATCAGAAAAAATTGTAGATAGTTGAACATCTTCGAACAACTGGGAAGAATAGAAATCAAAATTTACCTGCTCTTCTGTTTTGGTTTCAATGCAGGAAATAGTAATTAAACTCAATAGTACCTTGGGTAAAGAGCTCTTTAGAGTATTCAAACGCTTTGATTAGTGGTCAGTTGAAACTATGGGCTCTTTAGTAGTCATATCTAATTTTGAAACAATGTAGTTGCCAAGAGCCCTACCCTGCGTTATCCCATTTGTAATGGCTGGCATGTAATGGATACCTCCGTATAATCTACTCACCGCAGCTTCATCAGCCGCAATTCTAAATGATTCGAATTTACGTACGGGTAAGCCATAGCTCACTTCTGTGCTATCAGCAAAGCTGAAATTGTCTCCGTAGATCGATGTTAAAGCTTCTCCGGCTGCTCCTGAAATAACGCTGTGGCCACTGGTATATTCGGGAAAAGGAGGGGTTTGTAAAAAGGGTAACCAATCTTCATCGATGTATCTATTTATAACAGTCTCAGGTCTTATTAAACTACTCCTGTATTTTTCATCCCAGCAACTAATAAAACCATCAGCTAAAGCTATGGAAGTTAAGGCGTACGTCTGTGCCGTTTTCATGAGATCAGCTTCGGCTTTTTGGCTGGTAATTTTTGATATACCCATCCAGTGCCCTCCGGGAGTGATCTTTTTGGTGGCAAACATCACATGACCGTGAATATTCATCACGTAGGGGTTACAATCCCAAAAACTTGCAATTTCCTTTTGCTCGTCACTTAAGCCCTTCACGGTTTTATAGACTTCCATAGTCTCTTCATGAAAGGGACTACCTTCGGAAATATTAAATTCCGTGGGACGTTCCGGTACAAATTGATTGGCTGAGTCCAACACAAACGGTCTTATTTGACTCCAATGAGGTTCAATGGCCTCCATATATCCTGGTGGTGTAGGTTGCCATCGTGAATCATCATCCGTAATCGTGAATTTTTGAAACGTACGCGTTTCCTTGTAATTATCGCCATCAGCCCAATCCATGATATGTTCATATACCTTTTTGGAATAGGCGATTGAATGGTTCAATACTTCTTTATTTAGTCCCTTTTCTAGTACTTTCTGATGCCATCCACTACGATATTCTTCTATCCTGCTTTCTGAAAAGATCAAAGCCTGACCAACTCTCAGAAAAACGTCAATAGCTGCTACATCATGATCAATTTTTTCTACCGGTTTTGGAATAGCTTTAAATTCGTTTAATTGCCCTGATAGTGTCTTATAGCTTGAATCGTTCAAGGCCAGAATCTCATAGGCGGCTATGCTAGGGTAGGCGTAAATTCTGCTGGCTACGGGCGGAGAAAAAATATCGTGAACGATAACATCCGTAAGCTTTTGCATACTATCATGTAGGTCATCCGGGTCTAGATCGATGGTATCTCTACCCTTCTTACAGCTAAAAAAGAAAAAGATTGAAATAATTAATACGAACGATTGTTTCATATTTTGCTGTCACTCTTGGTGAGATATTTCTTGAATTTTTATGTTCAAAAAATAATGTTTAGCTAAGTCTAGCGTACATCTGTCAAGTTATCTTTCTTATTGATTCGTTTAAAAACGTGCAGATATAGTAATATAAGCGTTTTCAACTATTCCTATTTCATTCCAGGTGATAGGCTAACTCTTTCGACGAGGACTCTCTCAAAATAAGTTCCGGATCTAAGATCGTGGTTTTTACAGGTTTACTTTCATTTTTTGACTCTGCTAGCTCCAGCAACGATTTTGCTACTTGCACTCCCATTTCTTTGGGCTTTTGATCAACTGATGAAATGGAAGGTTCAAGTAGTTCCGTGAGAGGTTCGTTACTAAAACCCATAACTTTAATATCTTTCGGAACAGCAATATTCATTGACTTGAGTTGTTTGATTGCTCCTATGGCTTTATAATCACTGGAGGCAAAAATAGCATCAAAAGATGCACCAGAGGTGACTAGTTGTTCAGTTAGGCTTCTCCCTACTTCGATAAAGCAATCGCCACCAAAAATTATTTCGGGGTCTAATTCAATTTGATAATCTCTGAGTGCATGCTTATATCCCTCAAAGCGTTCATGATATATTTGTAAATCTAGATTACCATGAAAGTGAGCAATTTTTGAGAGTCCTTGTTTTATAAGATGCTCTGTAGCAATATATGAACCCCTGAAATCATCAACTTTCACACTACTGGTGTGTATTTTCGAGTGAATTCTATCAAACATGACTAATGGTATCTTTGCCTCTACTACCTTTTGTAGATGTGAGTAGTCCTCTCCCGGAGAAACAGAAATTAGGATTCCTGATACCTGTGCGCTTAACAGGGTATTTATATTCTCTACTTCATTTTTTTGTTCATCATGAGATTGACAAACAATGATCTGATATCCGAAACTTTTTAATACTTCTTCTATGCCTGAAATAACAGCGCCAAAAAAGGCCCTATCCACAAAAGGTATGATCACACCAATAGTTCTGCTATTTCCTTTCCTTAAGGCTAAAGCTACCTGGTTAGGTTTGTAACCCATACGATCAGCAGTTTCCTGAATAAGCTTCCTCGTTTTCTTACTGATTCTAGGGTTGTTATTTAAAGCCCGTGAAACGGTAGAACCGGAAATATTTAGCTCTTTCGCTATGTCGTAGATAGTCACAATCAGTCTTATTTGTGCTTATTTTTTTATCAAAAATATGCCATTAACAAATAATGATAGGGATAGACTATATCCATAATCATCATTTTACATAAAGTTTATTTCTAAAGACATGGTGTCTTGAATAAATACTAATTCCATATACACCAGATGAAAGTAAAGATAAGTCTATTTCTTTATTATAGTCGGTAAACCGCCCAGACTTGATTATTTTACCATTGAGTGTACTTATTTCATAGTATTCTAAGATATAGGAATCCGTTTGTACTTTTAGCAAATCGTGAGTGGGAACGGGGTAAATTTTCAAGCTGCGCTCAATAGAATGATTGTTGCTCAATACTAATTCTTCCCCGTTAAAATCAAATACCATTCTGGGTGGGTTGGGTCTTGTTTCTCTTGAGTCCCAGATAGAAAGCTGCGGGTGTACGGAAATATTCTTGAAGACAAATGACAATTGATCTTTACCTGTGGCTAATTGCTGAATTACGTAATCTTTAACATTCCATTTGTAATAGGTTTCTTCTGAACCAATGGTCATTGTATCAAGCGCTACTAATTGAGAGTCATCGTATTTAGTATTCCAACTTAAATTTTTCTCACTCCAAGGTAGATCACCTATGCCATATATAACTGTTTTTACACCCGCTGTACCACCACCGTATAACTCTACGGTAGCCGAGTTCATACTTTCATCTATACTGGATAGATCAAATCCTACGTACGTTTCTCGAATAAATCCTTGATCCTCGTTTTCAGATAGCCGTGTTATTAAACGACCAAAATCAGTATCTCCAAAGTCATCAGCTTGAAATTCGCCATCCCTGACGTAAGCGTCCCTGGAAGCGAAAAAGATAGTTGGGTCCGTACTCACCAGAGGATCTAATTCTACGCGAAACGGGATATTTCCAAGTCCAATATTGCCATCATCATCTCTGACGAAATAAAACAAGCGATAATTTTTCAGGTTTTCAGGGGTTTTAAATATGCCCTCGGCACCCTGGGTTTCGGAAAAAAGGCCAGGAATATAAGGTAATACCTGGTTTCCGTCTGATACAGTTCCATCACTCCCTATTTCCGGTTGAATAAGGTATTCAAAAGTGAGTGACTCCATATTTTCATCTTCCACTTCCAGAGTAATTTCGTTATTCCCGTCAGCTCGGATGATAACGTTTTCATTGGCAAATTTACCGTTCAGCTTAGCGGAGATGATTTTTGGGGCTCTATTTTCCGGATAGCTGCCTGACCAGTGGTAAGTCATCATATCCACAGCTTCGGTTTCACTACCATCAAAAAAGAGTCCGTACCACGTAGGTGTTTCTTCAAATTTGTTTCCCCATAAGAATACATAAGAACCGATTACCTTATCCGCGTCACTAAGAATAGCATTTGCATATCGATCAAAATACAGCTGAGCTTTTTGAGTACTAGTTAGTTCAATTGTAGCTCCCCAGCTTGTTCTCGGCGACTCCCACTGCCCGTTTGGTCCCCATTCTGTGATCATATAAGGTTTATTCCAGCCCCCTTGATCAATAGTATTTTCTACGCCACCAATACATCCGTAGCAGTTTACCCCTAAAATATCCAAATCCGGGGCGCGTTCTTTAATATCTGCCAGTTTTTGTCCACTTAAACCTGCGGTGATAGTAAGCGTAGGATGATTACCATCTATTTCGTGGACCATTTCTGAAAGGTCATTAATGGCATCCCATACTTTAAGGTTCAAGCTACTGTAGCTCACTCCCAATTCTACTTCATTACCCAGTGCCCAAAAAAGAACAGCAGGATGATCCTTATACCGTTCAACCCATTTTTTAAACTCGGCAAATTGATTGGCTACGGCAGTTTCATCATCATAATCAAAGCCATGTTCCTGATGCCCTACCCATAATCCCATGCATACGGTCAAACCTAGCGAATGAGCAGAGTCTAAAAGTACTTGCGTGTCCTCACCGGTACCCCAAGTGCGGATGGAATTCCCTCCGTATTCAGCTAGTTTTCCTAAGAAATCGCTACCACCGGCGCCTTCAATGTAGTAGGGATTTCCTCCACGGTTTAAGGACCAATTACCATCAGACTGAATTAATTCTACCGATATCACCTGCCCAAAAAGTTGAGTCGCAGTGAAAAGTAAAAAGGGTAGTGCTCTAATAATGTTCATAGGAATAAAAAAGCCAGCTTCAAACTAGAAACTGGCTTTAACTATTAAACTACAACTAACTAATTATTCGGATTTTGATCGTATACGTCTGCATCAATGATGCGGATGTTATCAATAAAATAAGTGTTGTGATCATCACTAATTCCAGCTACAACATCCGTTGCATTTTGATTGCCATTACTTGGCAACTCAAAAAATCCATTGGGATTGTCATAACGAGTTCGGCGGTTGTTCAATATAATTGCCATATAGTCAATAGCATCTATTCCAATTGCCGCATCATCAAGGAAAGTAGTGTTCGTATCACCCGTTGCTCTTGGAATAAGCTCTGGTTCTTCATCAGTACCACTATTAAATAGAGGAGAAAACGTGACAGTCTCCCATTCATTTGATTTAGTAATGGTACCAACTAAGAAAAACTTCTTACCTAACGGGTCTCCGTCATTGAAATCCCAAGCTGCTGCATTTCCTATCTCTAATCTGACCGAAATTCCCGCAACACTATCTTGCTGATCAAAATTCCATCCTTTGAACAAACCATTATTAACTACCCCATCCGTGGTGTAATTTTCAGCGACTAGTGAATTAATAGTATAACTTAAATCTGCTGTTAATTTATTATTGTCAACATCATTAGGATCAGTATGCACCTCTTGCATTTTTTGATTTTCCTGAAAAAATAGATTCATTTGAAGTACTCTATCACCATCTATTATGGCTTGCATTTCTTCTTCTGCCAGGAAATTTTCATACTTCAAAAATACTGCTCCACCACCTTGAAAAAACCATTCATGGGCACCTAAGCGATTAGCCTGCAGAACTAAATTTGCAGCATTGTTTGGATCTTGTGCCTGAGGGTCGACATCACCATAAGCTCCTTCCCAGGAATTAGGTCCAGAATCGAAAGTAATAGCTTCAATATCACTATTTGGCACACCATTTTGGAAATCAGTTAGAAGCACAGGAGTTCCTCGCAGATCGGAATTTTGTATTGTTATCGAAACAGGAAATGCATTGGACTTCACTTCTGCTTGCGTATCTTCCACTGTAAAAGCAAAACTTGTTGGACCCGTAGTAGCTGCTTCATCGATAGAAACGGTATGGTCAAAGGTATCTTGAGTTGTTTCAGTTGAGTATTGCTTTATTACTTGAGAGTTTAATGAAACTGAACTTAAGCCTCCGTCCGCTGACACTGTAATACTAAAGGTGATTTCATCTCCTTGAAAAGGTTCACTGTTATCGACCACAACAGCTATCGTTGGTGCGTCAAAAATTGTAACCCCTTCATCATCGTCTCCACAAGAGAAATTGATAAGCACCAGCATCATCCATATTGCTGGAGCTCGTGTTAGTAAATTCTTTTTCATAAAATTCGATTAGTTTTTAAAACAAATTATCTTCATCGTCAAAGATAAAGAAAGAATTTTCGAAATTGCAATCGATTGTATAATTATTGCAATCGATTGTCTTTTGTTAAACTAAGTATGTTAAATGAGCTAGTAGATTTTACGGTTATGATAAAGATATCTATTGATGTATTTCTGAAACTGGTTCTTG
>JBCCSU010000105.1:0-15480 GCA_039199635.1 Bacteroidota bacterium | reverse complement strand
TATCAATCAAATAGTTAGAACTTTATGAGAATGGACTATAACCCTCAAAATATAAGTTTTCATCGGCTACATCGAGCATGACCTACCCTGGACTTCATTGTTTCTGATCTATATAGGGGGTTCTGAATGATCTACAGATAGTTCATTTTTTGCAATCGATCAAAAAACCCAGCCTGACCGGCCGGGAACCAAAAAAATCTTGCCTGTTAAAAGGTCTTCCGAGAACGTATACCACTATTAATCAAAGCGTTACCACCAGGGACTTGAGTTAATACCGTGCAACTAGCCTGGTACTACCACGACTATGTAACGAGCCAATTAAATTTCAAGTGAGCCCTAAATACGTCTTACTTTACCACTTCCGGAACTACGGCTATTCACTTTACTGGGATCCCCTTTATAACGCACGCTTCCACTTCCACTTATTCTGGCATCTATGGATTTATCAGCATGTATGTAGCAGCTGCCCGAACCAGAGATCCGTATTCTATGACTTTCTGCAATAAAATCTTCAGCATCTACCTTACCAGATCCACTGATAGAAATCTCTGATGAACTCCCCTCACCTTTTAAAAGAAGTTTCCCAGATCCACTGACTGATACGTCAAGGCTTTTAGCATTAGCTTCTAGCTCTAGCTTACCTGAACCAGGAATACTAATCTCCAAATAATCGGTATTAAATTTACTTTCTCCGTACACCTTTCCTGAACCCGAAATAGTGATTGCATTTAAATTTTTTACTGTTATGTAGAATTCGATACGGCTGTTACTATTCCAGCTAAGCCAGTTACCTGATTTTTTTCCAATAAAAAGTCGTCCGCTTCTCACCTCAGTTCTTATTTCATCCAGGTCTTCTCGGTCACCTTTTAATTCTACTTTCTGAGTGTTCCCCTGCCGTAAATATATTGTTCCATTAGTAGTAAATGAAATTTCATCAAAAGTCTCTAGGTCTCGCTTTTCGGTTCTTTGGGCTAATACTGTAGCAGAGCAAAAGAGAATGAATAAAACAGTTTTAATTGATTTTGACATAATCGTTGATTTGAGCTTTTAGTTTTACAGACAGCTTAGTTAGTAGTGGGTTGCGTTTTAAAGACGCATATTTTACTCTCGTGGTTTCACTCTGGTGTATTATTGTAGAACGTGATCGCTCATTTCAAGACAATAGCAGCTAGATCAGAAGGTATCTACAAAGAAAAAGGAAGTAAATTCATCGGCATAGCCCTTCCGGTGAGCGATATCAAGGCCGTAGCCGTTGAGCTCGATCAATTACGACAAACCTACCACGATGCACGTCATCATTGTTATGCCTATATGCTCGGCGCTGATCAAAAAGTTTTCAGGGCTAATGATGATGGCGAGCCCAATCATTCTGCTGGTGATCCTATTCTCGGTCAAATTAAAGCTAATGGTCTTACTGATGTTTTAATTGTTGTGATACGCTATTTTGGAGGCACTAAGCTTGGAGTCAGTGGCTTGATCAATGCCTATAAGGCCGCAGCCCATGAAGCGCTACAAAATACTACTTTTAAAACAGTTCAAATAACGCAGTTAGTTACCTTATCTTATGCTTATGAAGCAACTAATGAGGTTATGCGATTGATCAATGCTTTTGACTTGGAAATAGTAAGCCAAGTATTCCAAGTTGACTGTAAAATACAGGTTAAGGTGCCTGTTATAGTGTTAGAAACGGTTTGGAATAAGATAGTCTTTTTACAAAAAACAGGATCTGCAATTAACTTAGACATCAGTTAGTTATCTTGTTCAGTCGCTTATAGCTAAAAGAAGCAGCTTGTCATGACTATTTTACATTCTAAAGAATTGATGTTTTAGCTCTACTGATTTGCCTGATACCTTTAGTCCTCAAAATTAACTGTGATTATGAAAAGTACACTTTTAACAATTTTTGTCTTGGCTTTTGTGGTTTTAGCCAGTTGCGTTTCTCAAGAGGAACATGCCCAACTAAAAAATGAACTAGATTCCATTCAATTTGAGCTAGATGCTGCTCAAAAGGCAGTTTCTACTTTACATGAAGTAGGCACTCTCATGGATTCTGTAGATGCAGCCCGCAATCAATTGAGTGTGGATATGGAGATGGGAACCAATTACGAGGATTATAAATCTCGCATGGAGAATATAAAAAACTATATCTCTCAGACTGAAGCCAAATTAGATCAGCTTCAGGTAGACCTGGAAAAATCAGATGCTAATCGTGCAGCTTATGCCAGAACCGTGAAAAAGCTTAGAACAGATCTAGAGGCTCGTGGTCAGGAGGTTTCCGAGCTGCAGACTCAGGTAGAGACCTATAAGAACGAGAATCAGGAGCTAATTACTTCTTTAGACTTAAAAAACTCAGAACTTGAAGATAAAACAGCTGAGATCGAGCGTAAGAAAGAAGAATTAATGTTGATTGAAGCTAGAATTCAAGAGTTAATGACAAGTGCTAAGGTAAGTGAAGCCGATGCCTATTTCGCCAGAGCAGTAGCTGTAGAAGAAGCAGCGAATAGAACTAAACTGGCACCTAAAAAGAAGAAGGAAACTTATAAGGAGGCTATTACGCTCTACCAGGAAGCGGTTGCTTTAGGTCATTCTGATGCCCAGGCAAAAATTGATGCGCTCACGAAAAAGATATAGCAAATTTTGAATTGATGCTTATCTGAAAATCCTCGGCCATTAGCTGGGGATTTTTTTATACACTAGATAATAAAATTTTTATAAGCTCACCAATCTGGTCACCATACTCGAGACAGCTAGGCTGAAGATGATTCCACTGTAAGTCAAGACTTAGGAGTATTATTTGAGCCTATTCCAATTACTATATAAACCCCTTATTTAATAAGCTGGAATACATCTCGTAACATACCCAGGCATCAGTAGCAGCGTAAGTTTTTTGTTTATGAGTAAGCTCAGTATTTTCCCAATTAGAAGTTTGAGCACTTTTAGAAATACGAAAGCCTAAGATAATAGCTGTTAACTTTCTCAGCCCATTACTTTCTATGCCTATTTCTTTTACTAGTTGATTCAACTCAATAAAACCGGCAGCGTTAAAATGTCTTTGGCGTTTTAAATCTTTGATATCGTCACGGAGGGCCACACCGATTTTTGCCACTTCTTCGGATTCAAACAGTCGAACAATGCCATTCGTTAACCCGGTCTGGTTTATTCTTATAAGAAAAACCTCATCTGGGATAGCGATCTGAATAAGTGATACTTCATTGACTTCACCCTTTTTAAATGCTGGTTTAGTTTCGGTATCAAAACCTATAAATGGCTGATGATGGACTTTTTTTAATACTTTACTCAAATCCCTTTTATCATCAATTACTGTAATTGAACCCTCATAGCCCCTTAGCTCCAGCTCGTTTACCTCAGGATTTGAAATAGATGCTAAAAACACTATTTTTTGAGTCTTCTGATTTTGATGTTTAAATAGGCAAACATGATGGTCATAAATGGACTAATAATATTAAAGAAGCAATACGGTAAATAAGCTGATGTAGCTACTCCCAATACGGAAGATTGGTAGGCTCCACAAGTGTTCCAGGGAATAAGCACTGAAGTTACCGTGCCGGAATCCTCCAGCGTCCGGCTTAGGTTTTCAGGCGCTAAACCTCGCTCTTTATAAGTTTTACTAAACATACGGCCAGGAACCACTATCGCTATGTACTGATCGGAGGTAGTTATGTTGAATGTAATACAAGTAGCCGCCGTAGATGCTACCAAAGATCCTGTTGAGCGGGCGAGTTTAATAATTTCACTTGCAATTCGTTTTAACATTCCAGCTCCCTCCAAAACACCTCCAAATACCATGGCAGATAGTATAAGCCAAATGGTATTAAGCATACCCGCCATACCACCAGAGGATAATAGTTCATCAACAGTAGCATTGCCAGTAGTGACACTTACGTCTGTAAACATCGCCTTCAACACAGCGGAATACGATGATTTAATTGTATCATAAGAAATACCTGATATAGCATCCAGTAATTGAGGCTGAAATACCAGCGCAAAAACACCCCCCAAAAGCGATCCAAATAGCAAAGCGGGGAGAGCGGGTATTTTCTTTATGATTAAGAAAATAACAGCTACGGGTACTAGAAACAAAGCGAAATTAATATTGAACTTATCCTTTATGGCTTTTTGCACTTCAGCTACCTGACTCAGGTCTGCCGAAGTGTCCAGTGTAAAACCCCATATCAAAAATATGATGAGGGCAATGATAATTGATGGACCTGTAGTATATGACATGTACCTAATATGTGTAAATAGATCAGTCCCTGCCATTGCCGGAGCTAGGTTAGTAGTATCGGATAATGGTGACATTTTATCTCCAAAATAGGCTCCTGAAATTATAGCTCCTGCTACTACTCCGTCATGTATGCCCATGGCTTTGCCAATTCCAATTAATGCAATGCCAACCGTTGCAGCTGTTGACCAACTACTACCCGTAGCCAATGAAACCACAGCACTTACTATACATGCGGCAAACAAAAATATCGTTGGGTTCAGAATTTCGAGGCCATAATAAATCATGGCAGGTACCACACCGCTGATCAACCACGTACCGGAAAGTGCTCCAATCATTAAAAGTATAAGTATGGCACCCATGCTTGAGCTGATACTTTTAACTATAGCCTTTTCAATTTCTGACCAGCCAAATCCTAAACGTAGAGATAAAAGGCCTCCGAATGCTGCGGCGAGTAATAGTGCAATTTGGTTAGGCCCATAGGAGGAGTCCTCTCCATAGATTATGACGTTCGCTACTAATAATAAAATCAGGAATAAAATGGGGAGGAGAGAGAGTAAGAAAGAGGGCTCTTTTTTGTCGGTCATACCTGGCAGTTAAAAAGTTAAGTTAAAAAAAGATTTTTAAACCGCATCCGTTGTAACCATTCTGGCAAGTTCTTCTCCCAGTTCACTTCCAATAGCTACTCCCATGCCACCAAGCCGCACACCTAACAGGATTTTATCAGAATACCATTTAAGAATAGGCTGCTTGGAAGGTCCAAAAGCCATGATGCCTGTCCAGGCCATGTCAATGGTATAATCAGTATCTGGTAAGATAACGTTACTTAACTTATTCTTTAGCAGTTTCAGGATCTTTTCATTGATTGCAAAATCGGTGGTCTGCTCTTGAAGTACAAACTCATTGCGCCCACCCCCAAAGAGCAACCGATTTTGAAAATCCCTGAAATAATAATAGCCTTCATCCATATGAAAAGCGCCTTTAAACTTCAAGGCTTCAATGGGCTTTGTAATCAATACCAAGCCGCGACCGGGCGTTATATCTTGATCGGGGAATAGTTTGTGCGTAAATGCATTAGTGCAGACAATTACTCTACCGGCTTTCAATGAGTTATCGATATGATTAGAACTTACTTTTACCGTAACGGTCTCGCCTTCCTCTAAATGGGTAACCTCAGTTCCGGTGTAAATGGCTATGTTATTTTCTGTGGCAAGCAAAGTCAGATTTTTCATCATCTTTCCTGTATCCAACTGACCTTCATGGGGGTTAAAAATAATGGTTTCGATACTGCTCTTATCAAACCCAAATTCAGACACTAACTCTGGCCTCAATTGAAACGTATGGTCATGAATAACAGGTTGAATGAGGCTATTAACGCTTTCCATTTCTTGGAGGGCTCCTAGCTCATTTTTTGTAATTAATTCATAACCTCCGTTTTGTTGGTAATCTAGGTTTACATCTCCTATTCTTTTTCTTAGCTTTTTGAGGCCGTTGATTCTTGTTTGAACAAGTTCTTGGGTTGGAATATCACCCACAGCTCTAATATCTGCTAGTAGCTCGGTGAGACTACCAAAACAAGCAAAACCGGCATTTTTGGTACTTGCCCCTGTAGGAAACATCCCTTTTTCAACAATAGCTATAGACGCATTTGGACTTTTTTCTCGGATAGATAATGCTGTAGATAGCCCTACAATACCTGCACCTATCACTATAAAATCATAGTGAACAAAAGACTCACGCTCCCAGAAACTGATCATAGAATCGTGAATTAACGATATTTCAGCGGGCCAAACCAGTTTACCTCTTCCAATATTGGTATTTTGCAAGTTATAGCGAAAAGGTCATGGATACGAAAAAACTTATTTCTAAAGCACAGGATTCTAGTTTCTACCTGTGGTTATTGAATCAAGGGTTATTCCGAATGATCCCTTTCAACAAACCACATCGGTTTAAGGTAGTTGAAATATCCGAAGATGCCATCAAAGTAAGCTTACCTTATAGGAAAAGCAATTTCAATCATATTAGAGGTATTCACGCCTGCGCCATGGCTACGGTTTCGGAGTTTGCCACCGGTTTTCTTTTACTTTCGAGGTTAGATCCTAAAAACTATCGCATTATTATGAAAATGCTGGAGATGGACTATCACTATCAAGGTAAAATGGATGCGTATGCAGCGTTTAAGCTAACCAATAATTGGCTCAAAAAGGAAGTGTACACACCGCTGGAGACTTCGGAAAGCATTGTGGTTACTTGTGAAGTCAAGATAAAGGATATTGAAGGTAATCACTTGTCCACTGGGAAAGTACACTGGCAAATAAAGCCTTGGAGTAAGGTAAAAACAAAGATCAGTTAGAGTTTGAATAGCTTTTTAGTTGAAAAATTTCCTTTTGGGCATACTTTAAACAGTAGCGTACTTTACAACCAAGAAAAATATCTGTTACTATACGAACCTGAAAAAATCATAAGATTTAGCTGGATTGTTGAGGGTGAGGCAGTGATAAGTGCCCATTTTCATGAAGAAAGCTCAGACCTTCTAAATGCGAAATACTCTTCCTTTGGCGGTATTGAGCATACCGCTGTTGGTAAAGAGTTTATAGGTGACTATTTGAATCATTTGGTTAGTTGGACATCGGAAAACAATTGCAAAAGTATAGTTCTTAAATTGAGTCCACCCTTTTACAACAGTCATGATTCTAATGTGAATAAATCGCTAGTCCAAAGTGGTTTTAAGATTAGCTTTGAGGACGTTAATCAATACATTAAGGTAAGTCAATTACCATATAAAGGACTCATCAAACACAATGAACGAAAAAGATTAAGAAAGTGTGTAGAAAACGGATTTGAATTTAAAGAGCTTTCCTCAGATCAGTTAAATCTGGCCTATGATTTAATTAAAGATACAAGAGTAAGAAGAAATTTTCCGGTAAGTATGACGTTTGAAAAACTTAAAGAGATGTTTGAAGTGCTTCCTCAGCACTACTTTCTTTTTGGTGTTTACGATAAAGATACTCTTATCGCTGCGGCCGTGAGTATTCGAGTTACAGATTCTATATTATACAATTTTTATCATGGAGATCGCATAGCGTACAGAAGCTACAGTCCTATAGTCATGCTTTTGGAAGGTATTTATAAATTCTGTCAAGTTAAAGGCTTTTCTTACCTTGACCTAGGCACCTCTTCCGTGGAGGGTGAGCTAAATGAAGGCCTTTTTAACTTTAAGAAGAATTGTGGTGCAAAGAGTGTACATAAATCAGTTTTTGATTGGGTTAAGAATTGATAAGGCAGATTTTAACATTTTAATTTTTTGATCATTCCATATGTATAAATTCTTTTTCGAAAAATTAAAGCTCCGGTAAAAATAATCTACACCCGAATGTGATCCGCTATATGCTTCTAAAATATGAGGACTGTTTGAGTACTTCCTTATGATGAAATCTAGTAGAATAGACTGTGAATCATATTTTTTACCTAAGGCGGAATTGGTGCAAGTGTAATATGTAATTACCTTGTTAAAGAATAGAAATATACCAGATGATAGTGTGATATTTTCATATCGAACATCGTATATCTTTGCTAAACCGTGCGATGCCATTGCATAATATATCTTTTTAAGCTGATTTAATTGATATGATTCCATTCCTTTAATTTTTGGATAAGTAAATGCTTCAAACAATCTGACGTGAGTTTCAATATCGTTAGTTTCAGCTACTATCAATGGCAGATCTCCAGCCCTTTTTAAAATACGGGATCGGTTTCTATTATAACCTTTAAGAAGTTGTTCGTAAGGCATATTTAAGCTCAGCTGATTTAATTGGGCTTCTTTGAGATATATTCTATCTAATGAGGCTGAAACAAGCTGACTTAATGAGTTTTCAAAAGGATAATTATTTACCTTAACTGTAAGGTTCCTGGCAGCGTTTATTATTTCAGCTACCTTTTCCTGTACTAAAACTTGTTTTGAAAATATCCCGAGTTCAGTTAAGAAAGGTTCATGGGCCATATATCTCAAGCCATACTTTTTACCAATGATCAAAGGCATAATGATCTTATAGGGGTTGCTATCGTTTTCGTTAAAGTCAATAATTGCCTCCCATTTATGAATAGTTTGATCTAGAAAATGGGCTAGCGCGTAAATCACACCATTACAGGATTGGTAGATGGTTTGATTCCATAGTTCGTCATTTATATCTTGCCGTTTAAATAATCTAAGCATGGTAAGATCAGTTTTTTTCTTTCGAGTTGAGAATGACCTCTTGATACACTTTATGAACTTGAGGAGCTACTGCGGTTACAGAAAATTTCGATTCAAATACTCCCATTATTTCTTCTTTAGTAAACTCTTTTATATTTCTTTTTAACCATAATATGCTTTTGGATATTTCATTTGCTGATATTCTTTTTATAAGTATACCTGTTCGGCCATCAATTATATCTAAGGGACCGCCGCTGGATATAGCTATACTTGGCAAACCAGCACGCATAGCTTCTAAATATACTACTCCAAAAGATTCACTATAACTAGTTAATATATGGGCATTTGCTTTTTGATACTGATCTAAAGTCTCTTCTCTGGATAGCTGTCCAGTAAGATTTATAAAAGATTGAATACCTAATTGATATATCTTCTTTTCGATCAATTTTTTGTCAGGACCATCCCCCACCAGTATAAATGATAGGTTTTGATCTATTAAAGTGGCCTTATGTATAGCCTCTAAAAATTCTAGAAGCCCTTTGTTTTTGTGAAGTCCACAAACTGTAATAAACGTAAATTTCTTAGTGGAAGCTCGTTTTAAAGGGTTCGATTTACGACTTCTAATAAAGTTAGGAAGCACTCGAATTGAACGTTTAATCCCGCACGACTCGATTTGATTTTTGGTCGAGTTGCTTACGGCAATAAGTTCATCCGCATACATCAAAGCTTCTCTAACGTGGTGCTTTAGTCCCTTTCTATTCACATCATACTTTGATGGAAACGGGGAAAAATGCTCAGTAATGATATATGGTATTTTAAACTCTTTACTAAGTGATTGTGCAATGTATCCACCTGGATAAGTTACATGAGAATGAATTAAATTAGCTTTTCCTATATTACGCTCAAATTGAAGTAAGTGTGTTTTACATGCTTTTACTTTATTTGTGATATTTCCTTTATTGATTCTAGAACTGAAGGAAAATACCTGGCTATGAAACTCCCACACGTTATTCTCCAGTCTTCGGACAAAGCTTTTCCTTGTAGAAAACATCTTCGTAACTGATGTAAACGGCTGAGAACCTCTTAACAGGTAGGGTTCATGGTTTTGCCCCCATACACTAATGCCAAAATTGATTTCTCGATACTTTTCAGCCATCCATATTACTTGCTCTCGTATAAATATTCCATTTAAAGGATTGGAATCAGATGGGTACCAAGATGGAATAATGAAAACATTCATGATCTCATAAAAATGTAATCTCCATTCAAATATGAATGATCATTAATTTCCGCATATTTCAAGTCATATATCTTATAGCCTAATCTTTTTAACAATGCGATACACTCCTGACACTTATCCATATTACTCTCAAACAAAAGTTCTATTATGATTATTATGTTGTTTCTTTTGAGTAGTTCGTAACCTCCTTTTAATACATCAATTTCAGAACCCTCAACATCAATTTTAATAAGAACTTTTGAGCCTACAGTTATTATTTCATTCATCTTGTTAAGTGTTGAACACATTATTTCTAAACCGGAATGACTATTTTCTGATGTGAAACAAACTCCATCATTCATCTTGAAATATTCAGCGAATTCTCTTCTTATTTTTTTTTTAAGCCATAATTTCTTGCTGTGATCTGCAAACCCAATGTTTTCAGTTATAATATCCACTTTATTGAGTTCAACATTTTTAATTTGCTGCTTATAAGTAATGGAGTTAGGTTCAAAAGACCATACCGTGATATTTGGAAAATTCTTAGCTACAAAGATGCTCATCTGGCCAATGTGTGAGCCTACATCAATAAAATGAGTTATGTTTTTCTCTTCACAGAGCTCTTTGAGAACCCGTATGATTTCAGGTTGAAAACAATCATTGATATAGATCAAGAAATCTATCAGATAGTCTAGTCGTAGATATAATTGAATATCTAGCCGCTTACTTTTATAAATGATATTTCTAGGCAAGAAAAATCCTTTTATAATCAAATAAAGGGTATGTATAAATCTTATCAAGTATTGCATCAAAGCATTGATTTTTGCCACCTCATGACCCTTGTAAATGACAGATAATTATAGAGTATGATTATGACCGCCTCACTCAAAACCATGATCCAAATTGCTGATTCGAAGTGGAAAAATTCCAGACCATAGAACAAGGCAATAAACCTCACTCCTAATAAAAGCAATGAAAAATAAAGCCCATAATGCTGTTTTCCAAGAATAGAAAACACGGAACTTGTAGGAACGCTTATAAAAGATAAGAAGACGGAAACAGCGATAATTTGGGCAATTTCGCCGGAAGAAGCCCAATTAAGCCCCAATACCATTATGAATAGCTTGGGCCCAAAAAGTATAGATATTATTAGTGGAAATATGCCTAATACGGCCTGAGCTTTCCAAGTCTGTATAAGTAAAACATGAATATTACGTTTTGCTCTGTACAATTCAGAAGCTCGCTTATAAAAAGTATGACTTAGGCTAACGGCAAAGAGTAACTCGGGGATAGCTAGAATCTTCCAGGCCATTGCGTATTGACCTGTGATAGCATTTCCTACTAAAGTGGGCAGCATAAGAATTGGTAGTTGACTCGAAAGCCTTTCAATAAATGACGATGGCAGGGAGTATTTCGGGAAAGCCTGGTATTTCTTAACAAAGCTTTGTAAGGTGAATAACCCTGATGGCGCTTTTAGATATCGCCGAATAAAGCTTAAACCAGCTATTTGTATAGATATCTGAGATACCAACATC
The DNA here is from genome assembly GCA_039199635.1 of Bacteroidota bacterium. Lineage (GTDB taxonomy): Bacteria > Bacteroidota > Bacteroidia > Cytophagales > Cyclobacteriaceae > Fulvivirga. The sequence continues at coordinate 4,291 of JBCCSU010000105.1, read as the reverse complement.
CCAAGAATAAGTCCAAAATGGTAGAGCTTTGCAAGTCCAAAGGTCAAAGCTAAAAGCGTGAAAACACTTTTTTCGAAAACTTTTAACGTTGACATGATCTTAAACCTTGAAGTCCTCAGAAGAGCAGTTATGAACGTTAAATTTAGACTGGCAACTATTATGGCTATTGCCAGAGCGATTACAAAATCGTACGATTTATTTATTACGTAACTGTTTATAATGAAGAGAAATGGCAGGATAACTAAAATAGTTGCGATACTAAATATGTAGACTGGCTTAATTATGTTTCTGAAAACAGAATTTCTGCATAATAGAAGGGCTTCGTTCAAGCCTAAATTTGGGACGTTTTGTAGTAAGATTAATAAGCTTTGAAAGATAGCGAAAGTTGCGAAAGCTACATCAGAATAAAGCCTTCCTATAATTGGATAAGAAACAGCACTAATTATGAAAATAATGATGTTACTTGCTGTGAGATAGCTAGAGTCTTTAATGATCCCAGAAAAACCATTTAAACTAGAACTCATCATTGGTCATGTGAAGGTGTAAACTGCCATTTGCATGGTAGTTTGTCTAATTCTATATTCATAAACTAAGGGAATAAGGTGAAAAAACAACCTACTGTTACCGTAATATGTTTAAGCTACAATCATGAAAAATTTGTAGCTGAGGCCATCAAGTCTGTCCTTCAGCAAACATACCCAAATATTGAGTTGATTGTGGTGGATGATGCGAGCGAAGATGATAGCCAATTAATTATTAAGAAAAAGTGTTTGCAGCATCCCGAAATACAATCCATATACCTTTCCGAAAACCTAGGTAATTGTCAGGCATTTAATATGGCCTTTAAATTGTCCAAAGGGGAATATATCATTGATCTGGCAGCTGATGATATTCTTTTTCGTAAGAGAATTGAGGAGGGAGTAAACACTTTTCAAAGGCATGATCATACCTATGGCGTCAATTTTACTAATGCAGAGCTCATCTCTGACAAGGGATCCTTTATTAAGAACTTCTACCCTATTGATAAAACAGGAGGTGCCCTAGATATAATCCCTGAAGGAGATGTCTTTGTCGAATTAATCAAAAGGTATTTCATTTGTCCACCGACCATGATGTATAGAAGGCAAGTCCTAGCTGATCTGGGTGGTTATGATGATAGCTTAAGCTACGAAGACTTTGATTTTTGGATCAGGTCTTCAAGGTCGTTTAAATATTGTTATACGGATCAGGTTTTGGTGAGCAAAAGAATATTATCGAATTCCAAATCGGCAAATCAGTCTAAGTTTGCTAGCACGGATACGTATTCAACTTACCGTGTTTTAAAGAAAGCCGCGGATTTAGTCAATTCCAAAGATGAAAAGCGAGCGTTAAAGTCTAGACTACTCTATGAATCTCGAAAGCTGATTGAACGAGGTCAGCTAAGCTTCTTACCAAAATATGTCTCCTTATACTTTAATCTATAACTACCGCCTGTTATCCGTCCCTTCTATCATACTCAGATAGCTTAAATAACGACTTTCACTCACCCTACCATCTTCTAAGGCATCTTTGATCTCGCAGCCGGGCTCGTCAAGATGTACACAATTATTAAACTTGCATTCTTGACTCAGCGCCCGCATTTCAGGGAAGTAATCTGATAGTTCATAAACCTCTATGTCTATCAAGCCCAGTTCTTTGATTCCTGGTGTATCAATGACAAAAGTATTATGATTTAAATCAAACATCTCCGCAAATGTGGTAGTATGTACGCCTTTTTTCGCAAATTCTGATATGTCTCCTGTTTTTTGATTGAGATGTGGAGCTAGGTGATTTATCAATGTAGATTTTCCTACTCCCGAATGGCCGGATATCAACGTCTTTTTTCCCTCGAGCATACCCTTCAACGCCTCAATACCTTGATTATCAATAGCTGAGGTTTCCAGGCAATTGATTCCAAGGTTTTTATAAAGGTCAATTTTGAGGGTTTGATTGGTCTGCTGTTCGGTGTTCAACAAATCGGTTTTATTGAAAATCAAAGCTTGAGGAATGCGAAATGATTCCGCTGTAACCAAGAAACGATCAATGAAGCCGAGTGAAGTTTTGGGATATACTTCCGTTACTATCAGCATGGCTAAATCAATATTGGCAGCAATGATATGCGCCTGACTACTTTTTTTAACCGCTTGTCTTATAATGTAGTTGGTTCTTGGTAGTAGCTCTTCAATAACACCTAATGCTTGATCACTATCTTCAATAAATATCTTTACTCGATCTCCTACGGCAACCGGATTGGTTGTTTTTAAACCTTTAGTTCTGATTTTCCCCCGGATACGACATTTGTAAGATGTATTTTCTGTAGTTACCACGGAATACCAAGAGCCTGTAGATTTAAAAACGATGCCTTCCATTATAACTTCTCTTTTACAAAAGCCATTATTTTTTCTGTAGCACCCAAGTTTGCCGCTACAAAATTCCGTGCGCGTTGCCCTGCTTCATCTGACAGGCTATTGAATTTAGCCTGTAATTCCTCATAAGACCCTATCGGGAAAGCTGCTTTCATTTCAGCCAATTGCACTGCTTCATCAAACTTTTGATAATTCTTGTTGCCAAAAAAAACAGGAAGTCCGAAAGTGGCAGCTTCTAAAGTATTGTGAAGGCCCTTGCCAAAAGCTCCCCCCACATAGGCATAGTTTCCATATTTATAAAGCCTGGATAATAGTCCTATATTATCAATGATCAGAACTTCTTTATGTAGCCATTGCTCTACTCCCTGCGAGTAAAGCGCATATGGTTTTTGAATGCTCTTTGCCATCTCCATTATGCCTGATTCACTTATTTCATGGGGTGCTATTATAAATTTGAGATCATTTTTTTTGATAAACGGGGTAAGTATCGCCATATCTTCAGGCCAACAGCTGCCGATAACCATTACTTTGGAAGTCCCGATAAATTCTTGGATGCCAGGAATCAATTCTGCTTTACGGCAAGTTTCAAAAACACGGTCAAAACGTGTATCTCCTGAAACAGTAACTTGAAATATTTTTATTTGGTGAAGCAGGTTTTGACTCGTTTCGTTTTGAACAAAAAAGTGATCGATGTAGCTCAAACCTCTCCGTTGGAAGCGGCCGATCTTCTTAAAGAAAAGCTGATTCTCTCTAAAAATACTGGAAATAGATAGCGTAGGTATCTGGTGTCTGTTCAGTTCTCTTAAGTAGAAATACCAAAATTCATATTTGACAAATAAAGCCAACACGGGTTTTGTCAGTCTAATGAGTTTCTCGGCGTTTTTTGCTGAATCTTTTGGTAAGTAATGTATGTAATCTGCCTTCTCGTAATTCTTTCTTACTTCATAGCCGGAAGGCGAAAAAAAAGTCAATAGTATTTTGTGACCGGGATAATGTGCCTTGAGTTTTTCTATTACCGGTCTGCCTTGCTCAAACTCTCCTAAAGAAGCACAGTGAATCCAAATTACTAGATCTGTATTATCGTGTAGTTGTGCCTCAAGTACTTCAAATGTTTTTTTTCTACCCTCTATAAATAAGTTGGCTTTAGGATTGAATATACTGGCTATTCTTACAGCGATAAAATAAAAGGAAATAGATAGGCGGTAGATGACTAAACCCATGGACGTAAAAGTAAAAAGCCCACCTTAACAAGGTAGGCTTTTACTAAATAATTTGAGAATTAGCTAGTGCGTAGAAAGATATTGAGCTACACCATCTCTGGTGGCATTCATTGCTTCCTTACCTTCTTCCCAGTTAGCAGGACAAACCTCACCATGCTTTTCTACGTGATGCCAAGCATCTACAATTCTGATCATCTCGTCAATATTTCTGCCTAAAGGAAGATCGTTGATAGTTTCATGGCGTACAATACCTTCTTTATCAATAAAGAAAGTGCCTCTGAAGGCAATAGGAGCTCCTTCAAACGTTAGATCTCCCTCTTCAGAGTAATTCCAATCTCCGGCCAGTACGCCAAAGTTAGAAGCTACAGTTTTAGCTGAATCAGCTACCAAAGGGTAAGTAACACCTTCAATACCACCGTTATCTTTTGGGGTCATCAACCATGCAAGGTGTGTTTCTTCAGTGTCGCAAGAACAACCTACCACTTGCACACCTCTTTTTTCAAATTCATTCAGTTTTTCCTGAAAAGCCAGTATTTCAGTAGGGCATACGAATGTGAAATCTTTGGGGTAGAAAAAGAACATTACTTCTTTTTGACCAATATAATTCTCTAATGAAAATGATTCTACTATTTCTTCGCCATTCAAAACCGCTGGCGCATTAAATACAGGAGCTTTTTTTCCTACTAG
>JBCCSU010000104.1:0-15495 GCA_039199635.1 Bacteroidota bacterium | reverse complement strand
ATAAAAATTAGCATAGTTGCCCGCTTAATGTAATATTCAGCCTTACTCTTACCGAAATAGCTATGGTTACGTTTTGGTAACTGATGGTGCTCTTTAATGGCTGAATTGCAAAGTATTTTATAATTTGCCTATTAGTTAAAATGAAAATAAGACGAAAAACTAACGAATGCCTGAATTGTGGCTCACTTCTAAATAACGTTTATAACTTCTGTCCTATTTGCGGTCAAGAAAACACGACTAACAACGTGTCCTTTAACATGTTGGTGGCCGACTTTTTCAATACTTTTTTTGCCCTTGATTCTAAATTTGCTAAATCTATAAAGCCATTTTTAATACGGCCAGGGTTTCTTACCAATCAATATCTTAATGGGAAACGGGCCACATTTGCCCACCCCTTACGATTCTACCTTATCGTAAGTCTATTCTTTTTCTTCGTTTTCACTATAGTAACCAAAGAATCTATTGAAGCTAATACTGATAATGCTATAGTTAAAACCTCAATTGATATAGATAAGATAAAGGGATTAGATAAAAAAGAAATAGAGCAAATAAAGCTAGTACTTGGTGAAGATCAGCTCCTAAAAATTGAACGAGATATGAAGGGAGCTAAGCTCGTCAATCTCCAAAAAGCACTTGAGCGTAATATTACACCCAGTGAAAAAAAAGAGCTAATAACTGTATTAGACAGCACGACATTAAGAGCTTTAGCGCTTATTCCGAAACTATCACTTCTTGACTCGCTCAAAAGCGCGCAAGATAGCATTGAAGTTGAAACTGAAAACAGCCAGGACACGACCCTGACATCCGCTAAATCAGAGGATGAAAGTCTGGATATCAATATGGGAGACGAAGATGACAACGGCTTTTTTGATATCCTGGGAAAGATAGACTATGAGAAAATAGAAGAGCTGAAAAATGATCTTACCATCACAGATAACCAAATTTACGATTCTCTCGAACTTGAAAATATCAGTGATTTTCAAGAACATATAGTTAGACAAATCATAAGAGTAAATAGAACAGACAACACTTTGTTTGTTGAATTTATCACAAAAAACCTCCCTCTTATGATGCTTCTATTGATACCCATATTCGCTTTAGTTCTAAAGCTACTCTACGTCAGAAGGAAGCATCTGTATATTGTACACCTGATCCACGCCCTTCACTTACATACTTTTGCTTATTTTCTATATGGCATCAGCTTGATAGCACTGCTTAATATTGAAGACGAAGATTTGAGCAGCTACGTGGGAATTGCTTCTTTTTTAATTGTTTCTACTTACGCTTTTGTTTCTTTTTTACGGGTTTATAAACAGCATTGGTTTAAAACCTTGATCAAGTTTAACATGACCGGAGCTATTTACATGACTTGCATTTTTGTTTTCTTTTTAGCAGAACTCCTTATATCGTTCCTGCTTTTTTAAGTTCGCTTAGCGTCTCAAAATTAGCGGTTACTATCTGTTTTACGTGGTCTGGTGTAATAGCTCGTGAGATAAATAGCGCCTCATACTGAGAAGGCGCTAAATAAACCCCTTTATCAAGCATACCCTTAAAATAGTGCCCAAAAGCTTCTGTATTTGAGGTTTTGGCTAACTCAAAATCAGTTACCTGGTGATCAGAGAAGAAAAGACTGACCATCGAACCTATTTGATTCATAGTAAACGGTAATTCCAGTTCGTTAAGATTAGTTTGGATACCATCTACGATAGCAGAAGTAGTAACAGCTAAGTCTTCATAAACCTCGGGGTGATCATTAAGATAATTGAGCATGGTCATACCCGCAGCCATCGCGATGGGATTCCCGGACAAAGTACCAGCTTGATAAACCGGTCCTATGGGACTTACATAATCCATAATTTCCCGCTTCCCGCCGTAAGCTCCTACGGGCATACCACCACCAATGATCTTACCCAGTGTGGTCATGTCAGGTGTAACACCTAGCAGTTCTTGCGCACCGCCTTTAGCCAAACGAAAACCAGTCATTACCTCGTCAAATATCAGTATGATCCCATGTTGATCACAAGCCGCTCTTAACCCCTCCAAATATCCTGGCTCGGGCAATACACAGCCCATATTTCCAGCAACGGGTTCAATAATCATAGCTGCTATTTGACCTTCATTCGCATCAATTAAATGATGAATTGCTTCAAGATTATTATACGGAGCTGCTAGCGTATCTAAAGCAGTGCCTTTTGTTACTCCGGGACTATCGGGCACACCAAGAGTTACCGCACCACTTCCAGCAGCTATTAAGAAAGAATCTCCATGACCATGATAGCACCCCTCAAACTTGATGATCTTATCACGACCCGTATAGCCGCGTGCTAATCTTATGGCAGACATGGTAGCTTCGGTACCACTATTTACCATTCTTACTTTCTCTATGGACGGAACCATAGCAGTGATCAATTCGGCAATTTCTACTTCTCTACGGGTAGGTGCACCAAAGGAAAGTGAGCCTTTTATGGCATCAGCTACCGCTTTTTCAATTAATTCATTCCCATGACCCAAGATCATTGGCCCCCAGGAATTGATGAGCTCAATATAGCCATTACCATCTTCATCATAAATGTAGGCCCCTTTTGCCGATTTTATAAAAACGGGGTCTCCACCTACCGCTTTAAAAGCTCTAACCGGAGAGTTCACCCCACCTGGAATATAATGTTGGGCTTCTTCAAATAATTGCTTACTACTCTTCAACTGCATATCTGTCTTCGTCTATCTCGTAAGAAATTTTCACTCCCTTATCTTCAAAGGTTAAGATTGGAACGATGTTATTATCATTGGTGAGCTCATAGCGGTGACCTACGGTTAAACAACCGTCTATGAATTTCTGATCGCCCCAGCCAATCTGGAAATATTTACCGTGCTTATCAAGGCCTTCTCCCAATAGCATCATTAAATCATAACCTATGCTGGCATGCTTAGAAGGAACGACTCTGTGTTTTCGAATATAGGCCTCTCTAAAGCTGTTAAATATCTCATCAGATCTTTTCTGGTAGGCTGGCGCATAAAGAGATATACCTAAGCGCCGGTAATCATCGTAGTTGATCACGGGTAGTTCTAACCAACTTGATGGACCAATGATCATGATAGAATCACCACGTGTATCAACAGCACTCACTATTTTTGAAGCGATCAATTCGTCATCAGAAGCTATAAATACGTGACTAATGCTGTCTGGCGCTAACTGATATCTTTCTTTAGCTTGACTAGAGCCGGCATTGCCCAATTTGGTATCTTTCACTAGGAACAGATCTAAGATCTGACGTGTAGAATCTTTATGCACCTTCTTGGTGATGATAATGTTGAAACTATCCTTCTCCATTTGCTCCTTGTAGGAATAAGCTAACACAGAATCGCTCTTATCTTGGCCATAAATAATCACTCCTGGCCTTCTATCCTTATTTTTTAAGGTATACTCAGCCATCTTTTTTCCCATAGTCTCATTACTAGGGTAGTATAGAAAGGAGTAAGGATTATTTCCAATGACCTCGGAATCCGTTCTGAGTGGATTAATTACGTTGATTTTATTTTTGAATGAAAACTCGTTGACCCTTTCCGTAAGCTTCGAGGAGAAAGGGCCAATGATCACATCTACACTCAGCATTTCCTCTTTTTCCAGAATAGACTCTAGCTGGCGTTCACTTCTTCTGGTATCATAGCTCAGTAACTTCAACCGAACTCCTTTTCTGTTTAAGCTGTCTGCTGCCAATCGGATACCATTATATATGTCTAAAATAAATTGGTTGAACTTTCTTCTGTCATTAGGCTGTAGATCGTTAACCATAAATGGGTAAAGCACAGCTACCCTGTATTCATCTTTGAAAACAGATTCGCTTTTGCTCACCATATTGAAGTCATTAGGGTCCAACTCAAAGCGCTCTATAATTTCATTTAACAGGTCGTGATCTTGATTTACCAGGGGTTGTTTCGCTATTGTGGCTGCCAACTCGTTGGCTAAATAAGGCTCAGATGGATAGGTTTTATAAAGTTCAACCAATAGGTCATACTCTTCAATTTTGCTAAAATAATAGCGTTTGAGATTAGCACCGTCCGTTTCTATTTCATCTTTTCTTATTTCTCTCAAAACGGATATTGCCGCATCATAACTTTCAGTCTCCAGGTATATTTGACCTAGCCAATAGTTTACTTCGTCAATTCGGGTCCATTTTGGATACAACTGCTTGATTTGTAAGAACATATCTTTTGCCAGGGCGGGGAAACCATCTCGATAAGAGGAAACGGCATAGTAAAAACTGGCGTAGGCTGAGAAATCGTTCAGCTCATTTTTCGCAATGAGTGGCTTGAATGCTTCCCTGGCTAAGCCGTATTTACCCTCATTGAACAGTGCTTTAGCCGAAAGATAACTCTGTTGATAATTTTGACCGTAGCCAAGCGTGATAACAAACAAAAGCCAGCTTACAAGAAAAGTACTTTTTTTAATCATATAGTAATTTAAAACAATTATTCCCACTCTATGGTAGCCGGTGGTTTTGAGCTAATATCATACACTACTCTATTCACTCCTTTCACCGAATTTATGATCTCATTGGAAACATCGGCTAGAAAATCATAAGGTAAATGGCACCAATCGGCTGTCATTCCATCCAAGCTGGTTACTGCTCTTAAGCTTACCACACGCTCGTAAGTACGTTCATCTCCCATTACACCAACCGATTGAATCGGTAAAAGCATGGCCCCAGCTTGCCATACATCATCATAAAGGCCTTTATTTTTTAAGCCATTAATAAAAATATGATCCACCTGCTGTAAGATATCAACTTTTTCAGGAGTGATATCTCCTAAAATTCTTATACCCAGCCCAGGACCAGGAAAGGGGTGTCTACCTAGAATAGCATTATCTATCTCCAAAGTTCTACCTACCAGTCGAACTTCATCCTTAAACAAAGTATTGAGCGGCTCCACTACCTGCAATTTCATAAAATCAGGAAGTCCGCCCACATTATGGTGAGATTTAATAGTGGCAGAAGGCCCTTTTACCGAAACCGATTCGATTACATCAGGGTATATGGTTCCTTGACCAAGCCATTTCACATTACTTATCTTATGAGCTTCTTCATCGAAAACCTCAATAAATACTCTTCCAATCGCTTTTCTTTTGGCTTCCGGATCAGTAAGTCCTTTTAATGCATCATAAAATTTATTTTTAGCATCTACGCCTGTTACATTCAGCCCCATATGCTCGTACGAAGCAAGCACTTCCTCAAACTCATTTTTTCTCAACAGGCCATTATCCACAAAAATACAATGCAGTCTATCACCAATAGCCTGGTGGATGAGTGTGGCTGCAACAGAAGAATCAACACCTCCTGAGAGCCCCATAACTACCTGATCGTCACCTAACTTCTCTTGTAAATCAGCTACTGTGGACTCTACAAAAATATCAGGTGTCCAGTCTTGTGCACAGCCACAGATATGAACTACAAAATTTCGTAATAATCTCTTGCCGTCCGTAGAATGTGTGACCTCAGGGTGAAATTGAATGCCATAGGTTGCTTCATTATGAATTTTATAGGCCGCCACTTTAACCGAAGGAGTGCTGGCTATTACCTCAAAATCTGTAGGCAATGCCGAAATAGTATCTCCATGAGACATCCACACTTGTGAATCAATATTGATCTCTTTCATTAATTCATTATGGTGATCTACATGCGATAATTTGGCTCGTCCGAACTCCCGGATTTCTGAAGGAAGCACGTTTCCTCCACTTTTTTGCGCCATTAACTGTGCCCCATAACATACTCCGAGTACCGGAAGCTTCTTTCGGTACATTCCCAAGTCAATATCCGGAGCACCATCTTGGCGCACGGAACATGGACTTCCGGATAGGATCACGCCTTTTACATCATCGGTAAGCTGGGGAATATTATTGTAAGGATGGATTTCGCAATAGACATTCAATTCTCTGACACGCCTGGCAATAAGCTGAGTGTACTGCGAACCAAAATCGAGGATCAGGATCTGTTCTGCCATGGCTGCAAAAATAGTATTCCGGTGGAGTAATTACTATTTGAAGATGGGAATTGTTAGACAAGATAATACCGATTTTGGTAAAGAATTAGGAAGGTTGAGTAATTGTAAGTTTCTATTTCAATTTTGATCTAGCATTCAAATAAAAAATCTTAGTTACGAAAGGTCATCAAAACTTCTATCACACCTTCCTCTTTTACCTAATCACGGATAATTAAGCATAAGTCGTTTAAATCTTGCAAAAATCTGATTCGGAGTATACCATGCAAGTTTAATAGAGCCGCAAATCCTGAAAACAAATCTCCAAATGGCACAGTAAGTCATGTAGTTTTATGTCAATTACTTAAGTTACCGGAATATTTACAGCTGCAAGCGTCTGGATTTGAGGTATTACTTTTCCATCTCATTAAAATCAGTTGTTCGGGTATCGGAATCACCTATGTTAAGCTTATACTTGCTCCTCTCTCTATTAATCCTGAATAGATGAGATTTTTATAAAAAAAAGGTTATACAGTGCAGCTTAACATAAAATACATAATTCAGGAAAACCAATATGAAATTTTAGTAACGAGTTTATGAGAGTTAACTCCCTCTGTCTTATGTAAGACCGTGGCTAAGTTATTCGTCGTTTAAATGAGATAATACCTTAATTTTTCACAATTTCACAACCTATGAACTATTCTATAAGTCTTTTATTTTGTGCCACGTTATTCTTAGCTGTACAGTCGTGTAAAACAGCTAAAAGGGAGGACCTGCCCGACATTGATTCACGCCTATCTCAGTACTTTGAAGGTAAAAGTTTTAAGAAGTTATGGAATACTAGCAAGACGGTAGTGATAGGAGTGCACGAAGAAGTAAGGAAAAAACGAATACCAGGATTACCTATTACTTCAAAAGTGGTGGTGATGAAGGTAAAGGACAATGACTGGATCTATGAACGAACGCTACAAGATGGGTCAGTTTCCTGGTATGATGATTTCACGATCAAAATAATCGATTACACCGGCCGGGTTGACCAACCGGAAATTAAAAATGATTACATCCTATTTGATGTAAGAACTAAAAAGATTTTTCAACCTACTGAAAACAAGCTATGAACTTAAAACAGATTATAGGAATTTCAATACTTGGCTTATCAATAGTAATACTGTTTTTTTTAACTAAAACAGAACCTGAAGCTATCATTGGCCAGCCTTTTGCTTTTACACCGAAACCGGTACCCGCAGATAATCCTTCTGATTACCGTAAATATTTGAAGGATAAAAATGCGGATAACCCAGACTTATATTTTGAAATAGATAGATTACGCAAAACGCCTACAGATTTAACGAATCCTGAATATCCGGATAATTACAGGTTTCAGGAATTAAGTCAGCAAAATAAAAATAGAAGGTCAGTCAGGACAGCTAATGTGGCCTGGACAAGTCGTGGACCGGCTAACGTTCCCGGAAGAACCCGATCAATTGTGGTACTTGAAGAAGATGCCACCGAGAGAAGTTGGCTGGCAGGTGCCGTAAGCGGAGGAATATGGTTTACGAATGATGCGGGACAATCTTGGACCAACAGAACGCCTGATCTACCTAACCTAATTACCACGTCTATTGTACGTAGCGAAAGCAATCCAGATGTTTTTTATATAGGTACCGGAGAAAACTTTGCCAATCCGGGATCCACCTCAGGAAGTAACGGCAATGGACTGTTTAAATCTATAGACGGTGGAAATAGTTTTCAGCAACTGGAAACTACTGCTAATGATCCTCGATTCACCAATATTAATCGTATTATCATAAGCCCTGAAGATCCTAACCTTTTATTGGTTTGCAGCATAGGGTTCAATGCATCAGGTGTGTTTGAAGATGATACATCGTACATCCTGCGCTCAACTGATGGTGGAGAAAATTGGACCGAAGTTTTTGATAGCAAGAATGAAATTCAGCAAATCATTGCTTCACCAGATGATTTCAATATTCAGTTTGCTACTTTAAATTCAAAGGGAATTTACAAATCTATCGATGCAGGTTTAAGTTGGACTTTCTCGAGCAGTGGTTTGGCTACCTCGGGAAGAATAGAAATGGACATATCCCCTGTGATCACAGATCACATATTTGCGTATACGCAAGGTGGATCTAACGGAACTGACGCCGATCTATATGTATCCAGAGACGGTGGTGCTAGCTGGATTTTAACACGTGAAGAAAATGGTCAGAATAATATTGACAACTTACTACAGGGCAATTATGACAATGTGGTACTCGCCCATCCGTTTGACGCTAATACTGTTTATATGGGAGGTGTCGACCTATTCAAAGCAGTGGTGAGTGACGATTTTATAGATCAGACCAATATAACGGTAACCGTTGAGGAAATTGATACCGATTCCTTTTTAAGTTTTGTGCGCTTTGGTGGTTCATTCTTAAACGGTGGAGGTGACATAGGTAGCGCTGATGAATTAGTAAAAGTAGAGATACGATTTGGACAGGGCGTGGGTCAAAATGCGCATCGCTTTACCGTACCGGCCAACTCTGGCAGCAATGGTAACGGAACCTCAGGGGTGCCTCCTGCTGATTATACTTATCAGGATTACGTGAATGTACCTTTTGAAGCTTGGGACGTTTCCGTATCACCGGAGCGACAGCTTATGATCTCTTTTCGCGACCAGGAAAGAAATGGTGAGTTCAATCTTACTCCGCAGAATGATCCTGTTTCAGGACGCGAATATATTTACATTCATAACCTAGATTACAATGTCTCCGCTCCGAATACAAGTGTAGCTACTAACGGCGGCCATGAGTTTGAAGAGATGTATTTTCTATGGCCTATTTCAAGTACATCATCTGAAATAACTGTTTTCCCTGAGTCAAGGTTAGAAATAACACCCGCTTCTACAGCCATTTTAGAAAGAGCCACTAAAAACCTTTCTAATGCCAGAGGAAGTTTTCCGACTAATCCAGTCAACGGGTTTAACCAAAGTCGGCAGTTCGGTACCACCTCTCAGCAGGGTGATTTGCACCCCGACCACCATTTCCTAAGAGCGGTTAATCTTAATCCAAATGATGGATCATTTCGATTATTAAACGGAAATGATGGGGGAGTTTACCTTACCGAACCGTCTGCATTACCTGGTGAAGTAGATGGCTCTTGGATCTTTTCAGGTCAAGGGTATAATACCGGTCAATTTTACGGAGCGGTAAAACAGCCGGGAGCCGATGTATATGCCGGAGGGCTACAAGATAACGGCTCCTGGACTTCTCAAATAGGTGAAAGTGCTAATGAGAACTCCGACTATCTCCGCTCGGGATTTGGAGACGGATTCGAGGCCGTATGGAATGCCTCTAACCCTGACCTCCTGATCGTTTCTTCACAATTCAATAACTTCTTCGGCTCTAGAAATGCAGGTCAAGGTGATTTTAATCAAACCTATTCGGCAGACTTTGGACTCACTGATAATGGTAGCGGCCTCGGTCCTTTTGTGACCAGAATTGCCAGTTCTAATAAAAATCCGGGCATGTTATATACTGTGGGAGCCTCAGGTGTTTGGAGAAATACGAATTTTGGATTAACCCAGTGGCGTTTAACTCCTATTAATCCGCAGCAATGGGGATTTACTAACATTGCCGATATTGAAGTTTCCCTTGCTGACCCTTCTATCGTGTGGGCGGGGGGAAGAATGGATGCTTTTGGACGAATTTTCGTTTCCACTGATGCCGGAGATTCCTTTGAAGGCACTACAAACTACACTACCACCCCACTAGGGTTTACCAGTGGAGTATTTACCCATCCTACTGAGGCGAACACTGCTTACACCTTGTTTTCATTCGCTGATCGCCCTAAAGTACTTCGCACAACTGACCTTGGTGAGAACTGGGAAGATATCAGCGGCTTTGAAGGTGGCTCCGGAACTAGCACCAACGGATTTCCGGATGTGGCTGTCTATTGTTTGCTGGTATTACCTAATGACCTGAATACCATTTGGGTGGGTACCGAGATCGGTATTGTAGAATCAAATGATAATGGAGCTACCTGGCACCTCCTCGATTCTGACTTGCCTAGTGTACCCGTATGGCAAATGCAGGTTGCGGAGGATCAGGTAATATTAGCTTCACACGGGCGCGGTATATGGACGACTCAGCTTGAAAACTTACCCCCTGTCAATGTTATACCCAATATTTTGAGTGCAGCGCAAACACCCACGGGTGGCCTTGCTTTTGTTGTTCAGCTTAGCGAGCTATATGAGAATCTGGAGTTGATCATAGAGGGTGGAAATCCTATACCACTTCAATCTCCAACCACCACAGGGAGCTTTATTTTTAATGTAGATATTAATATTGCCTCTCAGGAAAGCGATAGATCCGAACTGATTTTAAGAGCCGATCTTTCCGAAAACCCGGTAGAATCTATTCCGTTTATGGTTGATGTATTTCCTAATACGGTAGTGGATGAATATGCTAATGATTTTAACAATACCGATTTAGAGGATTTTATTCTATCCGGATTTGATAATAATGAAGAAGCTGGATTTAACGATGGTATTCTGTCTAGTCCTAATCCCTATTTAGCCTTTACGGAAGTTACGGCTCAGCTAAAGAACACCATTCGGGTGGGAAGCCCTAATGCATCAGCATCTATTTTTGATAATGTAGCAATAGTAGAATCCGGAACAAACTCGGGAGATTTCGTTGTTGTTGAGGGATCAACTGACGGTATAAACTGGGAACCTTTACTCGACAGCTACAATGCCGATGAGAACAGCGCCTGGAGAACAAAGGAGCAAAACGGAACGGACGGTTCATCCTCAGATTTTGTAGAGACCAGCTTTAGAATAACCGATACCTTTGAATCCGGCGAACTCATTTTTATTAGATTCAGATTATTCTCCGATTTTAACCAAGAATTCTGGGGTTGGGCAATTGATAACCTGGAAATTCAAACTAATAATGCTAATGGTTCTGTCACTAGCATTGAGGATGATGCTAATACCATTCCCTTATCTGTTTATCCAAACCCAGTGGTAAACAAAAAAGTTGAAGGCACTTTCTTTTTGCCAAAAGCGGAAAAGGTTGTAGTAAAAGTAGTGGATGCCGGCGGAAGAGTTATACAAAGTGAATCTATTGAAGGTAATTCCGGATCTAACCGACTGGAATTAGATATGGGTATGCATAAAGCAGGTGTCTATATTTTGGAAATAGTTACCACCAGTGACACGTACACTCAAAGAGTAGTATTACCGGAGTAAATACAGATGTTAAGAGGGAGGATCGAAAAGATCACTTTCATCCTCACCTCTTTCTATATAACATTTAAAATCTTTCTCTACCAAGATATAAAGAGATTCATGATCGTTAATCGAAAAATGGCTATCAAAGCCTACTTCATTAGTACCTGACCACCGTTCCAGGATATTTTGAGGAACTGATACGGTTATTTTATTCAAAGCATAAGCAGCCTCTATTTCATGTCCTGAATGGCTGATTAATTCATAGGTGAGTGTAGTCTCCGGGAATTTTATGCATTCCACCACCTTACCCTGACGTGATATTAGAGATACCTCCGATTGAGATAACCGTAGTCTCAATGAATTACCTTTTATCCTAATTTTCATAATCAGAAAACTATGCGTTTTGAAGCGTTGTAAACGTTATATATGGTCGGTTTTAAAAACCCTATGAGCGTTTGCTCAAACCTTTCTGCCAGCTCCACAGCCAGAGTGGAAGGCGCTCCAATAGCTGCTAGTAGAGGAACCCCTGACCGAACTGCTTTCTGTACGAGCTCAAAACTAACTCGGCCGCTTACCAGTATAAAATAAGTATCCAGTGGTAGCAAACCTTTCATTAAACATGCTCCAACTAATTTATCAAAGGCATTATGCCGCCCCACATCTTCTCTAAGCATAATTAATTCTCCGTCTCCATTGAAGAGACCGGTAGCATGAATTCCTCCGGTGTAAGTAAAAACTTTTTGAGCTGATCGTAGCTTATCAGGAGCAGATGTTAGATGCTCATTTTGAATTTTTAATTTGGAGTTTATAACCGAGCAAGAGATGGAAATGGCCTCTAAAGAGCTTTTACCACACACCCCACAACTTGATGTGGTATAGAAATGACGCTCTAGCTTACCAAAATCCAAGTGAATAAAAGGTTTAAGCTCTATTCGTATTATATTACCTCTTTCTTCCTTCCCTACCTCTTCACAATGCCTAATGCCCTCAATATCATTAAACGACTGAATTATACCTTCAGTGAAAAGAAAACCTAGCGCCAATTCATGATCGTGGCCAGGCGTTCGCATAGTTACCGAAAGGCTTTTTTGCTCCCTTCTGGATACTGGCCCATACCCTATCCTGATCTCGAGTGGCTCCTCAACCGCCAAAAGATCCGGCTCAACCGGAAAGGACTGACCATCCTTGAATTTTAAAATGTTTGCTGATTTTAGTTGATCTTGCACGTTCTTTAGCTAAGAAAGGCCAGTGATTCGGCCATCATTATCAATGTCCATTCCTTCTGCCGCGGGTAGAGAAGGTAAGCCGGGCATACGCAGCATATTCCCGGTGATTGGTATCGAGAAGCCTGCACCGGCGGCTATCTCAATTTCACGTACGGTTAAGGTAAAGTTTTGCGGCCTGCCTAACCACTTTGGATCATCGCTTAGTGAATTCTGTGTTTTGGCAATACAGATGGGTTTATCGCTGAGACCAATTCTTTCCAGCTTTTTCAAATTCTGCTTCGCTTTAGGTAAAAATTCAACATTTTTAGCTCCGTACACTTTTCGCGCCACTGCTTCAATTTTTTCTTTCACGGGCCAGCTCCAATCATATACCGGTTTATAAGGAGCTTTACCGCTTTCTACAGCTTTCAACACTTGCTGCGCTAAATCTACAGTACCCTCACTTCCCTTTTCCCACCCTTCGCAAACTGCGGCTCGCGCCCCCAATTCTGCGCATCTGTCCAATACAAGTTGAACCTCTTCCGGTATATCCGTTGTAAATTTATTCACGCAAACTACCACTGATAGCCCGTAGGTTTTAACATTTTCGATATGTTTTTCGAGATTGGCTAATCCTTTTACCAAGGCCACAGTGTTCGGGTTTGAAAGGTCAGATAGCTGCTGACCACCATGATATTTCAGCGCTCTTATCGTTGCCACCAAAACTATTGCCTTAGGGCTAAGCCCTGAATAACCACATTTTATATTTAAAAACTTTTCAGCGCCCAAATCTGCTCCAAAACCTGCCTCTGTTACTGTATAGTCTGCCAGTGACATCCCTATTTTTGTAGCGATTACAGAGTTTGTTCCTTGCGCAATGTTGGCAAACGGGCCTCCGTGAATAATGGCCGGATTTCCTTCTAATGTCTGTACTAAGTTCGGTTTTATTGCCTCTTTAAGCAGAGCCGCCATAGCCCCTTGGGCTTTAAGGTCACGAGCGAAAACGGCTTTCCCCTCAAAGGTATCTCCTACATAAATATTACCGATCTTCTCTTTTAAATCATCAATGTCTTTAGCCAGGCATAAAATGGCCATAATCTCAGAGGCCGCTGTGATATTAAATCCTGTTTCGCGCATCATTCCTCCCGGTTTTCCTCCCATTCCTGACACGATATTTCGCAAAGCACGATCGTTCATATCCATAACCCGTTTCCATTCCACAGTGCGTGGATCTATATTGAGCCCGTTTTTATTCTGAATGGTATTGTCAATGAGGGCTGCTAGCAGGTTATTAGCTTTTTCAATAGCCGCAAAATCACCTGTAAAATGCAAGTTTATGTCCTCCATAGGTATTACCTGCGAGTATCCTCCTCCCGCAGCTCCGCCCTTTACACCAAATACCGGTCCGAGGGATGGTTCCCTTAAAACCACTACAGCTTGCTTACCCATTTTATTTAATCCTTCGGTTAATCCGATGGAAGTGGTAGTTTTTCCTTCGCCCGCAGGTGTAGGGGTCATAGCTGTCACTAAAATCAGGTTACTATTCTTTACCTTTTCATCATCAATCAAGTGCAGTGGAAGCTTCGCTTTGTGACTTCCGTACATCTCTAACTGATCTTCAGTAATCCCAACATTCGCTGCAATTTTGCGGATATGATGAGGCCGGGCCGACTGAGCAATTTCTAAGTCTGATAAAGGTAATGGCATAGTGCAGTGCGAAGGTTTCTATTCGAAAATAGAGATATTCTACTAATTTGGCACGACGAATCGAACCATTAATGCCAAGGCCAGGTAGTACTTTTCATTTCAAGCAATTTTCATTGGACCACGATAAGAGTAGTATGAAAGTGGGTACAGATGCGGTATTACTAGGTGCCTGGGTAAACGCAGGAACAAGCCGAAGGGCATTGGATGTAGGTACCGGTTCAGGGGTCATAGCCCTAATGCTAGCTCAGCGATTTCCTAATTTATCTGTGACGGGGATCGATATACATCAACGTTCTGTTAAGCAGGCTAAAAATAACTTTGAAAGGAGTCTTTGGCACAATAGGCTGGAAGCTGTTGCCGCACCAATACAAAAATTTAAACCCAAGGTAAAGTTCGACCTTATAGTTTCTAACCCACCCTACTTTAATGCAGGAAATCACAGTCCAATTAGGTATAGAGCCGAGGCCAGGCATACGCCTACGTTAACTCATGACGCGCTTTTACAACACAGCTCAGAACTATTAACCTCATCGGGTAGCCTGGCGGTTATCCTTCCGACTCAAGATGAATTGATGTTTATTCATTCTGCTAAAAAACATGGTTTCCATCCATGGCGCAAGATGTCTTTCAAACCGAAAAGAGCTATGAAGCCAGAACGTGTACTTTTTCAATTCCATAAAAATCATCAAGCTAAATGTGATGAAACAGAAATGATCCATTACGAATCTGATGGCACCTGGAGCGAACAGTATAAAGCTTTAACGCGTGAGTTTTACTTGAAAATTTAAACTCATAGTTTTGACAAAAATACCTTTTCAGTTATTAGAATTAGGCAAATTATTAAATGCCCTCAAGTCCTCCGTTGAACGGAAAATGGTTTAAAGTAATCTATAATTTAGACAGCAAATGAAAACCTTGTCTAGTGGCTAATAAAATGACACTTAGCCACCTCAAAGCGGAAACCCTTATCCGGCTAATGACTAGTGAACGAATTAGACCAAAACAAATATTCATGTAGTTGCAGAGCCGGTAAGTAACGTGGTAACTTTATTTACCGTACTTATTCTGCCATTCTTTTACTATTGCGGGTAATTCTTCACCCTCTGCCACAAAAATAAGAGAAGCGGAGTTCATACAATAGCGTAAACCTGTAGGTGCCGGACCATCGTTAAATACATGACCAAGGTGGGAACCACTGCCACTATCCACTACTTCTGTACGTACCATGCCATAACTTTTATCAACGATCTCTTTAACCGCGCCTTCTTTAATAGGCTGGTAGAAACTAGGCCAGCCTGTACCCGATTTGTACTTATGCTCCGAACTGAATAAGGGCTGGCCAGTAGCCGCCGAATAATAAGTACCTTTTTTCTT
>JBCCSU010000103.1:0-15519 GCA_039199635.1 Bacteroidota bacterium | reverse complement strand
AGAAGTAAAAGAAACCATCAAAGACATACCTGTAGGTGCCCGACTCCAGCTAATTAAAAAAAATGGTGCTATTGTAGAAGTGCGATTAGCAAGTCATGAAGTAACTAGTATAGCGAAAAAAGATTATGGGGAAATTGTAGTCCCTGAACTTCCGCCGGCATTGATTGTAAGAGGCAGATCCAGGTTTGGCAATTTCCGTCAAGATATTGATGAGCTGGTGAAGATAGCCTGGATCGAAGATTGACCACAAAAAAGGCTGCACTTGGCAGCCTTTAAAGTTAACTTGAGTTAATTTACTCTGCGGGAGGTAAAATAACGGCATCAATTACGTGTACCACGCCATTAGAAGCTTCTACATCAGCGGTAACTACGTTTGCACCATTCACTTTTGCACCATCGGCAGTAGTAATAGTAACCTCAGCTCCATTAACAGTAGCTGCGGTCATTCCATCCGTTAGGTCCGTGGACATTACCTTTCCTGATACCACATGGTAAGTTAGAATAGCCACTAATTGATCCTTATTCTCAGGTTTGAGCAAATCGTCTAATGTTCCTTCAGGTAATGCAGCAAAAGCTTCATTGGTAGGAGCAAATACGGTGAAAGGACCTTCTCCTTGCAATGTCTCTACCAAGTCGCCAGCTTGTACGGCACTTACTAATGTAGACAAGGCATCGGTTTCTACTGCCAGCGCTACTATGTCTTTCGCACTTTCTTCCTCTTCTACCACTTCTTCCGGTGTGGTTTCAGCGGGTACCTCTTCCGCTACCGTTTCTTCTGAACTGGATGTATTACCGCCTCCGCATGCAAATGCAAAGACCAAAGCAAACATCATGAGATAATTTAATTTTTTCATTTTCTAATTGGTTTAGTATTCTTTTTAAACCACGTAAATAGCATGTTGTTCAAACTCACTCAAGAATCCAAAAAGTAAACTTATTTAAATGGCTGAAAAGCCATCATCAGGTACTCTATCTGCCCAATATTCAGGTTAAGCTTTCAATGAAGAATGACCGTGCTTAGTGTTATGTAATAATAATCTCGGATATTTAGGTGATAAGATGCCAACGCTTGAAACAGGAGACACATAACCTTTTTCATATTCCATTTCAGAATATTTTCGATTGGATCAAATCGAGCCCTTTGACTCATAATTATAGTTTTGAGAAGCATCAGGTTCAGCTAGGACTAAATACCCAGAAGAGCATTGGTTACTTACGATTACCACTACACGTAAAGGTGGATGACAAGCTTGTGGTTGGTTCTGAAAAAGCTACCATCTTGTACGTCACTATTGAGTCAGGACATGCCGCAGTTTGCGTCATGGAAGGCAACAAAATGAGATTCCATACCACGTTATCCGCCTATATGACCAGAAAAAAGCAAGGTTTTAGCCAGATCAAATACCTTAATAAAAGAGGGAAGTCTCGCGCAGGTTCACGGGTTCGCCTTTCTGCCACCACAGATTTTTTTGAACGCATTAATACAGTGATCACAGAATTATTAGAAGATGACACGATTAGTAGAATAGCGCTGAATTGTAATACTACGCTCATCCCATACCTCTTTCAATCCAGGGTGGTTTGCCCATTTGATAAAAAGGATCGCCGGCTTTACAAGATTCCAGTTCATATTCCGAAGTCTAATTTTTCTCACCTGGAGAAAGCGATTAAGAAACTGAAAGCTCCTCTACTATTTATGGATACGCAATATATTAATTGGGTTAAAGACTTAGTTTTACTTCAAAAGGATGACCTTTCATAGTTCAATTAGGTTGGTTAGGTCTGCGTTACTCTCCAAAACTGATCGTCAAATTTTCTTTTAAACGGTAAGGCAATGTGCTTAGCACGCCACGGCTTAAGCTGATGCCAAGTGTTAAAACCACCGGCTGTAATGATCCGATCGGCTAGAGGATACCAGTTTAACGGATTTTCATTAGTGAGCACCCTAATACTTGCTTCGGTAGATAGTACGTTAACATCACTTATGACCACGAATTCAGGATCTTTTTTTTCCAGCATAGCTATATCCATGGCGTGATCAATTAGGAGAAGTAATTCCTGTTGGTGGGTAGAATGAACAATAAGCCAGATAGATGCTGAAGACTTTTTTTTAGGGATAATTATTTTCCTGTCAGAAGTGTAGTCTAAAGAAGTTTTAATTAAGGTCTTTGAATTACGTTTTATAAAATGCTGATGATCAGATTCTAAAGGCTCGAAAGTGTAAGTAGAGGTAAAAGTTTCAATATGAGTAATAAGCGGATAGTAATTCCTCCAGAGCATTCTTCTGGCCAGCAAGTGCTTGCTAGTACTTTGAATTGGTACATTACCTAATTCCCCTAAAATGCCGCAAGGGAAGGTATCAATATACCAATGCTCAAAAGTAATTTTTGAAATAAGATCACTGATGCGCTGAGCCAGCTCTGAAGGTGTAGTGGAATCGTTGGCATGGATCATGAGTACCTCTTCTGCTGAGAAAAAGTGAAAAGCCGACTTATTTGCGGTTAGTACTCTTATCGGACCTTTAAATTTTTTATTTCTGATAAAGGTTTGAACGCGGGTCAGGTGCCCCAGGCCTCCACCCATAGCATAGAATCCGATCACTTACTTTTCTTTATTAATTCGGCACATAAGATGATCTTTTCATTTTCTGGTATGGAGTCAATGAGTAGTATTCCCAATGCTAAGGAATTTCCAAAATTGCGCAGGTTATATTTGTCCTTAATGGTAATGAAGGTGTCACCCTCTTTGACCCGTAGAGTAGCTACCTCTAAATCATCTTTTTTTACTTTCATCTTATTCGATCTTGAAAATCCGATCCGATAACTTCCGGCCATCTCATTGTTATTAGAGATCTTCAAATGATCGTCAAAAAGCTTTATTTTCCATCGTAAGGATTCATCCTGAGCGTTTAATTTAAAACCGTCCTGTTTATACTTCACGGTATATCGTAATTGGTCATTTTGATCGAAATATTTTCTTTTATCTGCCTTTTTAAGGATTCCAAAAAGTTTTTCACTCGTGAGAGAAATAATGAGTTCTTCTCCGGAAATAGAAATTTCAGCTATTTTTTCATTTGCAATTGAATTGATAGAATAACTGAGATTTTTGGAAACAGAAGCAGATTCGGTGGATGAGTTTGAGATTTCCGAAGTTTCACTTTCAGCTGTGTCAGTATTGTGTTTACTGCCACAACTGATGAATACCAGAGCAGCTAAACCGAATAAAGGGCTAGATAATAAAGTTTGAGTAGTTTTCCATTTCATGGTAAGCGGTGTATTTGTTTTTAATTTTCATTTTTAATTTTTGCCCCATTTCTGCCCAACTATCTTTCATGGATATGAACTCGTACAAAACTCTTCTACAGGCATCTTCATTCCCTACCTGAAATAGTAATCCATCTACATTATGCTCGATTACGTCTGCCATTCCATCGACCTTAGAGGCAATGATGGGAATAGCCAGTGCACCGGCTTCCAGCATCACATTCGGCATACCTTCATAAAAGGAGGGGATAACCAGGGCATGGCAACATAAATAATACTTCATAAGCTGAAACCTATCTTGAAACGAAACAAGTGAATAGGAGAGTCCCTTTTGATCTAACTGCTCTTTATGTGTTTCTTCTATTTCGCCGATAAGTAAAAGATGGACCTTATCCTTTACACTTGTCTTGGATAGTGCCTGGATAAAGAACTGAACACCCTTTTTAGGCTTTAACTGGCCTATTAAACCGAGGCAAATCTTGCCTTTGACATTTTCCTTTGTCCATTTTTCCGCAAATGAGATCTCACTTTTAGAAGGACTCCATTCCTCCAGATTAATTCCATTGGGAACGTGATGAACGCTTACTTCTGGAATCCATCTATTTATTTTGAGGAGCTTTTCATGGCTCACGGAAAAGACAATGGCCGATTGTTCTAAGGCATATTGTAGTGTTTCTCGCTTTCTCGGGGTGAAAATAGAAGTGTCAAAATCATTGCCACGTAGAAAGGTGATGAGTTTACTCTTCATCCATTTGGCAAAAATGGGGGCTCCTGTTAGGGAAAGGTTATTGCCATAGGCCACCACATAATCGAAATTACCCAACGTTTTAACGTAATTCCAAGCTAGGTTAAGCGTATGAGATTCGCTCTCTTCATAGACTACAGCGGTGTATCCGCCTCCGCTTTGTTGCTTGCGCACCAAATGATGTCCTTTAACGGCGAAATGTATGATCTCTATCTCATAATTGTTTTTTCTTAGCCCGTGTATGATGCGGTCACAAGACTGTGCCATACCGCCACGCTGTGGAGGATAATTTTCAGTTAACCACAGCAGTTTTACGGCCATTAACTATCAAAAACATTGGCAGATTCATCTTCCATTATCATCTCACCGGTATCACTGTATTCGAAGCTATCGTAATCGTATTGATCGAAATAGCCTCCGTACCAAACATAGGGAACCAGCATCAAGCTATCGTCAAATTCTTCTGAATCATCCCTAACGGTAGAGGCTTTCGCTTTAGGATTGAGAGGTTGAAATAATTCATAGATGGCTTGAATAGCCTCAAAAAACGCCTTTACGTGAAGTACATGGTCTCCTATTTTTTTGATCTTTATCTTAGTCTTAACCTGATAGTGGTCATTATGGTCAGCTATTTCTATACCCTCGCCCTGCGTTTCATTCCAGGTATATTCAGCTTTAGGTAGTGTCATTTTAATGAAGCACTGGTGCACAAATTTAGTTTTGCGCTTGAACTTAGTCTTACCACTGGCACTGCGCTTCTTCCAGTTCAGATCTTTGATATCATCTTTTACTACAAATTCCAATAGCGTACCATCTTTGAGCGATACCCTGGACATGATATAAGTAGGACTGTATAATTTTTGATCTCGGGTACCCACCTTACTTCGTACCGGTTCAAGTGCCTTTCTGGGGTTTCTAAAATCGAGACTAGCTGATAATTTAGCCTCTTCACCCGCTTTGTCTTTAATCACATTCAAAACGGGCATAAAGAACTGTCTGAGGTAATTGTTAATATCTTGTTTTAGAGCTTTACGCCGCATGAGCAACAAAACAATACCCGTAATAATCAAAACTCCGCTGGCAATGAAAATTTCGTAGACCTCTGAAAAGGCAGCAACGAAAATGGAAATCACGCCTAATACTATGCATATTGCACCTAATCCTGAAAGAAGTTTGATCTTACCGTCACCTAGCTTATCCAATGTGGATACCTTAGAAAGAAAGGCAATCCATTGTTTTACTTTCATAGTGGTACTCAGCGTTTTTTCTCTATAAAATTGTCTTTGTTGTGTATTTAATGAGTTATAGAGTTTCGCAGCTTTTCCCATAGATCATTAGAATTTAAGCATAAATGGATTCAACTAATTTATCATAAAAATCAGAAAGTTGGGCATCTATGTTTGCCCAGGTATAGTTTTGGCTTAATTTTTCGAAAGCATTTTCTGCAAGATTTTCACCCATTCTAGGATAATCTATAAACAAGCGTATGGCACGAGCCAACTCTGCCGGTCTATCGGGGCGTACGAGTCTGGCATCTCTATTTTGTTCCAATATTTCTCTGACCACTGGGATATCAGAGGCTATCAGCGGCACTTTACAGGCCATACTCTCAAATATTTTAAGCGGTGAGCACCCTTGCTTTAAATTTCTATTACACTCGGTCAGCGGAACGATTGAAGCTTTGGCATGACCTAAAATGCTGTAGAGCGTTTGCTTTTTGAGTTTATGCCGCCAAATTACCTGCTGCTCTAATCCTAATCGTGTTGCTAACTTTTGATAAGGTTTAGAAAGTCTTGCTTTATGAGAGCTACATATAACCAATTTAATCTCCGGCTTATCTTGTAAGTACTGCATAGCTTTAAGAAGAATATCCACACCCTGCCATGGCTGCAACGCACCAAAGTAAATGATGTATTGATCGGGTAGGCCAGCAGGTTTGCGCATTGCTTCAGGAATAGTAGCACCGTTAGAGATTACACGTATTTTACTTTCATCTACTTTTTTGGATAGTAAATGCGTTTTTATAGTTTCTGAGGGGCAGATGATAGCATCACTTTTTTGAAGACAGAAGTTTTCTAATTGTACGATCTTTTCGCGGGTATCTGATGTGATGTTGCTGTACCTGTCCGGAAGCTCTATGGAGGGAAGGCCATTCACCTCGAATACTGAAAGTAAGTTAGGCCGTTTCAGAATAGGTGGTCCACCCCATATATCTCTAAAATGACCTATTTTGACATGAAGCTGAGAACTCAGAATATCATCTACCCACTTAGAATATAACTGCGCTCTGGTCAGGTAATTTGATTCTGATAACTCAAATTGTAGGTGTTTTATTGGTCTCCTAATCCTATGCCGTACCTGTTTTGGCAACGTGAGTAATAACGTTCTTCCGTACTTAAGACTCAATACCTGTGAGGCTTTTTCAATATGTATGGCTGATCCTTTGCGAGATGGATAAGGATCGAAAGCCGTATAGACAGAACGGTAATTGGTTTTCAATAAAATTTTTACGAAGTATGTTAACTAAATGTACGTTCAAAAAATCAGTTGTAAAAACCTAAACCACTTTCTGAACAATGCCTCAAAATTCTTAGTGCCTGATTAATGGGTTGATGAAGAGTAACTGCAGATTGGCGGATGTTTTATTGCTCAATGGAAATAGCCTGAAATTCAATAATCTCTGCATCTTCTATTGCGTAGGCTACATCAATGGGGTTACAACATACCTCACAGTCTTCTATGTAGCGTTGTGATATGGAAGGATCTAACAACATCGATATCTCAGCAGAGCAATAAGGACAGTAAAAAAAGTGTTCGATCATGATAGTAATTTACTTTTGTATTTGTCATTAGAAATTAAACACATGGCCAGAATCAATGTTTTGAAGGTGTGAAACGGATCAAAGTCGATGAGATAAAGGAGGAGATTATTATTACTACTTCACGAAGTAGTGGGCCAGGTGGGCAGCACGTGAACAAAGTGGAGACTAAAGTACACTTGCGCTGGAAGGTGGCTGCTTCAGAAAAACTAACCCTATTACAAAAGGAACTGATTCTGGCAGCCAATAAATCAAAAGTTACCAAAACCGGTGACTTGATCATTTCCGCTGATGGCAAGCGATCACAATTAAAAAATAAAGAAATTGCCTTTAAAAAATTAGATAGGGCGCTGGCAAAGGCGTTCGTTCAGCGCAAGACCAGAAAACCTACAGCTCCTACCAAAGCCGCTAAAAGAAAGCGCCTGGACAATAAGAAGAGGCAAAGCGAGAAAAAAGAAATGCGCAAACGTATCATTTAATTTGTACATAATGCTCAGGTATGTACACCCCATCTTAACACCGCTAGGGAACTACCCAGGTACCGTTCCAGCTTGATTCTTTGCTGAAAACAGCGCGTAAATGTTCTAAGCCGCTGAGCTGTAATACCTCCACACGAGTAGGTTCAAATTGTATAACGGTAAAATGTTCTGCTGTCATAGGACTGTTCCACATATAGGCATCTTTCGGCTGCTTGATGCTCGTACCAGGAGCGAGTGTTGAAGCGTACGCTTTTCTAGCATCTCCCTGTACGTTTTGCCAATGCTGTAGCGCCAGGCTATCCTGATGATGTAGGATAGCAGTACCATTGATCATTACCTGTACTTTTTTGCCAGGATGATAGAAAAGCAGCTGAGCTCTGGGCTCAGCGTTGAGCTGGTGGATCTTACCTGATCTGTGATCCGTATAGAGCGTTAGATTCAAGCTGTCATCTACTTTTCTTAGTACTACATAGCGCATAGCTACAGGCGCAGCTTCCGTTCCCAATACTACATAGCGGAAAGGGTGTCTTTTATCCAGTGTAGCGCGCCTAATTTCATGCTTCACTGTGGTAAACACCGTAGTAAGGTTATAATCTTTTTCAATCAGCATATGGATTCGAATGTCTTAAGGGTAATAGAGGTGATTCCAATTTCAAAAAGGAGCATTTTTAGGAAAGTAACAGTAATAATTTTTCATCAGGTCAATCATCAACTTCCTCTCTAAAAACGAACAGTTCATTCCCTTAACGGAATAAAAAGATGTCTTTTCGTTAAAGTAAAGGTCTTTGAGCCTTTTTTAGGATACTTACTCAATGGATTCAATTAAAAGGTTTGGGATTGTACATAATACTTTCGGTTACTAAGCCCGAATGAAGGTTTAGCTCTTCTTCGTAATGTATGATATCCTTGGGTAAACTGTGCTTTTTCCAGAGATCCGGTAAGTGCTGCCTTACTTCCTTGCTATTTCGATATGCCCAGTATTTTTCTTTGGCTTCATGCGTGGCTTGATCATAATTAACAATAGGTAATGGATAATCTTTACCTAAATAGGTATGATAAAAGGCCTGCTCCATTTGAGATAATTCCCACGGTGTGGCAATTAGATTATCAGGTATTTGCCGGAGTTCGGGTACCCATCGTTTTATAAATACACCGTAATCATCGTACTTCTTTGCTTGCAATATAGGGTTGAAAATGCGTAAAGGATGGTAGCCGGTCATTCCAGCTTGCATTTGAAACTGAGGGTAGTGAATGCCCGGTTCAAAATCCAGAAAAACCTGCGAAAGATGAGTAGCTCCAATGCGCCAATCTTGCCATAAAGTGAAACTCCAGAATGTAGCCAACATAGCGCGCATTCTAAAATTTAAATAGCCTGTTTCCAGCAGGCAGCGCATGGAGGCATCTATCATTGGAAACCCGGTATATCCTGTTGACCATGCCTCGAAGTAGTCGGGCCGGTAAGCCTTGGTTAGTCCTTCAAAGCCTCGATTGATCGGTTTTTTTTCGATGCTATATTCCGTTTCCAATTTTTGAATATAATGACACCGCCACCACAATCTATTATGAAACTGATCAATATTTTTGCCCAATTTACTTTTAACA
Organism: Bacteroidota bacterium; assembly: GCA_039199635.1. Lineage (GTDB taxonomy): Bacteria > Bacteroidota > Bacteroidia > Cytophagales > Cyclobacteriaceae > Fulvivirga. The sequence continues at coordinate 6,611 of JBCCSU010000103.1, read as the reverse complement.
GAAGCCGTGCGTTGGTAGACTAAGCGTGCGCTGATATGACCGTGGGCTATGTAGGGAGAAAGTCGACTGCAGGTATCCTGGCTAAGCGCAGGCCGGGCCAGGTTTTTTAGGTAAGATTTTGCACGTGATTTCGTAAAGCTATCTAAGAGCTGTAGCGCTTTGGTTTCACCTCCAACTTGAAAGCCAGGGACTACATGCGTAACCGCTTCGGGTAATACAAGCCATTCGCTTTCAAATTGATCATAGTCCGGTATTACCGTATTCAAGGTGTCAGGATCCAAGGGTGGTATTACGCTTTTCATATATTGGTCCCATTGTTCCTGCCACTTTTTTCGATCTGCTATATTTCGTCTGACACCATCTCGCTCAAAGGTTTTCCAGCCTATACCTTGTTTTTTACACCATTTTCGTACCGCTTGGTCTCTGCGATAGGTGATTTCCAATCCGGTTTCCTGGTGTGAAAGAATACTTTCTATCTGATAGCTGTTAGCAATTGTACGAAAAGCAGCAAGCGCTTCTGCATGAAGTATTAGCAAATGTTTTTTACCTAGCCGTTTCTTAAGCTCTTTCACGCCTTGATAAGCAAATCGCCAGTGCCGCATAGCTGATTCTTCCGTTTGCATCATGCTTGGTTCGAGCAGAAATAGTATCAATACAGGATGTGGCGATTTCGAGGCATAGTATAATGGTGCATGATCATGAAGCCGAACATCTTTTTTTAACCATACAACATTTACCTTCATTTTATCAAAACACTGGAATATAACAGATGTTTATTCAGTAATCATTCAATGAAGTTTCATCTTTGAGAAATAGATAAAACGCATTTTATTACAGTTACTATGTGGACGTTTTTGCTCGAAAACCCCTTTTACATTCCTTTCATAGCTTTGAATATTTGGGTAATCTATAAGGTGATAAAGATATTTGTTTATCGAAATGATGATAACACCGATGATGATGACGATAACGATGATGGTATACTACCGGACGATCCCGAACTGGATTTGCCACCTGGTGTTTCCTTACCCACAGAACCGAAGGAATTAGTAACCTATTAACTTAATGCATTCTCTATCTTCGTCAGCGAGCGTCATGAAAAAATCAGAAAAAGTAGATTTTATTATTCATACCCTGGAAAGTACCTATCCCACTTTGCCTGTACCGCTAGATCATTATAGCCCCTACACGTTGTTAGTTGCCGTACTCTTGTCAGCTCAATGTACCGATGAAAGGGTAAACAAAATTACCCCCGGGCTATTTGCCGTAGCAGATAACGCCTGGGATATGTCTGAAGTGCCGGTAGAAAAGATCAAGGAGATCATCAGGCCATGTGGTTTGAGTCCCATGAAATCCAATGGAATTTCAGAACTCTCTAAAATTCTGGTCTCCGAGTATAATGGTGAGGTGCCTAATGATATGGAAGCTCTGGAAAGACTACCTGCCGTAGGGCACAAAACAGCCTCTGTGGTGATGTCCCAAGCTTTCGGTATACCTGCTTTCCCGGTAGATACACACATCCATCGGCTTATATACCGCTGGGGACTATCCACAGGAAAAAACGTGGTACAAACGGAAAAGGACTGCAAGCGACTGTTTGATGAAAGTTTGTGGAATAAATTACACTTACAGATCATCTTTTTTGGACGAGAATACTGCCCTGCCAGAGGTCATAACCCTTATGAATGCCCTATTTGTTCAAAGATAGGTAGAGCACCTATGTTCAAAAACTTTGACCTAAAGCCAGCGAAAAAGTAGAGCTATAGCTTATCTTCATTCAGCTGCAAATTTCATTTTCTTTGCCGAAAACGTAGAGAGTTGCTATTATGCCTTATGAGTAGCTCTTGATCTTTTTCGTAATCTTCTAGTAATTGTATGACTCGCCGTAATTGATTTTCTGTTAAATGAAGATAGGCGGGTTTCTGAATGACTGTATCCCATTTGGCTGAGAGTGTATTGTCAAGTGCTATTCGCCAATAACAGTGATTGCGAAAATTAAGATGGGGATAAATCGATTCCAGCTTGCGTGCCTGATTAAAATATTTTTCTTTTAGACTCAATGGGAATCTGTTCAGTGTGATATTGATAATTTAGATAGAGTTACGCAAGTATACAGTACAATAAGGGAGTACCAAAAGTCAGGTAGATAATGTTACTAGACTTATAAAGATCGATAAACTAAAACCCTTTAACCAGAACGTAAAGGCTATCCACATTCTTGCTTAATTTAAATGAATTAACGGGAGTTCGATTTAGTTTCTGGTCGTTAGAAGAGATGATTTTATCATGAATCTCATAATACTGGCCTGGGGGGATTGCGGATATTTTTCTTCATTTTAAATAAAAGATTAGAAGAAAAATTCCGCAATGACTCTGTGGGTAGGATTTTATATCGAATTCACGTTAAATTAAATCGTTGTGAGTTTAGCAATTATGTTAAGATAATTTGCTTTCAACCAATAGGAAGAGCTTAATATGGCAGGTTATATAAAACTTTTGAACCGTGTTCGATAGTCCTGTTTTTCCCAAACAACTTGACGAAGAGATGTTTCAAAACTGGCTTGAGAAGGGTAGGTCCAGCAAATTATCCTATAATTATTTACTTATTATCTGGAGCGAACTGGATAAGGATTATGTTCCGGTTTACACACAGAATCGTGATGAAATAGATAAATATCAGCTATATGGAGAATCATATACTTCCGAATCCCTCATAGCGGCCTACGATCTGTTTTCCGAATCAAGAATTTAGTGCGTTTTAAAGTGGATAGACGGCTTTCAGTTCTTGTTCTCCTTATTTTTATCAGTTGTGAGAAGAACAGCCCCAAAGAGATAACTCTGGCGGCATCGGATATCAGTGATTACCAAGCTATCTATTCTGATTCATTGAATCTCTCCACCGTACAAGTTCCACTGGATTACCCTATTCGTGATTTGCAGAAAATGATCAACAGGCTAATGCCGGATACATTAATGAGCGACACTATCCCACTCAAGAAGAAGAGTGATTATGTTTTGGTGAAAATTACGCCTATCGGGAAGCTATTGCTCAATGGATATCAGAATAAGTTAGATGCTTCACTACCCTTGAGTGCACAACTGTTTTTTAGAAAGAAAGTGGGTGGGATCACTATTGCCAATAAAAAATCAGTGGATGTTAGGTTAAGGGTAGACCTAAGAACAGTTCTGAGCCTGGACGAAGATTTTCACTTGAATACCAGATGTTCTTTGCAAAAGATCCATTGGATCGATGAACCTACCATCAAAGTAGCCGGAGTAAAAGTGAATTTGAAAAAGAAAATAGCAAAGCAAATAGATAAAAATAAAGGGGTAATGGCTGACGCAATATGTACTGCCATTAATAAAAGTGTACCAGTGCGAAAAGAAGTATTAGCCCTTTGGAATTTGCTGAATACAACACATAGAGTTACAAAAAAACCTGTCGAAATTTGGCTTTCTATGGTTCCTAATCAGTTTTCGGCCGTTTTTGATCATGAGATAACCGATACTCTAAGGATCAATGTCCAAACTCAAACCGGCATACTATTAACACCACTAAAAGGAGTGACGGTGGCTGGGTCAAACTTGCCTAAGAACAAGATCAAGCGCTCCATGAAAGGCCTTAATCTAAAGGTGTCTCTCAACGTGCCCTATCAATACCTGGATTTAATCATCAGTGATCAGCTGGACAGTCAGGTGGTGGAGTACGCAGGACTTTCGGCTACTTTAACCGATTTCAAAACCTCTGCCGTTGATAATCAACTTAGCCTCCAATTTCAAACGAAAGGAGATGTTGATGTAAACATTCAAACTACCACCAGTCCATCATTGAGTGCAGATAAAACGTTGATTTTTGATAACTTGAAATACAGCATGGATAGTGAAAATGTATTGATCAATTCATTAGATTGGGTTTCTAATAGCTCTATCAATGAATATATTCTAGACTATACTCAAGTTCCTTTAGCGCATATATTAGATTCGCTGGATACCAAAATTGTCAGGTCGCTGGATCGAAAGGAGTTGAGCTCAAAAATAGAGCTGGACCTAAGTTTTTCTAATATTGATTCGGATACTGTTATTTACTATAGAGATCGTTTTGAATGGTTGTTTTCAGTCGCTGGCACAGCTCACGCTTATCTTAGCGATAGTTTGGTAGTCAAATGATCTATAACTAAAGTAACCCACCTAACGTATTTATGGCGAAAAGCTTGAAATTGAGATCGTGATTTTATCTTTCTACACTTAAGATTAAATTTTGAAACTGAACACCATTGTAAAATATCATTTACTGATAGCACTAATTCTTGGTCTTTGGATAGTTGCTTTTTTAATTATTATAGCTCCTTTCGATATTGCTACCGTAAGTCTACAAAACCGGCTTAGCATGATACCTGGTTATGGTGTGGTTTTTTGTTTATCATATCTCGTTGTTTTTAAGTTGGAAAGCTTTTTATCCAATAAAATTCTCTTAGACGGATGGAAGCGTGAGTTTCTAGTAGTAAGTTCTCTATTTACAATCACCTTTTTTCCTGCATACATTTATTATACTTCAGACTTTATTCAAGGAGAGTATAACATAGGGGAGTTCTTTAACAGCATATATGTACCCTTCTTTTCCTTGATTCTGCCTGTCCTTGTTCTTCTCCGGTAGCTGGTGCGTAAACTTCTTCAAAATCAAGATATGTGGGTAACACTTGGAAAAGCTAAATATGATAAAATGAGAATACTCCTGTCCAACCATGTATTTATTAGGGCAGCGGATAACTATCTGGAAATCAACTACCTGGAAGGCCAACTTTTAAAGCAAAAATTGATTCGGTATACGTTGAAGGATATAAAGCAAGACATACCCTCATTGGTTCAGACGCACCGATGTTACTTGATGAATTTTGCACACTTTATCTCTTGGAACAATAAGAATTCTATAAGACTCACCTTATCTCAAATTCCTGTTTCAGACACCTTTAGAAATTCACTGCATGTGCTAGATAAATCTCACCACAAATAGCTCATATTTCACCACAACGCACCTTAAAATGCCGCTGAAGGACATCTTCTGACCGTATTTTTGACTAAAAAGGTCAAAATATGAAGATGAAACAAATAGTACTATGGTGTCTCGTTCTGATTCACACGAAAAGCATGTGTCAGGTTGGCTATTCACGAGATGAATTGATCAGTCGATTAATGAATGACTTCCTCCTTAAAACTAAAGTACCTGGAATCTCTGTAGCCGTTAGCAAGAAAGGTGAGATCCATTATGCGGAAGGTTTCGGTTATGCAGATCTGGAGAACAATGTTGAAATGCAGGCTACCACGCGTATAAGAGCGGCTTCAGTTTCTAAAATGATCACAATCACCGCTATAGCCAGACTCGTAACCGAAGGCAAATTAGACTTAGATGCACCTATTAAGAAGTATATCCCATACCTAAAGGAGCCATTTACTACTTTAACTACGAGGCAGATAACTAATCACACGAGTGGTATCCCTCACCGGCCTACTCATAACAAATCAAAAAAGAAGAATTATAATTCTACTAGAGAGTTAGTAGAATTAGTTGAAGAAACTACACTTCGCTTTACACCTGGATCGAAGTATGAATATTCTTCATTAGCCTATAATTTATTGGCTGGCGTAATTGAGGGTGCGTCAGGAAAAAACTATTTAGACTATATACAGGAAGACATATTTAAACCATTGGGAATGGAAAGAACCGCTCCTGACGAACCATCCGAAGTGACAAAAAACGAGGCTAGGATGTACCTCTTTAAGAAAGGTAAGCTCATATTAGATAAAAAGTACTTCAACGGAAGCTATAAGCTGCCTGGGGCAGGTTTTAAAAGCACTTCGGTCGACCTGGTAAAGATGATGGAAGGATACATGAATGGATTTATTTCTTCAAGCGTAGCAGCAAATTTATTTTCTAATACTGAGTTACCGAGTGGAGATAAAACGAATGTTGGTGTAGGTTGGCGAATAGGCAGAGATATAGTGGGTAGAGAGACCGTGGGACATGCTGGAAGCTGGCAAGGGGCTAGAACAGTGATAGTCCACTACCCTAAGGAGCAACTGACTGTTTCATTAATGATCAATGCGCAATGCAACATTTTTATTGAAGAGACAGCTCATACATTAGCGCAATTATTTTTACAAGAAGAGCTAAGCAATAAAAATTTAAAGGCTTTAGAAAGAAAAATAATAGTAGAATACACAGATGAAAATGATCAACCAAGCACAGCTTATGGAAATGTTCTGATGTCCAAAGAAGGGTTTGGTAAGCTGATTGTAAATGAGGACATTAAACTTTTAAAACAAAACAATTTATTCTATCTAGGTACGGATAATTTATATGCGCTGTCATCAGAATTTGGTTTACTATTCCTTACCATAGACTATGATCCCAGTTTTGAAGGAAAGCTATATCTCTATCAAGCGCGCGACTTAAAAAGAGAACCTATGTTCACGTTAAAATAGCCAGCGATCAAAGTGCTAAAACGTCATCGGTGTTTTTACAATTTCTGAGTTCCCTGATCTTTGAAAGTTAGATCAATAAAATTTTTAAAAAATTTTTGATCTAAATGTCCAAAAAGTAGAAATTGATCTGT
>JBCCSU010000102.1:0-15527 GCA_039199635.1 Bacteroidota bacterium | reverse complement strand
GTTTTAAGCCTATTAAAGTATTAAAAAACCAATTTCAAGGCGGCCGTACCTCAGGTGTCAGTAAAGGATTATTATCCTTTCAGTTCGTTATTTCAATTACCCTGATCACCTCTACCTTAGTTATTTTCAACCAGTTGGAATACATTAAAAACAAAGAACTGGGCTATCAGGGTGAGAATATCATCACTATTCCTCTATCTAGTCTTGAAGCCAAAAAAAGTTTTCAACAGTTGAAGTCAGCTGTGAATAGCCTGCCGGAAGTAAAAGGTATTGGTGCGTCTTCTCAACTTCCCGGGGATGGTTATACTTCTAACGGATATTTTGTAGAAGGCACTGATGTTCCATACATGTTCAATGCTCTTCATATAGATCCGGATTACCTTGAAACCATGTCTGTTAACATTTTAGAAGGGAGAAATTTTTCTGAGTTAATATCTTCTGATTCAAGTGCATATCTTGTGAATCAGGCTTTAGTTGACAAGATGGGTTGGTCTCAACCTATTGGAAAGATCATAAGGCGAGGAGGTAAGCATGAAGTGATCGGTGTAGTTGAAGACTATCATTTTGCAACACTTCATGAAGCCATCAATCCCTTGGTAATCACTATGGCACCCTTTATCGGGTTCGACTATCTTTCGGTTAAAGTAGAAGGAGGAAACTTAAGTAGTACGCTTGAAAGAATAGAACAACAATGGAACAGTGTACTCCCTGAGCAAGCTTTTGTTTACAACTTCCTAGACCAAACACTGGATGTCCTTTACCATAAGGAAGAAGCCTTCAAAAGCTTGTTTACTTTCTTTTCTTTGCTGGCGATCGTAATAGCTGTTCTTGGCTTGTTCGGATTAGTATCATATTCAGTAGAAAGAAGAACGAAGGAGGTGGGCATAAGAAAAGTTTTAGGGGCTAGCGTTAACAGCATACTTTATTTACTCTCTCGTGAATTTTTGACGTTACTCTTACTAGCGACTCTGCTGGGGTGGCCACTTGCCTATTTTGGTATGGACCTTTGGCTCAATAGCTTCAGCTACAGAGTTAGCTTCCCATATATTACACTCTTATTGGGTTCTTCATTGCTGTTTGCGCTTACAGTGCTAGTGGTGGTTTCCAGGGCTTTAAATTCAGCTCTTGCGAATCCGGTAGAATACATTAAGAATGATTAATGCTCAACTCATTGCTAAATCACTTAACAACATAACTCACTTTAAATAGGATCACATGCTTAAGAACTACATCAAGACCACATTTAGAGGAATGGTTAGAAACAGGCTATTTACCTCTATTAATATTTTAGGCTTATCAATAAGTATAGCTTGCTGCCTCCTTATCTTTTTATACGTTTCCGACCAGCTCAATTATGATAGGCATCATGGTGATGGTATTTACCGCATTAATTCGTCTATCACTCAAAAAGGTGGAAGTGCTCTTAACATTCCGTCCACATCTGTTCCCGTGGCTATGGCCGTGCAGGCGCAGATACCGGAAATTGAAACCGCGGCTAGGATCATCGATTCCGAGAAGTTCGGTAAGGACGTGATCTTCTATAACGATGAGTCTTTCTATATAAAAAGTGGCGCAGTAGCAGACTCCTCGATTTTTCAGATATTAAATTTTGACATTATTTCGGGTAATCAGGAAATGCCTCTTCCTAACCCTAGTTCTGTGGTGCTGGAAAGTACCTGGGCCAGGAAACTTTTTGGGAGTGAACCAGCGATTGGACAAATAGTCAAAATTAGCACGATAGCAGGTGAGTTTGAATTTAAAGTTTCTGCTGTTTATAATAAAACTACGTATAGTTCACATATTAATCCCTCATTTATTATTTCTACTTCCAGTGCCGGATGGCGTGACTATTTGTCTTCCTTATCTGATCAGTGGGTAACGAATAACTTTGCCGCTGCCTACGTGAAATGCTACCCTAATACTAACATAGATAATGTTGAAAGTGAAATTGATCACATCTTTCGTAACAATGGGGCTAGTGATATCAAGGCCTTCGGTATGGACAAGAAGATGAGCCTGCAAGCTATCGAGGAGATACATACGGATGTGAATTTCTCAAGCAATATTGATGGTACAGTTAGCAAAACGTTTATCAATGTACTTATCGGCATTGGCGCGCTTATATTGGCACTGGCATGTGTTAATTACGTGAATTTATCAACGGCACAGGCGAGCAATAGAGCGCTGGAAGTGGGGGTAAGAAAAGTAATGGGTATTACTTCTAAGGGGCTTATTATCCAGTTCCTTGGAGAGTCATTCATCATAATCGCCGTTGCCATGGGCTTTAGTATTCTACTGGTGGAATTTTGTTTACCAGTTTTTAACCAGTTCATTGGTAAATCCATTGGGTTTAGCATGGAGAGTATTGGTACGCTGTTAGCTTATTTGGTCTCATTTTTATTGGTCACAGCCTTTTTAGCGGGTCTTTATCCGGCAATTTATCTGTCATCATTTAAGCCTACTTCTGTACTTAAAGGAAAAAATAGAGATAAAGCCGGTACATCCATCTTACGCAAGGTCCTGGTTACGGCTCAGTTTATGATCTCTATTGTGTTGATCAGCGCCATTTTGGTGATCTCAGAGCAAGTGGAATTTGTGAAAAGCAAGGATCTGGGTTTTGCATCCTCACAAAGAATAGTAGTGCCATTAGCCAATGATTTAGATGAGATGGCTCCACAACTCAAAGAGCAGTTCAAGTCTCTGGCACAAGTACAAAGCGTAGGAGGCAGCGATTACATACCGGGGATGTTCATCTTCAGTGATCTTTTCGTTTATAAGCATGGTGAAACCATGGATGAAGCCATACACATTTATCAGAATGAAGTGGATACAGACTTTGCTAAGTCCCTTGACATGAAGCTTGTAGCCGGTCAACACTTTAGGGAAGGAGTGGTAGATGACTCTTTAACGAATAGGGTCATAGTAAATACAGAAGCCACCAGGCAATTTGGCTTTACTCCTGAAGAAGCAATCGGGCAAACCATACATGTAGATTGGAACGGGATCACTTACAATTATGATATTGTAGGCGTAACGAAAGATATAAATCAGTTCTCTCTACATCAAAGTATAGAGCCTATCATGCTGGTATTAGGTGATGGCGCTATACCCAACTTAGTAATACACTACGATGGTGATAACTACACCGATGTAAAAGCGAATTTGAGAGCTATTTGGGATCAGTTAATTCCGGATGCTCCATTTGAGTCTTTTCCACTCAATGACCATCTTATCGCACAGTATGAAAGTGATTTTAAGACGTTTGACCTTATCAAATATTTCGCAATTATATCCGTGATCATCAGCTGTATGGGGCTCTACGCACTGTCCATGTACATTGCTGAAAGAAGGTTCAAAGAAATTGGAGTACGTAAAGCTTTGGGAGCCGAAGTAAAAGATATTTTGGTCCTTGTCACAAAAGACCTTTCTATGCTGGTGGTTATTGCCTTTATCATCTCAATACCGGTCTCTGTATTTGTGATGGAAAAATGGCTCGATGGATTCGCCTATAAAATTACCCAGGGAGCTTGGTCTTATGCTATAGCGGGCTTGCTAACCATTGCTATAGCATGGCTAACGATTAGCTATCAAGCTATACGAGCAGCTATTACAAATCCTGTGGATGTCCTTAAAGATGATTGAAGATAGGCGCAGATTTTTAAATGTCCATCAGTGGGCATTCCAGTGTTTTATGAGTGGGCAGTTTATTGGCTTAAAATATAAATTACTTATTTAAGTATATGATAATCAATTATTTAATTAATTGGCATTTTCTTTGGCAACGAATAAAAATGATGAGAGAAAATAGCTCCTATTAACCTGCGATTCATATTGTAGGACTTCTGAAAACGGAATAATTAGCTGAATTACATTATATCATTATGCTCAAAAATTACATCAAAATTGCCTTTAGAAACCTACTTAGGTTCAAGGTTTATTCTTTTATTAACCTTTTAGGGTTAGCGCTTGGGTTAACAGTAAGCGTTTTGATCCTACTTTTTGTTTCGGATGAGTTGGCCTTTGATAAATTCCACACCAAGGGTGATCGCATTTATAAAATTGTATCCACTAACGGTCAAGATGGCGGTATGGAGGTAAATGCCTGGCCCATTGCTTATAAGCTAAGGAATGACTTTCCGGAAGTAGAGCTGACTACCTACACCCGCAGGGCCCCTTCCAATATGATGGTGAACCATGAGGGTAAGCGATACCAGCATGACATGTATTATGCGGATGAGGATTTTTTGAAAATTTTCTCTTTTACTATGATTGAAGGCGATCCTTTAACAGCGCTTAAAGAACCAAATTCAATCGTTATTACAGAGGATATTAAACAGAGATATTTCACTGATGAGCAAGTTTTAGGTCAAATTTTGACTATTCGTGATTCCATGGAATTTAGAGTAACCGGAGTTATCAAAAACATACCTGCACAATCCCACATTCAATTTGATATGCTAGGTTCCTTTACCACTTGGATAAATCTTTCCGGGTGGTTTAGCTATAGCGAAGGATGGGGCAATTTTAATATGAGAAATTACATGCTGTTGAAAGAAGGGGTAAGTATAGAACAGGTTCAAAAAAAAGCAAAAAACCTATATGTAGAAAACGTAGGTGACTGGCTGGAAGAGATGGGTGTTGAGTTTCACGTAGACTTCATTCCGCTAAGCGATATATATTTAAATTCAGATCTGGCCAATGGTTTTGGCCCAAAGGGTTCAATGGATAGAGTATATTTAGTTTCAGCAATAGCCCTATTTATTATTTTGTTAGGCTGTATAAATTTTATCAATCTTACCACGGCAAGATCAGTATACAGGGCGAAGGAAGTAGGACTCAGAAAAATAGTGGGTTCTTCACGTTCGGCCTTGTTTTGGCAGTTTATGTCGGAAGCTTTCTTGCTGACTCTATTAGCTTTCATCTCTGTGGCGATACTTATTGATTTCGTACTTCCGTTATTCAATGACCTTATGAACAAGGATTACAGCCTTATTTCACTTGTTCAACCTGGTATGTTGATAGGAGTGGTTTTGATGGTATTAGCAGTGTCGTTTCTGTCAGGGTTTTATCCGGCACTCATTCTTTCGGGCTATCAGCCGATTCAAGTCTTGAAAACAAAAATGGCTTCAGGTGCCAAAGGCGCTTATTTACGCAGGTCTTTAGTGGTTTTTCAATTTTTTATTTCTGGTGGATTGGTATTAGCCACCCTACTGGTATTGGAACAGTTGGATTATATGCAAAGTAAGGATCTTGGTTTCGCCAGAGATCAAGTTTTGGTATTGGATGCCACCCGTGTGCCAAGGAATACATCTCATCAAGCTTTCAAAAATAAGTTATCATCGATTAACAGTGTTGAAGCCGTCTCATTTTCAAATGCTGTTCCCGGGCGACCTGGTTGGTTGGGTCAATGGGCCTATCCGGAAGGGGGTAATGCGGATAGTCATGTAGATACGGAATATATGACTATTGACGAGCACTACCTGGAGACGCTAGGGTTAGCCCTTATCGCAGGCAGAAATTTTGATCCGGGCAATGGAATTGATCTTTATGAGGGCCTGATCATTAATGAAACTGCGGTAAAAGAGTTCGGCTGGGAAACACCGGAAAATGCTATCGGAAAAAAAATTACCTCACCGTCCAATAGGCCTGCCGGTAGAGTAATTGGTGTCATTAAAGACTATCATGACCTCGGCCTTCAGGAGGAGATATGGGCTCACGCGATGGATTACGCCAGCGAGGAATACGGTCGTTTTTACTCCATAAAATACAAGACCGAGAATACTTCTAACCTGTTGAAGCTAGCGCAAGAAATTTGGAAAGAAGACTTGGGAGACTATGAGTTTGAGTTTTTCTTTTTGGATGAAGACTTTAACAGACAATATAATGCTGAAGAAAGATTGATGACTGTTCTTATTCTTTTTGCTGTTATCACGCTGATCATCGCGGGAATTGGCCTGCTTGGACTCGTTTCTTTCATTGTTATTTCGCGTACTAAGGAAATTGGCATTCGCAAGGTATTGGGGGCTAATGTTCTGAATATCGCCCGGCTGCTTTCAAAGGAATTTGTGGTCTTAGTAATTATCGCGAATCTAATGGCCATCCCTCTGGTTTGGTATTTCGGAGATCAGTGGCTCAATGATTTTGCGTATCGTACACAAATTAACCCTACCATCTTTATCACCACTTTGGTAGTTTCTATTTTACTTGCCTTGCTTACCGTAGGTTTCCAGACAGTGAAGGCGGGCTTGACTAATCCTGTGGATACACTTAGAAATCAATAGGGCATACAACAGGGATAATTTCAATAACAACAATAGTCATGATCAAAAACTACGTCATCATTACCTTGCGTAATTTATGGAAGAGCAAAACAATTTCCTTTATAAATATCTTCGGTCTTGCGGTTAGCATGTCAGTGTGTCTAATGCTCATATTGATTGTTTCAGATCAATGGAGTTATGATAGTTATCATACTAAAAAAGATGACATCTATCGAATTATCACAGATCGTAAGCAACAAAATGGGACAATCTGGTCAACTGCGTCTACTACCTTTCCTTTATCGGATGTAGTAAAGCGACACGAGGCTTTAGAAGAGTGTACCGTTCTAAAGAAAAATTTAAATGGTATAGCAAAATGGCAAAATCAGGAACTACCTTTTGAAGGACTGTATACTGATAATTCGTTTCTTAAATTATTTGATTTTCCCTTGGCCGTAGGTGATCCTGAAACAGCCTTATCATTACCAAATAGTATTATTTTAAAGAAAGAGCTAGCTCAAAAAATATTTGGTGACTATGATCCCATTAATGAGGTCATCGAAGTAGAAGGTAAAGGAGAGTTGATAGTTACCGGCGTTTTAGATGATCTTCCGGGTAAAACACATATCTATTTTGACGCCTTAACCACTATTGATTTCCTTTCTGCTTTACAAAAGCAAGACAGCACCCTTTACACAGGTTTCGAAGATTGGGATTTCATTTATGACAGCTATATCTATTTTCAGTTGGGAGCGAATTATGAACCAGAGGATTTAATTCCAACTTTAGAGAAAGCCAGCACGGATCATTATGATGCAGAGGGCGAGTTCAGTTATAAATTTCTTCTCCAACCATTGACAGGTATTACGCCCGGTCCATCGTTAAGTAATTCTTTGGGTTTTGGCCTTCCCAACTTTGTGATATTCACCATGCTGGCAATAGCGTTTATTGTTCTTCTTTCTGCGTGCTTTAATTATTCTAATTTAACTACAGCAAGAGCGATTAATAGATCGAAGGAGATAGGTGTAAGAAAAACAATTGGAGCTCGAAATAAGCATATTTTTACTCAGTTTATGATTGAAGCAGTCTTAATTGCTTTGATTTCATTCATTTTCGCGGATTTATTACTTCAAGTGATTCACCCTAAAATGAACGGTTTTTTAACGAGTTTGGGTGCTCCCGTTACATTTGATGAAACTGGTAATCTCTACTTATATTTTATAGGTTTTTCCGTATTCGCAGGTTTAGCTGCCGGTTTGGTACCTGCGGTGTTATTTTCTAAGACTAATCCTTTATCAGCCTTAAAAAAGTCTTTACAAGTCAACACCATTACAGAAAAAATGGGATTCAAAAGGTTTGATTTCAGGAAAGTACTGGTAGTGATACAGTTTGCGTTTTCTATATTCTTTGTGATTACAGTGATCACTCTATATCAGCAGTCACAATTTGTATTAACCAAAGATCATGGTTTCAGAACGGAAGGTGTTATGAATATTCAGCTTCAAGGATTGGATTACGAAGAATTTAGGTCGGCATTGTCATCACTCAGTTCAGTAAAAGCTGTAGCATCTGCTACACACATGCCGGCATTAGGGTCTAATACGTCTGTTGGCGCTAACCTTCCTGGTACCGATGACGAGATTATTTTGAGCTATATAGGAGTAGACCAGAATTACATCCATTCCATGGAGTTAACTTTGTTAAGTGGTAAGAACTTTCCGGAAGTGATGCCAGAAACCGAACGGTTTATAATTATTAATGAAACGGCCTCTAAAAGATTTGGGTGGTCTCTTCCAGCGGAGGCTCTTGGAAATAGGATAGAAGTAGGAGATGATGAATTGGAGATAATTGGGGTGATTAAAGATATTCACTATGAAAGACTAGACGAAGCTATTGGTCCTATGGCGTTAAGATATCAGCCAAGTGGCGCTAATAACGCTATAGTCATAATGGACGATACGAACCAAAAGATAGCGATTGCGGATGTTCATGCTATTTGGCAGGAGCTAACTAATCGTCCGTTTGATTATACCTTTTACAAAGATGATCTCAGAATTAGCTATGTGCACTTTGAAGCTCTCATGATCATGCTTAGCTATATTACTATCCTGGTTGTTTCTATTTCTGGTTTGGGATTATTGGGTATGGTAATTTATCATATTCAAAATAAGATTAAGGAAATTGGCATAAGAAAAACGTTGGGTGCAGAAGTTAAAGACGTTCTTTTACTCGTGGGAAAAGGCTTCCTTATTTTGATTACTATAGCATATGCTATTGGCGGTCCTATCGCCTATTTAGTAAACGATATGTGGCTGCAAACAAATGTCTATCGCATAGAATTTGGTTGGTATACTTTAACGTTAGGGTTTCTTTTTGTTTTCAGTATAGTTGTTATCACGGTTGGTTCTCAAGCCTATAAAGCATTAAACATTAATCCCGTAGAGTCGCTCAGATCAGAGTAGTTGATCACCAAGGTTTTAACCTTATTTGATAAGACAAGCTTTAGCTCAAAACATCATTGGTAAGTTTTTCTCGTCTTTGCAAAGCGGAAAAATTATTTGACGTTTTTAAATCCAGGCCTAATAAATAATTCTATTTCTATTTTGCAACCTTATTCCTTCAATTTGGTCTGTATATACATCAACAAACTCAAGATCTATGACACGCACCATCTTATCATTAACGTTAATTCTTATATCAAGCACACTTTCTTTTTCCCAAAAAGAAATCTCTAAAACGTTCTCTGGCATAGAAAAAATTAACGTCAATACCGCCTCCAGCGATTGTATATTGAAAAAAGCTTCAGGTAACTCAGTTCAAGTAGAGTTGAACCATAATTATAGCGGAGGCTACGAGCCAGAAGTCTATAAAGAGGGAAACAGACTTTACATTAAAGAGCGTTTCGAACGCAACTCTTCCAGCCGGGGCTCCGGTACATGGACGCTAACCATTCCTGATGACATGGATATTCGTTTTAATAGCGGCTCAGGAAGTTTAGAAGCATCGAACCTAAATCTGGAG
The DNA here is from genome assembly GCA_039199635.1 of Bacteroidota bacterium. Lineage (GTDB taxonomy): Bacteria > Bacteroidota > Bacteroidia > Cytophagales > Cyclobacteriaceae > Fulvivirga. The sequence goes on along the minus strand of JBCCSU010000102.1, from coordinate 6,246 downwards.
TTAGATATGAATACAGGTTCAGGGTACATTGAATTAACTACTGTTCAAGCTGAATTAAGATTTAGTACTGGATCCGGGGATATTAGTTTATCGCAGGTTAATGGTGAATTTGATGCCAGCACCGGTTCTGGTAATTTCAGAGTAACCGAGGCCGAAGGTGATTTCAGGTTAAGTACAGGATCTGGTAATGTTCGACTGAGGGAAGTGACTGCTTCAGTAAATGCAAATACCGGAAGTGGTGATGTAAGGGCGGAGAATATGACATTGACAGGTCGTAGTATTTTTTCTACCGGCAGTGGAGATGCTATAGTTACCCTTAATTCACCTCTTAAGTACGATATCAGCGTTAACAGTGGATCCGGAGATGCAGAGGTGGACTTTTCCGGAAATACAATCTCTGGTTTAGTGGAAATGACTGCCAATAAGAAAAACGGCCGTATTGCTGCTGCCATTGACTTTGATAAAGTGGAGGAAGTAGATCAAGGATCGGGTAAATGGAGCCAGAAAGTGATAAAAAAGACGGCTAAACTAGGTAATGAAGATATTCAAATAAGTATTGGTGCAGGATCGGGAACCGCAAGAATCACTAAGTAAGAACTGCGATGAAGATCAGTGACTCATCGCCCTCCTCATTGCCATAATGTAACCTAAATGAAGAGTTTCATGCATATTATTAAATACTATAGCATCGTCAATAGTGTTTAGTGTGATGCCAAAACTGGTCTCATAATTAGTGTAGGATTTGAAAATCTGATTTTCGATATCGTTCTCAAAATTAGTAACGAGAAGCAGTAAATTTTCTCGGGTAGTTTGAAGATCTTGAGTCGTGTAAGCCCCTTCAGGTTTGGTTCCTTTTCTGAATTTATCAATAAACGTTTGTTCCAAATAACCGTTAAGGCCGCAGTTTTTATAGATAAGCAACTGCTGAGTTACCACCACGTGTGCGATATTCCAGAGCATATTGTTTGAGAAGCCCTCAGGTATTTTATTTAATTCAATCAGTGAAAACTCTTCAATAAAATGCATGAATTTACGGCGTGTTGCTCTTAGATTGTCAATGTGTGGTTTCATAGATTTTCGAGATTTAAAATTATTTGATCTTGTAAACAGCGCGCGTAGGAAAGTGATCTGAGCTGTATAACTGCTTATCAATTTGATAATTCGTCACACTGATGTCATCATTAAAAAAATGGTGATCAATTCTAAGCCTCAGCGGTTTATTCACGTAAGATAAGCCCAACCCGTTTCCAGCTTGCTCAAAACTGTTCTTGAAATTGGATTTCATTTGAAAATAGTTGTAGCTGTAGGGTGTTTCGTTAAAATCACCACAAATGATCATTGGATAGGTGCAATTTCTGGTGTGAGCAAGTAATTTTTCTATTTGAGCGGACCGTTCGATAGCTCCAAACCTTAATTTATTAATCAATTTTTTGTAATTTCTTTGGGCTTTTTTCACTTCAGAATATTCATGGAGTTCCAGCCTCATAGATTTCAAATGTACGTTGTAGATCCTCACCGTATCCCTTTTTATCAGTATATCAGCATAAATCATATTATTTACAGATCTGCTGTCGTGATCTACTATGCCTTTTTCTAGAATAGGATATTTAGTAAGAATAGCCATTCCCGGGTTATGGATAAGGTCTACGTCGAAAACGTGATGGTTATAGCCGGCTGCCTCAAATCTAGATACTACATCCAGCGGTTTATAACGGGTGTTATAACTGAATTCTTGAATACACTTTATTTTTGCACTGTCTTTTATGAGCCACTCGATGCTGTTAACCGAGAATTTATCGTAACGGTCTTTCTGCCTGAAGAGCTTTGCATTATAACTAAGTACCGTAAAGCTACTATCGCTCTTTACTTCTTTAAGCTCATTCATTTGATACGTACTGTGAATAAATGGCAGTCCGGCAAGAATTCCAACTAAAAACTGCCAGGAAATTCTCCCACCAAAAATATAGAGTAAAAACAATCCTACATTAATGCAAACTATAGCAGGTATAGCATACCCTACAACAGCGGCAGGCCAAAACATATCCGGAGGAATGAATATACTTAGGTAGCAGATCAGACTTATGCTCAGCATAAGCGCAGGGAATATTTTCCCAAAAAGTGTTTTGATCACCAACGATGAAATTTATCTCATGATAAAAGAGTAATACCTCTCTCTTCCCTGACTATTCACCCCTTCAATGATCACTCTACCTCTGATCCGTTCTAAAATTTCTACTAATTTCTCAGGATCGTTGATAGCATTTCTATTAATATCTGTGACTACAAAATCTTCACTGATCCCTATTCTTCTTATTAATCCTGACCCAATATTAAAAACTCGCACACCATATTCAACACCCAAAATCTCTCTCTCTACCTTAGGAACAGTTTCAAATTGAGCGCCTAAAGATTCGGAAGTATAAATTTCACGCTGTAAAATTTCCGTGGTGCCCTCCCTATTCGTTAATATCAGTTCAGTAGTTTTTCTGCGCCCGTCTCGTTGATATGCTACCGCTACTTTATCACCGGGGGATCGGTAACTTAACTCTTCCTCAAATTCACTTCTGGTATTCACTGTTATTCCGGCTACGCTAAGGATAATGTCCCCCTCCTTTAATCCGGACTTTTCAGCGGCACCGTCATTTTGCACGTAGGATAATAGTACGCCCTCTATATTTTCTGTAACCTTCAAGTCCAAGCGCTCGGCAATTTTTTCAGTATAGTCTGAGACCTCTCCACCGAAGAAAGCTTTTTGTACTTCGCCATATTTTATGAGATCGTTCACTATTTTGGTTACAATATCAATGGGTACGGCAAACCCATAACCGGCGTAGGAGCCTGTTCTTGATAATATAGCAGTGTTAATGCCCACTAATTCACCAGCCTTATTCACCAGAGCTCCACCGCTGTTTCCAGGATTAATGGCCGCATCAGTTTGTATAAATGACTCGATCGGGAATTTACCTTGTAGAATATTGATCTCACGTCCTTTAGCGCTGACGATACCCGCAGTTACGGTAGACGTTAAATTAAATGGATTTCCTACGGCAATCACCCATTCACCAACAGCTAGGTTTTTACTGTTCCCGATTTTGATCTCCGGTAGATCTTTCCCATCAATTTTAAGCACAGCTAGATCCGTAGATGGATCCGTTCCTATTAAAGTAGCCGAATACGTTTTTCTATTGAAATCAACCTCAAGCCTGTCTGCATCTTCTACCACGTGGTTATTTGTAACAATGTAACCGTCTTTAGTGAAAATAACTCCCGAGCCACTGCTCACCCGTGTTTCTGTTTGTGGTCCCTGATCAAAAAACCATTGAAAATAACTTCTTCGAGAATATTCAGAAATATTCTTGATATACACCACACTCCGAGTACTGGCTTCAGAAGCTAAAATAAAATCGTCATTTGGTAAATCATCTGCTGACCTGAGTGGTTTTGATGTGGTCTGGTAGTCTTGAATAGAAGTTGGGTTGCTCACAAAAGAACGATTAGAACTATTTTCGCTATCGTTAATTACCAACGGAGTAGGGCTAATTACACGAAAAGTGTAGGCTCCACCTAAACCACCAAAGAAACCCACTATTAAAATAGTTAGCACTCTTTTCATACCAGATGTATTTTAAATTTAATTTTTAAATGCAAGTTCTGCGCCAGAGGTGTTATTCCTGACATAAGTTCATTTCCAGTAAAACGTAGGAATTTCCGTTGAGTTTCTTTCTGTCATAATTTCTGGTCTTAAAATCGATGTGCTCTACTTCCTGATTCAGTAGTTTTGCACAACATGGGATTTAGATCCGTTCTCAGTAAACCTTTTGCAGCTCATATTAGCCGTCAAACCCGTAAATGGGCTTCCCGACCCGTGGAGTCCCAACATAAAATATTAAAAGAGCTATTAAACTCCGCAAAAAATACCTTATTCGGTCGAGACCATCATTTTGACCAGATAGATAGCTACGAAAGCTTCAAATCAAGTGTACCTGTAAGAGATTATGAACAGCTTAAACCATGGATAGACCGACTTGTGAAAGGAGAAAATGACGTATTATGGCCTGGGCTACCCGAATATTTTTCCAAGACCTCCGGTACCACATCAGGTGTTAAATACATTCCGGTAACAAAAGACTCTATTCCAAATCACATCAATAGTGCAAGAAATGCCCTGCTTAGCTATGTTCACGAAACTGGTAAATCTCAATTTCTTGACGGGAAGTTGATTTTTCTATCTGGAAGCCCGGAACTTACACAAACATCAGGCATAAATACAGGCCGGCTTTCAGGGATCGTAAATCACCATGTACCCGGATATTTACGGACTAATCAAATGCCTAGTTATGAAACGAACTGCATAGAGGATTGGGAAACAAAGCTTGAGAAGATCATTGACGAAACGATTGATCAAAACATGTCATTGATCTCTGGTATTCCACCTTGGGTTCAAATGTATTTTGATCGAATTCAAGAGAGGGTTGATAAGCCTATAAAAGACGTATTCCCTGATTTTGATTTGTTTGTTTACGGAGGGGTTAACTTTGAGCCTTACCGTGCGAAGCTTTATGAAAGTATTGGTAAGCGGATAGACTCAATAGAAACTTATCCAGCCTCGGAGGGTTTCATTGCCTACCAAGATACGCAAGAAAGTAATGGCCTCTTAATGTTACTAAACAGTGGGATATTCTTTGAATTTGTTCCTGCGGAAGAGTTTTTCAATGATGAGCCTACACGATTGATGATCGAGGATGTGGAATTAGGTGTTAATTATGCGTTGATTATCAATAGCAATGCGGGACTTTGGGGATATTCTATTGGGGATACGGTAAAGTTCATTTCTAAAGATCCCTATCGTCTGTTAGTTACCGGTAGGATAAAGCATTTTATTTCGGCCTTCGGTGAACATGTAATAGGTGAGGAGGTTGAAAAAGCTATGAAAGTGACATGTGAAAAATATGCTGAAGTAGAACTAGTGGAATTTACCGTAGCTCCGAATGTAACGCCTAAGGAAGGCCTGCCATTGCATGAGTGGTATGTAGAATTTGCTAAAGAACCCAGTGATTTGATGGCCTTTGAAAAAGAGCTAGATTTGGCGCTTAGAACGTTGAATAGTTATTATGATGACCTCATTTCCGGAAGTATCCTGAGAGCTTTGAAAGTGATCCCGCTTAAAAAAAATAGCTTTATAGATTACATGAAAGCCCAAGGTAAGCTTGGCGGACAGAACAAAGTACCCAGATTATCTAATGATCGAAAAATAGCTGATCAACTTTTAGTCTACAAATTGAGATGATACCTGATCAATATATCCGGAGTAAAAAAAAAGTATTGATACCACATGCAAAAAAGATTGCTGTTTTTGGTTCTTATGAACGAAATGAGGAAACTGAAAAAAGTGATCTTGATCTACTCGTCACCTTTTCCAACTCACCTTCGTTACTTGATCTGATTAGAATGGAACAGGAACTCTCTGGGCTTTTAGGAATAAAAGTAGATCTAATAACAGAAAGGTCATTAACCGATAAAGTAAGACCTTACATTGAGAGAAATCTTTTTCCAATCCTATAATTATGAAAGATAGCTATTTCTTTTGTCTAAAAATATGATTTTACTAAGGTGTTATATTGTCACATTGTTTTTAGTTCCCGGTACTCTTTTGTCTCAAAACGAGCGTCCTTTAGATTTAACAAAACGAGTCCCGGAAGATTTTTATAGTGGTTTGATCAAATTTACTGATGGCAGTATTAGAGAATGTCAAATAGCATACGAAGTAGAGAGTGGTTTGCTCTACGAAAAAGACGAGGAGGGCATCAAACCGTATTCACCAAATAGTATAATTTATTTTGAGTTTTTATGAAGTTCTATTTGAGAATAGTACAGTGGCTATACTCAAAAATATATACGTACAGTTTTTAGGTACGAAGACTTTTCAAGATATGAATGGGTTTAATCATTCTTATAAAGATTTTAACATTTATCATACCATTTATCTTGCCAATGATCAGCAAGGTATAGTGGCTTTTCTCAAACCGAAAAACAAAAAAAGACGGAAAAAGAAATCTGACAACGTTTCTTATGAACTTCTGGATGACAACGTATCTTCTGATTTTTTCGGAATGGATTATGACAAAGTGATCGACTTTGCAGATCAAGAGGACCTAGACATGACGAATATTGAAGATCTTATTCAGATAATGGAATATTATGCGTCCATTAAATAAAAAAAACGTAGCTATCCTCGGCTCTACAGGT
>JBCCSU010000101.1:0-15735 GCA_039199635.1 Bacteroidota bacterium | reverse complement strand
GTCCGCAAACACCTGCTGAAATTGCTCCAAGGTGCGGTTTATTATAATCCAACGGTCTTGGAGTATGTCCTTGAGACTGTTTTTTAGCTTCCAGTTATCTATATCTAAGGTGGAGTTGATCCTGTTGATCTCATTGGTTTGCTCGTATAATCTTTGGTTGGTCTCAGCCAATTGCAGGTTTTTTTGTTCCAGTTCTTTCGTTCTCTGCTTTATTTTCTCTTCTAATTCTTTATTGACCTTGTCTTTAAGTTTAGCGTTTTCCTGATGTTGGATAATGATTCGGTTTAAGGCCCTATCACGGTTGGCTTTTAGGATCCTTACCCGATCGCTAAGTGCAAATGTTAAAAAGAGCATCTCAAAGAGAAAACAAATGTGTAAACTGTAATAGGACAGAATAACGAACGGAATTACCGATAGATGTAGCAGCGCTTTTATCAGGAAGCCCAAAAACAAAAATCCGAAAGCTACTACAAAGAAGCGGGCCGGTTGGTATCCGCGTAAAAGCACGTGTATACTGGAATAGAAGATAAGTGTAAGTGGTAAAATTTCAACACTGGTAAATTCAAACAGATCATGATCAAGCCAGAATGTATATAAGAAAAACAAAACACGAGATAAGATCACTATTTTAAACAGTACATCCAACCTAGGTGCGCGGGTGGCGGTATTCAAAAAGCGTCTGGCAAAAAGCAACGACCAGAAAATAAGTGAGAACCTGGCCGTACCATAGGCTATTTGGTTCCATTCAGGTGAATTTGGCCATAGGTATTGATAGGCAATACCGTCCACACACATCGCATAAATGCCTACACTTAAAATATAAAAGGTATAAAATAAATACTTCCTTTCTCGTATCGCCGAGAACATTAGAAGGTTATATACGGTAATGATGAAAATCATTCCGTAGAAAAGGCCGTAAAGGAAATATTCATTGAGCGAATAATAGATAAACCTGTTCACTGTTCTTACAGCGATCCTTACATCCGCGTAAGTGTGTGATTCAATTCGGAAATAAATGTCTTGATGCCCTGTTATATCTGTATCGAGTAGCCATTCAAAGTTTTTGTGCATAAATCCCTTTTCGTGAAATGGGAAGAGATCACCAACCGCCTCAGAACTGTAGGAGCCATCTTCCTGAGGGAAATAAGCTGTTATTTGATCTATTGTTTGATCGTAAAATTCTAACATCCACTGCTTTTTAGTGCTTTTGCCCACGAGTAGAGGAATTTTGATCCAATAAACACAGGATATGCAATAGTCCTGTGGTTTGAATTGAGGGTGGATGTTAAACTCTCTTGGCTGACTTAACACTTGTTCAAAGTCAAGCGTACCCGCACTATCCACTAATATTGGAATTTCCTGGATGGTCAATATAAATTCCTCTGTTTCATCATTTATGAACACACGCTCCCTCTCCGTGTATGAAAACATAAGGAATAGAACAAGAAATGAAAGTTTGCCAATAGTCATGTCTCGTGTTAGATAAAAAAATATCCTAATTACCAATATACTTAATTTCGGCCCAAAGAATAAGCCTCTTTAAAGGTCATTGTAGACAGGAAATCAGATTTTTGTATCTTGTATACAGAATCAATCGGTTCATTATGAAAAGCTTCTATTCGATTTTTATATTGATTGTTACGATAAGCTGTAACGCTCAAGTGCCTACAAAAGAAGAGCAGATAGGCGCTGCCGTTCAAGCGGTGTTAGAGAATGACAGAGATGGAGCAAAGGTCTATGGTTATGATCCGCAAGGAAGGTTGATTACTTTGAGAGACGGAAATAATGAAATGATTTGTATAGCGGATGATCCCAATATAGATGGTTTTAGTGTGGCCTGTTATCACAAAACGCTGGAGATGTTTATGGCCAGGGGCCGTGAACTAAAAGCTGAGGGTAAAAATCCCGCTGAAATTTTTGAGATTCGAGAAAGAGAGGTTCGATCAGGTAAACTAAAGATGCCCAAAACCGCAGCTACACTCCACGTACTCTCGGGCCCAACGGCAAAGTATAATAAAGCAACCGGGTTAGTAGAAAATGCTAATTTGAGATACGTAGTGTACATTCCTTATGCCACGGCTGAGTCTACCGGTTTACCGCTAAAGCCGGCTGTTCCGGGCGGACCCTGGATTATGGACCCAGGTACACATAGAGCACACATAATGGTGACACCTCCCGCTCAACATTAGACCTTAGTTGCCATGGCGTTTTGTGCATGCTTAAACTGATCATAATCCTGTTTTGGATACTTCCACCGTTTATGACTCCACAGCCAATAAGCCGGTTGAATTAGGATCATTTCCTCAAGCCGTTTGGTACCTTCTTCCATAACCCAACCCATAGGTTTGCTGGTCGTACTTTCGCAAATCAAGGAGTATTCAATAACATAGTGGCCTCGTTTCAGCTTTTTGATATTTCCGAAAACTACCGCAGTATTGTGATTTCGAGCAAATTTCTCAGCACCAAACTGCACCCCTGTTTCCTGATTTAGAAATTCCATCCAATACGCTCGTTGTGATTTTCTAGGGCATTGGTCAATGCCAAAAATAAACATAGTAGGTCTTGTAGACTGCGTAGGAAGTTGATTATTTTCTGTAGTGGGCACCATTTGTAGACCAAACCGGGATCTGCTTTTGCGCATAATTTTATCAAAAAAAGGACTGGAAAGGGGCGTATAGAGAGCCGCTACATCATGCTTTATTTGCATAGCGCATGCCGTGGCGTAAAGCTCCCAGTTACCATTGTGTCCGCCAATAGTAGTGATGTTCTTACCTTGATCATACAAATCATTTACCAATTGGGCATTGGCAATTTTCACACGTTTAAGACTTTCTTCTTTCGAAATGGTAAATGTTTTTAAGCTCTCTACCAAAAGGTCGGCAAAGTGCCTATAAAATTCCCTTTCAATCGCTTTTAGCTCTTTGAGGACCTTATCTGGAAAAGACCGTTTGATATTTCCACGAATTACCTTTTTTCGATAACCTACGATGTAGTAGAGAATCAAAAAAGTAAGGTCAGATAGCAGGTATAAAATAGTAAATGGTAAGCGTGATAAGGGAATGATCAGGCCGTAATACAAAATTCGATTGCGCATAACTCGCAATCTACCAAGACTTTATGGACTTGAAAAATTCTAGGAATGGCCGGATGAAAACGATTATAACGCTTAATTAATCAACATTTACTATGAAGCCCCTAACCAGTTCTTAAAGTCGCTCGCCTTTTCGGCACTTACCGTTATAGATTCTGTGATCGGCTGTTGGAGCTCAATCAACAGCTTTCCTTTATGAAATTTGTGGGTCTTCTGTATTGCTTTGAAATTTACAATGAATTGACGGTTAGCTCGGTAAAATTGTTCCAGGTCCAACTGTGACATCAACTCATCCAAGGTGATATCCATAATATGATCTCTGCCCTCTATAGTTACCATGTGAACTACACCATTCCGGCTTTGAAAATAGGATATATCAGAAGCTTCCACAGCATAAAGTTCATCACCCTTTTTCACCAGGAACCGAGACTTAAACTTGCGATCATCCAACTTTATAGCCCTGATTAACGCATTGATATCTTGTTGAGGTACCTTTGTCCCGAAAGACGATTTTAAAAGACTAAATTTTTTAAGGCTAGCCGATAGATCTTCTTTTTTAATTGGTTTTAATAAATAATCTATGCTGTTGACTTTGAAGGCGCGTAGCGTGTATTCATCAAAGGCAGTGGTAAAAATGACCGGGCTTTTGATAGTAACAGCATCGAATATTTCAAAACTAAGTCCATCGCTAAGTTGAATATCCATAAATATCAATTGTGGGGCCTCGTTATGGCTTAACCATTGAATACTGCTCTCAACACTGTCCAGAACCTCAACAATATCAATATCGGACTGAACCTCAGTCAAGATTTTTTGAAGTCTTCTAAATGCAGGTGCCTCGTCTTCAATAATTACAACTTGCATTATATTGCGGGAGCCATCATTTGCTCTGTGTCATTCTTAATATGAAACAGAGGTATGGCCACTAAAAAGTCCTGTGCTGTGCTCTTGATCTTAATGCTATCGTAACCAAAATACGCATACCGCTTCTTGATGTTCGCCAAACCGGTTTTGGTTGATTTTTCAATTACATTTTTCTTCTGAAGGTTATTCTTCACTACTATAGCATGATCTTTATCTATATAAATGTCTATTTCAAGCGGATGAGATTTAGAAATTTTATTGTGCTTTATCGCATTTTCCAATAGAATTTGGATGGTTAACGGGGCTATGCTCTGATTGTAATGTTCCGGATCCACATTAAAATTGGCCCTCAGATTTTCAGGATAGCGTATTTTCAGAAGAAAAATATAGTTTTTAGCAAATTCCAATTCAGCACCCAGTTGAACCACTTCCTTTTCTTTGTTCTGTAGAATATACCGGTACACTTCGGAGAGCTTTTCGGTGAATCCAATAGCGAGATCACCGTCTTCCGCTATTAGGGTAGAAAGCGTATTCAGGCTGTTGAATAAAAAATGTGGACTCATTTGGTTTTGTAACACCTCAAATTGAGTACGTATCTGCTGATTTTTTAGTGCTTCGTTTAATTGTATACTTTTTTTCCATTGTTCGAAAAAGTATACATTCTCATATACTGAACCTATAATAAAGGCAGCTAAGAAATTGGTAGGAGCATGATCAAATGTGACGGTAGGATCTAAAACCGTCTGTAGGTCCTTAAAACCGAAGATCAGGCACAGAAAAGGGTCTCCTAAGGTCAATAAAACGGCTAACCAAAATAAAGTGACCAGCAGCCGCTTGGGTGTTTGTCGGATTTGCGGATATACCCTTCTGAAATGCATAAAAAGCATGAAAGCCCCATTCCAGAAGAAAGAAGTAAACAAAAATGAAGTAGCGTATTTAGTGATGTAACTGTCCTCAGGCTTTTTATAGAGCATCATCATGATCGCGGACAAAATGAAAATGCCGGTCCACCTGACCTGTACTTCACGAATTCGATACTTCCTGAACATAAGTCAAAATAACGAATTCCTGGCTTTAAATCGAATGCTTTATATGGTGAAACCGAAAAACCGCAAGGTGAAACCAGCAATTGAAAGGTCAGAATGGAGATTAGATGTAATTGAGATGGTTTCAGGAATTAGTTCTTTAATTATCGGTTTCAAACTGTTTAAAACCAGTCTCACTGTGGTTTTTCTTGAACGCTGACAAGGTGTGCCCCAATTTCAACCTATTATTAAAAAATATCTCAAATGAAAAACTGGTTGAGTCTTTTCCTATTCTTCGTTATTTCGTTACCTCTAAGCGGCCAAACGCAGATAGTTAAGGGTACCGTGCTCGATGCCCAAGCAGATTACCCTATTATAGGTGCTTCCGTTATTTTAATAGGTTCAGATCCAATAGTAGGTACAGTAACTGACTTAAATGGAAATTTTAGGTTGGAGGCGGTGCCTTATGGTAGGCAGGCTTTGGCCATACAATATATAGGTTACAAAAGTATTTCGCTTCCTAACGTACTAGTCACCGCCGGCAAGCAGGTAGTGTTGAATATTAAATTAGAAGAATCTGTAGAGAAGCTTGATGAAGTAGTTATCACCGCAGAGGCAGATAAAGATCTGCCGCTAAATGAACTGGCTAAAGTGAGTGCCCGTACTTTTAGCCTTGAGGAGGTCACAAGATTTTCCGGTGGGAGAAATGATGTTGCACGTTTGGCTACTTCCTTTGCCGGTGTTAGCGCTCCCAATGATTCCAGAAACGACATTGTAGTTCGCGGTAATTCGCCGGTCGGATTACTCTGGAGGATAGAAGGTATGCCTATAGCTACCACGAATCACTTTGCTACACTAGGTACTACTGGCGGCCCGGTAAATGCGCTGAACACTAATTTATTAAGAACCTCAGACTTTTTAACCGGTGCTTTCCCTGCTGAATATGGTAATGCGAATGCTGCCGTATTTGATGTTAATTTCAGAAACGGCAACCGGGATAAAAATGAGTATACTGCACAACTAAGCGCCTTCAGCGGTCTTGAATTTATGGCAGAGGGGCCGTTTAGAAAATCAAAAGGTGGGTCGTTTATAGCCTCCTATCGGTATGGAATAGCCAGTGTAGCAGCTACAGGCACTAGCGCTGTACCATATTATCAGGACTTTTCTTTCAAAATCAATTTTGGTGAGGGTAAATTAGGAAGGTTTGAATTATTTGGACTTGGAGGGCTGAGTAATATCGATTTCATCGGTGATGAAATCGATGAAAACGATCTTTTTGCTAATCCAAATCAAGACGCTTTTGTAGAAAATCAGCTAGGACTATTAGGACTAAGCCATACTCTCAGGTTAAACAAAACCACTTTCCTCAAAACCTCAATAGGCGCCAGTACGAATTACAATCAGTACCTACAAGATAATTTTATTCGTGATACAGATGGTAACCAAATGGCTAAGTTTAGAGCTGTTAATGTTACCAATCGGGAAAATAGACTTACCATATCGTCTACACTAAATAAAAAATTCAATGCCAAATGGAACTTGCGTGCAGGTTTATTATCCGAGCGGTATTTACCTGATTTCCAGAATGAAGACCGTGACGACAGGGTAAGCATACCAGATGATAATGCAGACGGAATTCCTGATTATTTTATTACAAATAACAGCTTGGATGAAGGATACTCGGTACATCAGGTGTTTGCCCAGGCAGAACATAGAATAACGGATGATTTAAGTGTTACCGGTGGGGTTCATACCCAGTATCATAGCTACACGGAGGATATAGTTCTGGAGCCACGCGCTGCGATTAGCTGGCAGGCTCGTCCTAATCAGCGGTTTAGTCTGGCTTATGGTTTACATACTCAGGCTATTCCTTCTCCTATTCTATTTTACGAGGAAGAAGTAGCGCCTCAGCAGTTTGTGAGAACCAATGACCGTCTGGACTTTATGAAAAGCCATCACATGGTACTGGCCTATGATCGTAACTTAGGAGAGTCATGGAGGTTGAAAGCAGAGACTTATTATCAGAACTTGTTTGATATACCGGTAGAGCGTATGCCTTCAAGTTACTCTATATTAAATGAGGGTGCTGATTTCATTTTTGAAGAAAGAAGCAACCTAGTGAATGAGGGTACTGGCACCAACTATGGCATTGAACTAACGCTGGAAAAGTTTTTTAGCAAGGGATATTATATGCTTCTTACCACATCACTTTATGAATCGACATATGAAGGGAGTGATGGCGTAGAGAGAAGCACCGCTTTTAATAATAACGCTGTTTTTAATCTACTTTTTGGTAAGGAATGGAAGTTTGGTGAAGACGGCAGAAATGCTTGGACCTTTGACACCAGATTCACTACGGCCGGAGGACAGCGGTTTACTCCCATTGATATAGACAGTACACGCGCCAATGCCGGACGCGAGGTTAGATTCCAAAACCTTGCATTCAGCCAACAGTACGATACCTATCTAAGATGGGATGTCAAGTTTGGTGTTCGATTAAACGGTAAAAAACGAAATATTTCACATCAGTTTTTTGTGGATTTTCAAAACGTAACAAATCGTAAAAATGAGTTCGTAAGACGGTATAATGAAGTCACGGATGAAATCAATCGTGTAGATCAAATAGGATTTTTTCCTGATGTGTTATATCGAATTCAATTCTAAGGTGAGAACCCCGCGATTATACCTATATACATGAAATTGAACATTGATAAAAGTGAGGTTGTTGAGGCTAATAAATCGCCTTTTTCCAGCCATCATAGACCACCATTTAAAAACATTGATATGATTGAAATATTTGCAACTGACATCAAAAGCATCAAAGATGCCCGGGTAGTAGAAGGTCTTTTTAGCATTGTGTTCCCCAGATTGGAAGTAAACTTTGACTTAGAAGATCGGGATAGAATTTTACGGGTACAATCTCCCTCTCCCATAGACCATAATTCAATTGTGAGCTGCATCAGAAATTTAGGTTTTGCCGCCAAGGTTTTGGAATAAACTCTTGGGTCAGACTGTAAAATAATAATTAAAGACTATGAACGCATCAGAAGTATTTCAGATTGTAAATACCGTTATTCTACCCGCTTGGATCGTACTTATTTTGGCACCAAAGAAAAAATGGAGGAACCCACTTATCTATGGGTTTGCAGCAATTTTAGCAGGTATTTATGCGTTCTACGTGGTCACCGGTCTGGGTAATTTTGACCCAGCGGCATTTAGCAGTTTAGAGGGTGTAAAAGTTTTGTTTACGCAAGATGAAGCCATTTTAGCTGGCTGGGTACACTATTTAATATTTGATCTGTTAGTGGGCAACTGGATAGTAAACCAGTCTATAGAAAACGGAATCAAGCATTATCTCACTATCCTGTGTCTTTTATTATGTTTTATGTTTGGTCCTGTAGGCTATCTCCTATTCACGTTCATTAAAATTTCAAAATCCCGAACTCTTGCTTGATCACTTTTCAAGCCTTTATCAGGCTAATAAGATATTGATGGTGGGATCATTAGTATTTCTGATTTCTTCAGTAATGACACTGGTGTTCCTACCTTTCGAATCACGACAAGTCTTAGGGATCAATCTATGGATTAAACCTTTGAAATTCTCGATTTCGATAGGGTTGTTTTTATTTACCAGCATTTATTTATTGCAGCCTTTAAATTATTCAGCTGGTAAACTTAATTTCTTGAGTTGGATACTATTGGGTACCATGTTGATAGAGATTTTCTGCATCATTTTTCAAGCCAGCCGGGGCCAACTTTCTCATTTTAATGTTACCGATCCGATCGGCAGAGTTATGTTTCCGCTGATGGGTATAGCCATTACGGTAGCGTATCTAGTTTACGCAGTAATGCTCATTGATTACTTTCGGTTAGATACCAACCTTAATCCTGCCCTGTTATGGGCTATACGCATCGGCATCGTAGTTTTTCTATTTGGTGCTATTTCCGGCTTTTCTATGGGAGGTGCACTGAAACATACCGTAGGACTAGCAGATGGCGGGCCTGGCTTGCCCTTCACCAATTGGAGTACTGTGGCCGGTGATCTGAGAGTTTCCCATTTCATCAGTATCCACGCCATTCAAGTGCTTCCGCTCTTGGGGGTTGCATTGATACAACTTGGCTTGAGTTCAACTAGATCGTTAATCATTGTAATTACCTTTGGAGCGCTTTATGTACTGTTTTGCCTGCTTACCTTAGTACAGGCTATGCAGGGTCGTCCATTCATCCGATTATAAAGCCACTCGCTGGTTTTCAAAAAATTTTTGTAATAAATAGAACGAAAGCAGCCACTAACTCCTCGAATTCACTAAACGGCCGATAATCTATTATTGACTTTAATCTTTAAAAAATGACTAAAACGAATGTAAAAGTAATCAGGAGAATAATTGAGGGAGTGGTATTTGCGGTATGCTTTGTTTCAGTATTATTAATTACACCTCAGGCAAAAGCGCAGAAGCAGACCTCATCTTTACTTTGGAAAATTGAAGGAAATGGTTTGGAAAAACCTTCTTACGTTTTTGGAACGATACATTTGATTTGCCCTGATGATTTCTTCTTGTCAGATGCTACCAAAAAGGCCGTTTCAGCCTCAGAGCAGGTAGTGATGGAGTTAGATATGGATGATCCGCAATTGATGCCTAAAATGCAGCAAATGTCCATGAACCCTGAAATGAAGAATTTCAGCGAAGATCTCCCGGAAGAGCAGTTGGCGGTCATTAATGGCTTTTTTACGAAACACTATGGCGCTAATTTAACTCAATTAGGCATTATGAAGCCATTTGCACTACTATCCATGATGTTGCTTAAAAGTATGGATTGCAGTCAGCCGGCTAGTTATGAGCAGAGCTTGGTGCAGGAGGCCGGCACTCATGAATTGGAAGTCTTAGGGTTGGAAACTATTGAGTTTCAAATGAGCGTATTTGATAATGCTTCTTTTGAAGAACAAGTAAGCTGGCTTACTTACTATGCCGGGGATGAGGAAGGCATGAAAGCGGAATTTAACACTATGGTAGATTTATATAAAAAGCAAGATATTGAGAGCCTGCATGATGTGATTATTGATTCGGAGCAATTTCAAGATATGGCAGAAGATCTACTGTATAAACGCAATGCTGACTGGATCAGTAAAATGGAAGAATATGCTTCTGAAAAGCCAACCTTCTTTGCCGTAGGTGCTGGACACTTAGGCTCAGATAAAGGTGTACTAGCGTTGTTGAGAAAGGAAGGATATAAGGTAACTCCGGTAAAGAACTAAACCCCAAATAACAATTATCAATAAACAAACACCAGTTGAGATTTGGGTTTTGAAAATTGAAATTTCAAAAAGGGGTTGGACTAATCACAACCCCCTTTAATCAACACAAACAACAAAAACTAATCTTCACCCAGCTGCGTAAAATGCTCCAGGTCATTATGGATGGAAAGTGTTAGGAGCGTTGTAGCCGTACAGAATACAGGGCTGGTAATACAATGGTGTCCACTCCAGCTGCCATCATTATTTTGGATTGATATCAATCGGTTAGCTGTATTCCCATACCATTTTTCCCACGCGTCATCCTGATTGATAATGAGCGATTCACCGGTTTGTAAGTAACTCAAAAACTCTTCGCCTCCGTTGTTACCAAAGCCAACCATTACTTGATCATCCTGAGCGGTATTTTTCGAAGATTCATAGACTTGATACGAGGTATTGTATTTGATAGCTTCGTCACGGGAGTAGCCAATTTCCATTAAATTCTCTACAGATATTTCTTCCTCTCGTGCTAAATCTCCTCTTTCTTTTGCTTCTTCAATTTCAGCCCTCGCTTTCCTGGCTTCTTTCGCACTAGAACGCACTGATCCGGATACAGAATAGAGTACAATGCCTGCTCCTTTATCCGTTTTCACATCACCGGTTTTAGCATTATAGTTTCCTTTTTGATAACCTTTAGCTTTTTCTAACACTTCTTCATCTACGGCTATTCCCTGATGATCAGCTGCTTCTAGTGCCGTGGTAGCCAGTGAAGATTGTAAAACTCCAGCCCAGCCTGATCCTTTGATGCTTCCATCTACATCTTGGGCACGCTGTATTTTGTTTACGCAGGTTTTTAATGCTCTTTTTACACGTTCCTTTTTTTTGGTTTCACCTTCTATTTTATCGAGCATGTTCGATAGAAACTGGGCGGTTAATACAGCATCAATATTATCACCGAGCTTCGTTTGAATTTGTGTCCCTGAGAGGGTAGTAATTTTTAGCCGATCAACAGGTGTAGACTCTACTGTGGTTAAAATGAAATTAAGTGCCTTGTTAAGATGATCTGAAAATTCACCTTTTTGTAGGGTATTTCCAGTTCTAAGGAGTGCCATAGCTACCATAGATGTAGTAGCCGGGTCAGCTTGCACAGCATGCGGATCAAGAATATCTTGCCGCTGGTGTGAACCTGCACCCCACCCACCGCTGGTATGCTGAGCTTTAGCTATCCATTTTAATCCTTGCTCAATAGACTGTACGGTTTCCTCCGGAACGATCAACGTTGAAGAAAAATCGTTAGATTCTTCTCCAAAGATAGTTTTGAAAACACAGCCTTTGGGCGTTTTGCAAATTGTGATCTCAGGGATGGATGCCGCTAATTCAGGGGTGTTCGTTTCAGGAACTGAGAAAAGCAATACCCCTCCCGTAAGTAACGCTAATCCTGATGTTTGTAGTGATGTCATAATGTATCTATTTTGATTTGTTGATTACAGGATGACTGACGTCTGCAGATTCCATAAAAGCCACCAGAAATTTTTTATTAAAGCTTATAAAGTCATGATTTCAAGTGTTTGAATGGATTGCTTATCGCGGTAAAAAAATGAATCTTTGTTGCTCCCTAAAAGCACAATGGCTAAAACAAAAGAAGCTAAAGAAACCCCGCTAATGAAGCAGTATAATGCTATTAAAGCGAAATACCCGGGTGCTCTTTTGCTTTTCCGAGTGGGTGATTTTTACGAGACTTTCGGGGAGGATGCTGTTAGGGCCAGTAAGGTGTTGGATATTGTTCTCACCAAAAGAGCTAATGGAGCAGCCTCGCATATAGAGCTGGCCGGTTTTCCACATCATTCACTGGATACCTATCTGCCAAAATTGGTCAGAGCAGGAAACCGAGTAGCTATTTGTGATCAGTTGGAAGACCCTAAATCCGTAAAGGGAATAGTAAAGCGCGGAGTGACAGAATTGGTTACTCCAGGCCTTTCCTTTAACGACAACGTACTCGATAGGAAAACAAATAATTACCTCGCTTCGATATTCTTTGATGATCAGAAAGCCGGTGTAGCTTTTCTGGACCTTTCTACCGGTGAATTTATGACGGCCCAAGGGTCAAAGGAATATGTAGCTAAGCTTTTTCAAGGATTTAATCCTGCAGAAGTTATCCTGAGCAAAGCCCATAGAACCGAACTGGAGCATCTTTTCGGCGATGAATACCTAACCCACGCCATAGATGAATGGGTATATGGTTCAACTTTTGGATATGAAAAATTGGTGAATCATTTTAATACCAATTCCCTAAAAGGTTTTGGCATTGAAGGCATGCACCAAGCCATAATAGCCGCTGGTGCCGTACTACATTACCTTGAAGAAACGGAGCACAAAGAAATGGGGCATATCTTGTCTATTTCCCGTATAGATGAAGAAAAATATGTCTGGCTCGATAAATTCACGATCAGGAATCTGGAGTTGGTCTATGCGCAACATGACGGGGGTGTTCCTTTGATCGATATCCTGGACGAGACCATTACGCCAATGGGTTCGAGGTTGCTCAAAAAGTGGGTTGTACTTCCGCTCAAGGAGATCAGCGCCATACAAGATCGTCTAGCGATGGTGAGTGCATTTTTTGATGATCAGGAGCTTTTAGAACAGATCAGAACCTATTTAAAACCAATCGGAGATGTAGAACGCCTTATTTCAAAGGTGGCCGTTGGCCGCATTAACCCCAGGGAGATGGGGCAACTAAAAAAGGCGCTTATTAATACCATTCCAGTTAAGGAACTACTTGAACAATCCAAAATATCAGAATTAAAGAAGCTGGCCGACCAAATTAATCCCTGTGATTTTCTTCTGGAAAAAATTGATACAACACTAAAGGATGACGTACCCATTGTTTCTAATCAAGGGAACATCATCAAAGATGGTGTTGATACCGAACTAGATGAGCTACGTAAGATTGCTTTTTCGGGAAAGGATTATTTGGTGCAGATACAGCAGCGTGAGGTTGAGCGAACAGGTATTCCCTCTTTGAAAATAGCTTACAATAAGGTTTATGGTTATTACCTGGAAGTAAGTAATGCGCACAAGGACAAAGTGCCGGAGGAATGGATTAGAAAACAGACCCTGGTAAATGCAGAACGATATATTACCGAAGAGCTCAAAGTGTATGAGGAGAAAATCCTCAATGCAGAAGATAAACTTGTAGTTATCGAGTATAGGTTATTTAATACGCTTGTAGCTAATGCTGCTGAATATGTCACCCAAATTCAGCAAAACGCCAAAGTCCTTGCTACGGTAGATTGCTTGAGCTCATTTGCGCTAATTGCCAAAAGAAATGAATATGTAGAGCCTCAAGTAAATGAAGGCACTGCCTTGGATATTAAAGATGGACGGCACCCGGTTATTGAACGGCAGCTGCCCGTAGGTGAGCCTTATGTCCCTAATGATGTGTTCCTGGATAACGACAGCCAGCAGGTGATCATTATTACAGGGCCCAATATGGCGGGTAAATCTGCTCTTTTAAGACAGACCGCACTGATTGTACTTATGGCTCAGATGGGCTCGTTTGTTCCTGCTAAGAAAGCTTCACTGGGCCTTGTGGATAAAGTGTTCACTCGCGTTGGCGCATCTGATAATCTTTCCAAAGGAGAGTCCACTTTTATGGTAGAAATGACGGAAACGGCCAGTATTTTGAATAACCTGTCTGACAGGAGTCTGGTACTTATGGATGAAATAGGGCGAGGAACAAGTACCTATGATGGCGTTTCCATTGCCTGGTCGATTGTTGAGTTTATTCATAATCATTTAGATTTCAGGGTCAAAACACTGTTTGCCACGCACTATCATGAGTTAAACCAGCTTACAGAAGATTTGCCAAGGATCAAGAATTTCAACGTATCTGTGAAGGAAGTGGGAGATAAGATCCTTTTTATGCGAAAGCTAAAAGAAGGTGGAAGTGAGCATAGCTTTGGAATTCATGTAGCACAATTAGCCGGCATGCCAAATAAAGTAGTGATCCGTGCCAATGAAATTCTTCATTTTCTGGAAAAGAACAAGCATAAAAACGATACCTCCAAAAAGCTAAAGGAAGTGCCAAAGGCCAACTATCAGATGAGCCTATTTGAAGCCGATCCCCGGTATAAAGAAGTTCAGGCGCTGATCGATGCCCTGGATATTAATACCATTTCACCTGTGGAGGCACTTCTAAAACTGAATGAGATTAAAACAATACTGACAAAAGTCAGTACCTCTTCCTAACGGTCGTTATTGAGATCGGATAAGAATTAATCGGTACCTTTGCATTCTAAAATATAAGTAACATGGCTAAAGAAGCAGTATTATTAGAGGATAGAAGGAAGCCGATACTTAAGCAAGAGATCGCGTTTACCATGGTACACTTGTTGCCTTTGGCAGCAATTTGGACGGGAGCCACTTTGTTCGATTGGATTGTTTGTGCCTTTCTTTATTTCTTCAGAATGTTCTGGATAACAGGAGGTTATCATAGGTACTTTTCACACAAATCATATAAAACTTCCCGGTGGTTTCAGTTTGTGATAGCCTTCATGGCACAAACGTCTGCTCAGAAAGGCGCTCTTTGGTGGGCTGCCCATCATAGACATCACCACCGTCATAGTGATACGCCATCTGATCCGCATTCCATGAAACTATATGGTTTCTGGTATTCTCATGTAGGTTGGATCATCGGCCCTGATTACAAAGAAACCGACTTCAAAACCATTGGTGATTACGCTAAATATCCGGAATTAGTATGGTTAAATAAACACTACCTGATACCACCAGTAACGTTAGCGATTATAGTAACGGCTTTAGGAGCATGGGTAAATGGAGGAAGTTTGTTATTGATGTTTACGCATCATGGGCTTTCTACGTTATTCATTGGGTTCTTTTTAAGTACTATTATCACCTATCACGGTACCTTTTCCATTAACTCTATCATGCATAAGTTTGGTAAACAGCGCTATGAATCCGGAGATGAATCTAAGAATAGCCTTTGGTTAGCACTACTTACACTAGGTGAGGGCTGGCATAACAATCATCATTATTATGAAGTAGCGGCCAGGCAAGGCTTTTTCTGGTGGGAGATCGATATTACATTTTATGGCCTGAAATTTTTGAGTCTAATGAACACATAGAGGAACAGAACTCTGTGAAAAATGCTAAAAATGGGCAGCAGGCCAAGCCTGATGCAAGGAAATACCCAGGTTTGGTCAGGAGAATGCAGGAAAAGGCTGGCAGAATTGCAAGCCAGCTTGAAGTCAAGCAGGAGTTGAGAGACCAAGAGCCTGCTTCACATCTGGCAACAGCTGTAGGAAGTACCAATGGACCCTGCACTGCACTTGATAGGCATACCATGCCTAGCAGTCAGGAGAAACCCAACAATCTTGGAGTGGATAGTGATAGTCAGGGCTCCAGCAGCAATGCTTTTGCAGAGCCACCTTCAATAGGAGATGTGCATGATGACCCATCTGAGCTTTCTGATTTAGAGGTATGTATGTGTATGGTATTTGCAT
>JBCCSU010000100.1:0-15777 GCA_039199635.1 Bacteroidota bacterium | reverse complement strand
TCTTAAGGCACCAATCAGAACCACTGGGTACTGCAGCAGATTAGGCATTTGAATAGCTATAGCATCCCCCTTTTTAAGTTGCCAGTGACTTTGAAGAAAAGCCGCAAAATCAGTGGACAATTTATCCAGTTCAGCGTAGGTTAATTGCTTACCCATATTTTCAAAGGCGACTTTATTTGCATTGGCCTTAAAGGCTGCGTCAAACAACTCTAAAAGATTTTTATATTTTAACTCACCGAGTTCTTGCGGTATGCCTTTTGGGTAATTCTTGATCCAGGGTAATGCACTCATATTTCACACAAGGTTAATAACCAATATTACAAAAAAAGAGGCACAAAAAAAGCCATTCGCGATTCACGAATGGCTGGTGCTGTGGAGGAAGGATTCGAACCTTCACGAAGCGGTTAGTTTCTATTGCTATTGGATGCTTAGAAATTTATTCCGGTGTCTTCACCCTCGAGACCGGAGGGCATGTCTGCCAGTTTCAACACTCCACATTAATAAAGCTGTAGGAGAAGGATTCGAACCTTCACGAAGTAGTTAGCTCGTCTACTGACGAATTTGTCCCGAATTCTCCACCCTCGAGACCGGAGGGCTTGTCTGCCAATTTCAACATCCTACAGTGTTTTTTCATTTTGTTGATTCAAATGTAGTCACATAACCATTTCATTAAAAATAAATTAACAAATAAGTTAAATTATTACATTATTTGTAATTTTAAGCTCACATAAATATTAAATCAATAAAACCGCAGCTTGATTATGGCATCTAATTATGAAATTGATAACATCGATTTAAAGATTTTGGAAGCATTAACTAAAAATGCTAAAAAACCTTACACTGAAGTAGCTAAAGAAGTTTATGTATCTGGCGGTACTGTCCATGTAAGAATGAAAAAACTAGAAGAGACAGGTGTGGTGAAGGGCAACACTCTTCAGATAGACTATACCAAGCTTGGACTAGATATTACAGCGTTTATTGGAATTTTTCTAAGTAAGAGTGCCTTGTACGACGAGGTTATTGGTTTGCTGAAACAGGTACCGGAGATCGTAAATGTGCACTACACCACGGGAAACTACAGTATGTTCGCTAAAATGTACTGCCGTGACACCAATCACCTGAAAGATGTGTTATACGATAAGATACAACGGATAGAAGGCATAGTAAGAACAGATACTATGATCTCATTGGAAGAAAGCATTAGTCGAAGTCTTTCGTTAGAGTCTGCTCATTGACAAACGCAATTGATCCATTGTAATTATCTATCTAAAAAGTCCGGTGTTGGAACATTAGCTGGGCTTATTTGTTGTACATTTGTTTAACAATTTGAAATTATCTTAAGCAGCGCTATGAGTAATGATGATCAAATTTTAGAGGAATTTACCTCCAAAGAATATGAGCATGGATGGACTGTAGATATTGAAAGTGAACAGGCTCCCAAAGGTCTTAATGAAGATATTATTCGGTTTATCTCAAGCAAAAAAGAGGAACCTCAATGGCTTTTAGAATGGAGGCTGAATGCATTTAAAGTATGGTCTGAGATGCCGGAGCCTAAATGGTCTAACGTTACATTCCCCGAGATTAATTATCAGGACATTATTTATTACTCTGCACCGAAGCAAAAGGCGCAACCTAAAAGTCTAGATGAAGTAGATCCTGAATTGCTGGAGACGTTTAAAAAATTAGGGATATCACTGGAAGAACAAAAGCGATTAACCGGTGTAGCCGTAGATGCGGTGATAGATAGTGTATCTGTAGCTACTACTTTCAAAGATAAATTAGGGGAATTAGGTATCATTTTTTGTTCCTTTAGCGAAGCGGTCAAAGAACATCCTGAGCTGGTAAAAAAATACTTGGGTTCGGTAGTTCCGGTCTCGGATAACTATTACGCCGCTCTAAATTCAGCGGTATTTTCGGATGGATCATTTTGTTACATACCCAAGGGTGTACGGTGCCCAATGGAATTATCTACATATTTTCGAATAAATGCCGCAAACACTGGGCAGTTTGAAAGAACCTTGATCGTGGCTGAAGATAATTCTTACGTGAGTTATCTGGAAGGTTGTACTGCACCCATGAGAGACGAAAACCAACTGCATGCGGCAGTAGTAGAAATTTATGTAAAAGCCGAGGCCGAAGTAAAATATTCTACCGTGCAAAATTGGTATCCGGGGGATAAAAACGGTAAAGGAGGAATTTACAATCTGGTAACCAAGCGGGGAATATGTGCTGGAAACAATTCTAAGCTATCCTGGACTCAAGTAGAAACAGGATCTGCGGTGACCTGGAAATATCCATCGTGTATTTTAAAAGGAGATCACTCCAGTGGTGAGTTTTACTCGGTAGCAGTTACCAACAACTACCAGCAGGCTGATACGGGTACGAAAATGATCCATATCGGAAAAAAAACCAAATCGCGTATAGTTTCAAAAGGTGTATCAGCAGGACATTCGCAAAACAGTTACAGAGGTCAAGTGCATGTGATGAAAAGAGCATCTGGTGCACGCAACTTCTCACAGTGCGATTCTCTCTTAATGGGTAATAAATGCGGCGCTCATACCTTCCCATATATTGATATTGAAAATAAGTCTTCCATGGTAGAGCATGAGGCTACCACTTCAAAAATTGGTGAGGATCAGATTTTTTACTGTACCCAGCGAGGAATTGACGAAGAAAGTGCCGTAGCACTAATCGTAAACGGATATTGTAAAGAAGTTTTAAATCAACTTCCTATGGAATTTGCCGTTGAGGCGCAAAAATTGTTGGCACTTACGCTGGAAGGATCAGTTGGTTAGATTTTGAGTATCAAACAATACTACTCCCATAGAGTAGGCCATTGAAAATTTTATAGAACTAAAAATTTAGAATTTGATAAGCTTCTACGCTTCAAGATGATAATATTAGTTCAATAATGTGCTTTAGATAACTACGGTCAAACTAAAAAGAAAAGACAGTATTTATCAGTAGGTAATAATTGTAATATAGGATATCGAATTAATGAATATGCTGAAAATAAATAATCTCCACGCCGCTATTGAGGACAAAAAAATCCTTAATGGTATTAATTTAGAAGTAAAAGCTGGTGAGGTTCATGCAATCATGGGACCAAATGGCTCTGGGAAAAGTACGTTAGCTAGTGTATTAGCAGGTAGAGAAGATTACGAAGTTTCCGAAGGTGAAGCCGCATTTTTAGGGGAAGATCTGCTGGATATGGCTCCCGAAGATCGGGCGAGAGCTGGTGTCTTCCTAGCCTTTCAATATCCTGTTGAAATTCCAGGTGTTAGTACCATTAACTTTATGAAAACCGCGTTGAATCAGGTAAGAGAGTATCGGGGGCAAGAAACTCTTGATGCTGTCTCATTCCTTACACTGATGAAGGAAAAAATGAAACTGGTTGATATTGATCAAAGCTTATTGAGTCGATCATTGAACGAAGGTTTCTCAGGTGGAGAAAAAAAGCGCAATGAAATTTTTCAAATGGCTATGCTAGAACCCAAATTAGCGATTTTAGATGAAACCGATTCGGGTTTAGATATTGATGCGCTTAAGATTGTGGCAAACGGGGTGAATAAACTAAAAGGGAAAGAGAATGCTACTATAGTCGTTACGCATTACCAGAGGCTCCTGGACTATATCGTTCCTGATTACGTACATGTTCTTTACAACGGTAGGATTGTAAAAAGTGGCACTAAGGAGCTGGCTCATGAGCTTGAGGCAAAGGGATATGATTGGATAAAAGAAGAAGCTGCCACAGCTTAAATTTAATAATGAGTAATCCAGTGAGTAATAACCAGTTAGAACAGCTATCCCAAAATTTTGAACAGTTCGAGACCAGCCTCAACGGTTCCAAGGGATCAATCCATGATACTAGGAAAGAAGCCATTTCATCTTTCTTAAGATCTGGCTTTCCTACTTCAAAAAACGAAGAATATAAGTATACTGATCTATCAAAATTAGTTGGGAAAAAAGTAGACTTTTCACAAAGAAGAAAAGGTTCTAAATTAGACCATGAAAAGGTCTCTGATCGAATCGTTGAGGGTCTTGATGCATATGAGTTGACCTTTGTTAATGGACATTTTCAGGTAGAATTGTCAAATTTACCCGAACTTGACGGTGTTAGGGTGTCAGGTTTTAGGGAAGCATTAATAAACAATGAGCAAACACTTGATGATCATTTTAGCAAATATGCCTCTTTTGAAAAGGATGAATTAGTGGCGCTTAATACTGGATTCTCGGAAGACGGATCATTCATCCACATAAAAAAAGGACAGCGTTTAGATAAACCGATAGTGCTCAACTATATCAATGATGTGCACGAAAACCAGACACAAAACTATCCCAGAAACCTGGTAGTGGCCGAAGAAAGTAGCGAATTAACGATCATTGAGATCTACCATGACCTTGGAGAAGACACGAGTTTTACAAATGAAGTAACTGAAATAGTTATAGCTGAAAACGCTAAATTGGATCATTATAAACTACAGCTAAATAATGATAAGGCCTTTTATACCGGAACCACTCAGGTAAGTCAAGCCACTTCAAGTACTTTCACTAGTTATACGTTCACCACGGGCGGTGCTGTGATTAGAAATAATCTAAATGTAGATCAGGAAGGAGAAGGCTGCGAAACAAATATGTATGGACTTTATTTGGTGGATGGAAGCGCGCATGTTGATAATCATACTACTGTAGATCACAAAAAACCTAACTCCTATAGTAACGAACTGTACAAAGGTATCTTACGAGACAAAGCACGGGGTGTTTTTAACGGAAAAATTTACGTACGTTCCGAGGCACAGAAAACAAATGCCTTTCAATCTAACAAAAACATCTTACTGTCGGATACTTCAGTGGTGAATACGAAACCACAATTGGAGATATGGGCAGATGATGTGAAATGCTCTCACGGTTGTACCACGGGTCAAATTGATGAAGAGGCTTTATTTTACATGCAAGCGCGTGGTTTAAGTAAAGAAAGTGCAAGGGCATTATTACTGTACGCATTTGCTACCGAAGTCCTTGAAAATGTGAGAGTAGAGAAGATCAAAGTTTTTCTTGAAAAAACTATTTCTAAACATTTATACAGATAGAGATGAGTGATGTTGCCGTATCGCAAGAAATAAACATTTCAAAAATAAGAGAGGAATTTCCAGTTCTACATCAGAACGTAAACGGAAAACCTCTGGCCTATTTTGATAACGCTGCCACGAGTCAAAAGCCACAAAGGGTTATAGATGCCCTAAATGAATATTATAAGGGATATAATGCCAATATACATCGGGGTATTCATACTCTAGCTGAAAAAGCTACCAAAGCTTATGAAGATACTAGGGCTACAGTAAAAAACTTTATTAACGCTAATGAAGTAGAAGAAATTATCTTTACTAAGGGCACTACCGATGGTATAAATTTAGTAGCCTCGTCATACGGGCGCAATTTTATTCATGAAGGTGATGAGATCATACTATCGGGGCTTGAGCATCATTCTAATATAGTTCCCTGGCAGCTTTTAGCGCAGGAAAGAAAGGCTTCTATTAAGATAATACCTGTCAAATCTGATGGAACACTGGACTTAACGGTATTTAATGAAATACTTTCCGAAAAAACGAAATTAGTGGCGGTTAACCATGCTAGCAATAGCATGGGTACCATAAATCCCATTAAAGAAATAATAGATAAAGCCCATCAGTTTGGCGCTAAAGTACTGATTGATGGTGCTCAAGCCAGTGCACATTTAGAGATCGATGTTCAAAAACTAAATTGTGATTTTTACGCTATTTCAGCACACAAAGTATACGGTCCTACAGGAACCGGTGCACTATACGGCAAGCGTGAATTACTAGAGGCAATGACTCCATATCAAGGAGGTGGAGAAATGATCAAAGATGTATCCTTTGATCAAACTACCTATAACGATATACCCTACAAATTTGAAGCAGGTACTCCAAATATAGCCGATGTCATTGCTTTTAAAGAAGCGCTTGATTTTGTCAGTGAGACCGGAAAAACAGCCATGGCGGCCTATGAGAATTCACTACTGGATTATGCCACAAAAGAAATACAAAAAATTGATGGGGTTAAACTATACGGCACCGCCAATCATAAAGTAAGTGTCTTGTCTTTTCTTATTGAAGGAGTTCATCCTTTCGATATAGGCCAGATGCTGGATGCCAGAGGAGTAGCCGTACGCACAGGTCACCACTGTACACAGCCGTTAATGGATCATTTCGGAATAGAGGGAACGGTTAGGGCTTCCTTTGCTGTTTACAATACAAAAGAAGAAATTGACCGGATGATCGAAGGGTTGCATCGCATTGTAAAATTTATGAAGTAATGGCTTCTATTAAAGAAACCCAGGACAGCATTATCGAAGAGTTTTCCATCTTGGAAGAAGATAGAGAAATGACCAATTTCTATATTATGGAATTAGGTCAAAAGCTGGCAGAGATGTCAGAAATGGATAAAACGGATGATAATATCGTTAAAGGATGTCAATCCAAAGTGTGGCTGACTGCAAATCTTGATAATGACAGGGTTACTTTTAAGGCGGATAGTAACACCGCAATAACAAAAGGCTTAGTCAGTCTCTTGGTACGTGTGTTATCGAATCAAACGCCAGATGAAATAGTTAATGCAGAATTATATTTTCCTGAAAAAATAGGAATGGAGCGCTTCATAGGAACACAACGTTCTAATGGTTTTGCAGCGATGGTCAAACAGATGAAGCTTTATGCCATTGCATTAAAAGCAAAAGCCGTAAGTAGCTAAAAGATGAGTGACCAAGTAAAAACAGAAGATATTTCTCTAAAGGAGCAGGTGGTAGAAGCTTTGAAAACAGTCTATGATCCTGAGATACCCGTGGATATTTATGAGCTAGGTTTGATTTACGAGATAAGCGTATTTCCTGTAGATAATGTCTATGTTCTTATGACCTTGACCTCTCCTAACTGCCCGGCTGCTGAAAGCATTCCATCCGAGGTCGAACAAAGTATAAGGAACATCAAAGGTGTTAATGATGTAAACGTAGAAGTTACATTCGATCCCCCATATTCTCAAGATATGATGTCGGAAGCGGCAAAGCTAGAATTGGGATTTTTGTAGACATTTCTTTGAGGTCATGTGTATTGAGTTTAAGCAACAAGCTAACATTTATTATTTGATATTAATTTAATTGTAATTTAAAATGTATCCAGAAGATGTAGTAGCTCCTATGCGAGCAGATTTAACTTCAGTAGGTTTTACTGAATTAAAAACAGGTGAAGAGGTAGAAAGTCACCTCACTGATCACGAAGGTACCACGCTAATGGTCATTAATTCCGTGTGTGGTTGTGCTGCAGGTGCTGCCAGACCAGGTGTTAAATGGGCCGTTCAAAATGGTGATAAAAAGCCAAATTCATTGACTACTGTATTTGCTGGTGTTGATCAGGAGGCAGTAGCGAAAGCGCGTGAGTACACTCTGCCCTATCCCCCATCATCTCCGTCTATCGCTCTATTCAAAGATGGTGAATTAGTGCATTTTGTAGAAAGGCATCATATTGAAGGAAGAAATGCAGAGATGATTGGCCATCACTTGGTAGAGGTATTTAAGGAATACTGCTAACCAATTTAGCTCTAAATTAAGAGAGGTTATAAGAAGGTAAGATTTGATTCCCGTCAAACCTTACCTTCTTTTGTTTTAGACCGCTCATGATGACTATGTTTGTTTAGAAGATCAGAGTGTTCACGGGCTTTTTAATCTTACACTAGAGCACCTACCTACCTTAAGCTCCTTTTTATCAAGGATCAGCCTTTCGAGAAAATTTCTTCTAACTTATTTTCAAGCTGTTTACCTCGGAGGTTTTTTGCTATAATACGACCTTCCGGGTCGATCAAAAGAGCAAAAGGGATCGCACTCACATTATAGAGTTTAGCCGCATCACTTTGAAAATATTTAAGATCAGAGACGTGCGTCCAGCTTAAGCCATCTTGTTCTATAGCCTGCAGCCAATCCTGGCGAGTTCTATCCAGCGAAACGCCAAAAACCTCAAACCCTTGCTCGTTGTATTTTTTATACATTCTTACAACATTTGGGTTTTCCATTCTACAAGGCCTGCACCACTTCGCCCAAAAGTCCAATAAAACATAATTTCCTCTGAGTGAAGACAAGCTTACCATTTCACCATCCGGGTTCGGAAGTGTAATGTCAGGCGCTATTTCACCTAACGCCAGCTTCTTCATTCGCTCTACCTCAGCCACAAACTCATTAACCACTAAAGAGTTGGGTATTTCCTCTTTCACAGTGGACGCAAACTTTGAGAACGTCTGAAAATTTTGATCTTTATCCAATATCCTACCATTTCTGAGGATTTCAAGTGCACCCAAAGAAGCACCAGCCGATTCAATTCTAACAGCCACCTGATTTTTAAAACTACCTTCCAATTCGAAGTATCTTGATCGTAACTCTCCCATAGCTTGCTGATCACCGGATTGATTGGCAGCCATGAAATCCTTATTGATCTGCGTTACCTCAGGAGAAGATTGGAAAGCTTGGTTCATCTGCTGTATCTCTTTAATAAAATCATGGTCTGAGGAGCCTATAACTTCGGCATGACCGTTCTGTGCGTTACCATCCACATTTACAGTGATATCATCTTTATTAAGGATTAGATTTACGGACTGCTTGTTATAAAAATTTAGCCGATAATAACCGGGACTTTCAATATTCACTTTTTTTGAGAAACTATAAGTGGATTGATCAAAAGGTAACGTATCCACCACGGAAGTTACCCTCTGGCTGCCCTGATACTTTTCCAATAATATCAGACCACTCTGGGGATAACCGACCGTACCTGAAATGGTAATTAGATCGCCTTGTTCCTGAACAGTATCATTACTAGATCCACCACAACTCAACAGAAATAGTACAATTAATGCGGGATATATTTTTCTCATACCTTAACTAATGGTTTTTAAACAAATAAGGTTTCAATTAGTAAAACTAAGATTCATTTAGTTTAGCTGCCAATACTTTATTCGCCTCTTTGGGATTTATTTTACTATTACTTCTTTTCATCAATTCACCCATGAACATACCTAACAGCGCTTTACCCTTTTTCGAGGACCGGTATTGAGCAACCTTTTCAGGAAAAGCTGAGATCACTTCTGTGACTAAGCCCTCCAGGTCTACTTGATGTTCACTTAACAGTAAACCCAGATCTTTGGCCACTGTTTTCACTTCCAATTCAGGTTTATTCACAAGTTCAGGGAATAGCATATCTGAGGCAGAGGAAAAACTCACCTCATTATTATCAATCAAAGAAATTATACTTGCCAGTTGATCGGAGGTAATGCCAAACGTCTGCTTATTAACATTATTTTGATGTGATCGTATCGGCCCCATCATCCAGTTCACAATGCTTTTGTAGTTCTTCTGACTAACAGCGGCTGCTTCAAAATATTCAAACCTCAACTTATCTTCTGCAATAAAATTGGCATCATATTCAGTAAGTTGATAATTAGTGTTCAATCTATTCTGCACTTCCCAAGGCAGCAACGACATATAAGAACGGATGGTTTCTAACCAATCTTCAGATAGATGTAACGGACTTAGGTCAGGGTCAGGGAAATACCTGTAATCATTAAGTTCTTCTTTAGTACGCATAGCGTAGGTCACTCCTTTATCTGCATCAAACAGCCGAGTTTCACTAATGATAGCTTTCCCTTGTTTTAGGAGTTGCACCTGTCGTAAAAACTCAAAATCGATTGCTTTTTGAACAAATTTGATTGAATTCAAATTCTTAATCTCTACTTTATTTCCAAGTACAGTGCTACCCCTTGGTTTTATTGAAACATTAGCATCACATCTTAGTGAGCCTTGCTCCATGTTACCATCACAAATGCCCAAATATCTTACCAGGCGCCTTACTTCCGTTAAGAAAGTCGAGGCTTCTTTAGCGGACGAAATATTCGGCTCGGTAACAATTTCTATAAGCGGAACACCCGCACGGTTGAGATCGATTAACGTATCAGCATGACCATCATGTATTGATTTTCCAGCATCCTCTTCAATATGAATTCTATTTAATGCTATCGAGCGTTGAAGTGTTGTATTACGATTAATTACTACCTCACCGCCAATACAAATGGGTGTTCTGTCCTGAGTGAGTTGATAGCCTTTGGGTAAATCAGGATAAAAATAGTTCTTTCGATCAAATATTTGTTTTCTGGAGATCTTAGAAGAGCAAGCAAGGCCCATTCTCACCGCTAGCTCCACCACCTTTTTATTAAGTTTAGGTAAAGTGCCCGGATGAGCTAGTGATATTACACTTACATTGGTATTGGGTGCTACGCCATAAGTAGTAGCATCAGGTGCATATATTTTAGACTCCGTGAGTAGTTGAGCATGAACTTCGAGTCCTATGACAATATCATATTCAACATCTTCCATTAAAGGATATTTCTCGCCTTTTGAATAACACGATCCAAGCCATCAATATCTCTACCTCCAGCCGTGGCAAAGAACGGCTGTCCACCGCCACCACCTTTTATTTCTTGGGCTAACTCTTTTACGATATTTCCGGCATTTAGCTTACTCTCCTCTAAAAGACTATCCGCTATGGCCACCGCTAATTGAGGTTTCCCACCAATATCTGCTGCCAAAACGATAAAGGCGTTGCCCACTTCGTTTCTTAGCTCAAATGATACTTGCTTTAGTGAATCCGCAGAAGGTAATTTAACCCTCTGGATGATACAATTGATATGTTTATTGGGTTCTACTAAGTCTCTCAGGTTTTGCTTCACTTTTTGCGATTGTTCCCGATGTAAATCCTCTATCTCCCGCTCTAACTCTTGCTTTTGATCTAGCAAACCTTCAACAGATTTTTCCAAATCCTTCGGGTTTTTCAAAAGAGTTTTAATTTTCTGGGTAAGATCAATCTGCGCATTTACATAATCAATAGCTCTTTGACCGGTAACCGCTTCTATCCTGCGTATTCCAGCAGCTATAGATCCTTCCGATAGGATCTTAAAAAAGCCGATATGACCTGTGGCTGGTACATGCGTTCCACCACAAAGCTCCACGGAAAAATCTTCATCAAAAGTGATTACTCGCACTTTGTCCCCGTACTTTTCGCCAAATAAAGCCATTGCCCCCATATTTTTAGCCTCTTCAAGGGGGACATTTCTTTTTTCAGCCAGGAGAATATTTTCTCTGATCCTGTCATTAACAATAGTCTCTACCGTTCGGATCTCCTCGGTTGACATTCCCTGAAAGTGAGAAAAGTCAAAGCGTAATAAATGATTATTCACTAATGAACCCCTCTGTTCTACGTGCTCACCCAAAACTTGTCTTAATGCCGCATGTAGTAAATGGGTAGCCGAATGATTACACATGATCAAGCCTCGCCGAGCCTGATCCACCTGAGCATGATACTTAGTTTCAAGGTTTTCAGGGAGCTTATCTACCAAATGAACGATAAGATCATTTTCTTTTTTGGTGTTCAACACCCTAATTTTTCCGTTATCGCCTGACAGAAATCCACTATCACCTACCTGACCACCGCTTTCAGCATAAAAAGGAGTAACATCCAGCACGAGTTGATAGACCTCTTTTCCCTTCTGTTTGAGCGTTCTATATTTAACAATTTCGCTTTGAGTTTCTAAACGATCATACCCCACAAACTCCACATGATCATTCTCTTTTACGCTGATCCAGTCGCCGGTTTCTTTTGCCGCATCAGCCTTCGAGCGGTTCTTTTGTTTGGCCATCTCTTCTTGAAAGCCTGATTCGTCCACAGTTAACCTATTTTCTCGAGCTATCAAAGCCGTTAAATCTAGGGGAAACCCGTAAGTATCATATAATTCAAAAGCTACTTTTCCAGGGATAGTATTTTTTTCAGATGCTTTGAGATCGTCCTTGAGTACGTCTAATTTTTTAAGTCCGATTTCTAAAGTCCTTAAGAAGGCCGTTTCTTCCTGCTCGATAACCTTTTTAACAAAATCTTTTTGATCTTTTAATTCGGCAAAAACATCACCAAACTGATCTACCAACACATCTACCAAATTGAATAAAAAGGCCTCTTTGATATTCAAAAAGGTAAAAGCATACCTTACACCTCTCCTTAAAATGCGTCTGATCACGTAACCTGCTCCGGTATTTGACGGTAGCTGGCCATCAGCGATGGCAAAACTAATAGCCCTAACGTGATCGGCCATTACACGCATGGCTATGTCGTGTTGTTCATTGGAGCCGTATACTAAACCAGCTTGTTTGCTAATTCGATCGATCAGTGGCATAAAAACATCAGTTTCATAATTTGATGCCTTATTTTGAATGGCCATACATAGTCGCTCGAAGCCCATTCCAGTATCCACATGTTTTTCAGGTAGCGGCTGCAACTCACCGGAAGCTAAACGATTGTACTCCATAAAAACAAGGTTCCACACTTCCACGACTAATGGATGATCCTTATTCACCAAATCTTTACCTGGCAGCTTATCCAACTCTGATTGAGGTCGTAAATCGATATGGATTTCCGAGCAAGGCCCGCAAGGTCCGGTATCCCCCATCTCCCAAAAATTATCTTTTTTGGAACCTAACAGTATGCGCTCCTTGGCGATCAGGGGTACCCATAGGTCATAGGCCTCCTGATCTTTTGCAAGCCCGTCTCCGGTATCGCCACCAAACACAGATACGTAGAGACGATCTTTTGGCAACTTGAATTCATCTACTAACAATTCCCAGGCCCATTCTATTGCTTCTTTTTTGAAGTAGTCTCCAAAAGACCAATTTCCAAGCATCTCAAACATGGTATGGTGGTAGGTATCCAGCCCTACTTCCTCCAGGTCATTATGCTTACCCGACACCCTCAAACATTTTTGAGTATCCGTTACTCGTTTGACCTTTGGGGTCTGGTTTCCCAGGAAAAAATCCTTGAATTGATTCATGCCTGCATTGGTGAACATAAGCGTAGGATCGTCCTTATTGACGAGGGGTGCAGACTTTACAATTTGATGCTGTTTGCTTGCGAAAAAATCGAGGAACCTCTTCCTTATCGATCTGGAATCCATGTAGTTATGAAAAAAATTAATAATTTCGCACTCAGGCGGTTAATTTATAGAAATTTAATATCTTGCGAAGTGTCTAACCGAGTTAAAACGGCTTTGAAGCTCATTTTTTAAACTATATAATGAACACTAGAGCGCAAAAATAGCAGTTTTTAATAGAGATCATCCATGGCCAGAATAAAATATTATTACGACACGGAGACCTGCCGTTATGAGCGCGCGAAGGTCACCAAATCAGATATTTTGACCAATTTTTTAGGTTTCTTTTCCGTAGCGCTGATCATGGCTATAGGTTTTGTACTCATTTATAATACCTATTACGAATCGGCCACAGAAAAAGCTTTGAAAAAGGAAAATCACGAGCTGGAAGAGCATTTTACGATACTTGAAACGGAGATGCAAGAGGTGCAAGAGGTCATAGCCGCGCTAGAAGAAAGAGACAACAATATATACCGCAAGATCTATGAGGCAGAGCCACTCCCTCCAGAAGTCAGACAGGCTGGCATTGGCGGTGGTGCCGTTCGATATAAGGCTATTCTGGAAAAAGGCCTTGGAGATGCCAATCTTGTCTCATCGATCATGTCTAAAATAGATCAGTTGAAAAGGAAAGCATCCATTCAAAATCAGTCATTTGACGAATTAATGCGTCTGGCAAAAGATAAAGGCACTTTAAAAAATATTCCAGCTATTCAGCCCGTAAATAATCCGGAATTAACCAGGTTAGTATCCGGTTATGGAATGCGGATCAATCCTTTTCACAAAGCGCGCGTAATGCACGAGGGTATGGATTTTGCAGCCCCAAGAAACACCCCAGTTTATGCCACGGCAGACGGTAAAGTCACTATTGCTAAAGAAAATAAAGTGTTGGAGGCTGGATATGGTAGCTACGTGCAGATCGCCCATGGCAATGGTTACGAAACTAAGTATGCGCACTTGGGAAGCATCGCTACGCGTAAAGATGCAGACGTGAAGCGAGGTGATATCATTGGGTATGTAGGCAGTACAGGTGGTTCAATTGCACCGCATGTACATTATGAGGTGATAAAGGATGGACAAAAAATTGATCCTCTAAATTTTTTAATGTACGGATTAGATGACAAGGACTATAAAAAGTTGTTAAAATTAGCGACACGTGAAAATCAATCCTTTGATTAATTTTTTGAGCTGCATGACAGTCGGTAATGGCTAAAGTTAGATATTACTATAATACGGAGACTTGTAAATATGAGCCTATCAAGGTTACCAGAAGAGGTATGTTCTGGAATTTTATGGGATTTATGTGTATCTCTATTGTGCTGGCTTTGGGTATCATCTATGTTTATCGTGCCAATTTTACTCCTATAAAAGAGTCTGTTTTAAGAGCTGAAAATGAACAACTCAAATTAGATTGGACCTTGCTTAATAGTGAATTGGCGACTGCCTATGATCACGTACAGGAGCTTGAATTTAAGGATGATCATATCTACCGCGTTATATTAGATACTGAACCTATCCCTAATACCATTCGATCAGGTGGTACAGGTGGTCACGATAGATATGAATCCCTTTCTAAAAGTGAACTTTCAGACCCTCAACGAATTATCGGTACTTACCGTGAAGTAGATGGATTGAAAAAGAAACTTTACATTCAGAGTAAATCCTATGACGAAATATCTACTATTCTTGAAGAAAAGGAGCGAATCTGGTCATCAAGACCCGCCATTCAGCCAATCAATAACAAAGAATTAAAACGTATTGCGGGAGGGTTTAATCCCAGACGTTTTCATCCTATTCTCAAGAAAATACACCCTCACGAAGGCATAGACTTTACAGCAAATATAGGAACGCCAATTTATGCTACCGGAGATGGGACGGTGACGAGTTTATACCGATCTACTACCTATGGAAATGTAATTTTTATCAATCACGGCTATGGCTATCAAACAAGATATGCTCACTTAAATAGTTTTAATATTACAAATGGCGAATCTGTTAAGCGGGGACAGATCATAGGCTATGTGGGTAACACCGGACGCTCCCAAGGACCACATTTACACTATGAGGTATTGTTTAAATACAAGCCTATCGATCCTATCAACTTCTTTCAGCGAGATCTGGATAATGAAGAATATGAAAAAGTAATAGAGCTTTCTAAACAGGAAACTACGCCTCTGGATTATTAGAAACTAGAGCAGTTTCAGTACGTTTTCAGGTGGTCTCCCGATAATAGCCTGATCCTTTTTAACCACAATCGGACGCTCCATAAGTTTTGGATACTCTATCATAATCTTTAACCAGTCATCTTTGGAGAACTCTTTACCCTTGAATTTATCTTTGAAGATGGCTTCACCTTTTCTGACTAGTTCTTCAGGCTCCATCTCTAGCTTTTGAAGTATTTCAGAAAGTTCTACCCTGGTAAGTGGCTTTTTAATGTATTCTACAACTTCCACCTTAGCCCCTGAATCCGTAATAAGCTTTAGAGTTTCACGACTCTTTCTACAAGCAGGGTTATGGTAAATTGTGATCATAGATCTTCTATAATTAGATTATGATTCGTATAAATACAGATATCGGCCGCGATGTTTAGGCTCTCTCTAACTATATCTCTGGCCGATAGGTCCTTCCCGTGCTTTTTCAGGGCATAAGCAGCAGATTGTGCATACATAGCTCCTGAACCAATAGCCGCAATTTGATTGTCAGGTTCAAGTACATCCCCTGTTCCGGAGACTACTAGTACTTCATCTTTATCCGCGG
>JBCCSU010000099.1:0-15813 GCA_039199635.1 Bacteroidota bacterium | reverse complement strand
TTGGTGAGCAAGTCGAAGATCTTATTGAGGAAGGATATACTTTTCAAGAAGCACTTAAAACCTGCATTTCAGAACATGTAGTACCCACGAACCAGCGTATGTACACACAACTAAACCTTTTTACTATGCTTAAAAGCTATTTCAAACTGGGGCTTAGGTCCCTATCCAGAAATAAATTTGTAACGGTCTTAAAGCTATCGGGGCTGGTTTTGGGTACCACAATCTTTCTGGCTTTGCTGCTTCATATCTATCATGAGAAAAGCTATGATCAGTTTCATGC
This sequence comes from Bacteroidota bacterium, assembly GCA_039199635.1. Lineage (GTDB taxonomy): Bacteria > Bacteroidota > Bacteroidia > Cytophagales > Cyclobacteriaceae > Fulvivirga. The sequence continues at coordinate 15,533 of JBCCSU010000099.1, read as the reverse complement.
AAATAAAGACTCGATTTACCGCATCGTGACGGAAAGACCAACCAAACAAGGGGATATATCGCGTACGGCATTTTCCGGTGCCCCTTGGGGGCCTGCCTTGGTAGAAGAAATTCCTGAAGTGCTGAACACTGTACGATTTATGAAGTACCGTTTACCGGTTTCTATTCGTCCGGAAGATCAGGAGCAGTTCCTTGAGAATGGGTTGGTCTGGGCTGATTCATCCTTTTTTTCCGTATTCTCCTTTGATTTGCTCATCGGAAATCCTCGAAAAGTATTATCTAGGCCCGACCAGGTAGTACTAACTGAAAGTACTGCTTATCGATATTTTGGTTCCGAAGATCCTTTGGGTAAACAAATCATTTATGAGGATGATGTAGTGCTTACTGTAACCGGAGTAATGCGAGATTTCCCATCTAACTCTCATATACAGGCAGATCTGATTGGTTCTTTTTCCACGCTCGGGAAAAGCTTCTGGTTTAATATTATCGATAACTGGGGTATCCGGTACTATTACACCTATATTCAACTGCGAGATGATACATCCCCACAGGTAGTACAGTCCAAAACCCAGGATATACTCGATTCACGAATTCCTGAGAATACTATTTCAGCTAGCTTACAATCTCTGAACCAGATCCATTTGGGTGGGAATAGGAACGATGAACTTACTCCAAATGTCGATAAAACGTCCATTGCGATAGCTTTCATCATCGGCCTGTTGATTATGATGATGTCTATCATCAATTATATTAATCTAACGAGTGCCAGCACATTAAAGCGAACAAAAGAGGTAGGTATGATAAAAGTCATGGGGAGTAACCGCTGGCTGATCTTTCTGAGGTTCGTTTCGGAATCCTTCGTATTTTGCTTGCTAGCCCATGTGCTTTCCTTAATCCTTTTATACACCCTAATTCCTTACCTCAATGCGTTTTTGGAGACTACCTTATCAATGCCTTCGCTCTGGGAAATCAGTTTATTTCTACTTTTCTCAATTATTGTACTCACGGTACTATCCGGTACGTACACTGCCTTAAGAATGTCAGACTTGAAGATTATACCTTCACTCAAGGGAGATATTTATAAAGGACAGCCTAAACAGTTATTTTCACTGAGGAGAATATTGTTGATCGTTCAATTTATTGCCTGTATCGGTTTGATCACTTCATCATTCATCATCACTGACCAAATGGAGCTTTTTTTTAATCAAGATACCGGATTCAAAAAGGAGAATGTATTGGCCATTCAGCTGAGTAATACGAATCAAGAATTCGGACGTTTGACCGAACTCAAAAATAGACTGAGTGGACTTGAATCTGTCGAATCCGTAGCATTATCAAGCCACCACATGGGAGGTGATCAACTGTACTCTAGTAATTATTACACCTCATCTGATTCTATCAATATGGGTAGGCTACATATCGATTATGAATTTCTTCAGGTATATGATATTGAAATCATGGCTGGTAGAGGTTTCTCGTTACTTAACGCGGCAGATACTTCTAATTTTATCATCAATAAACAGGCTGCTTCTCTTTTTGGCTTCGAACCATTTTATGAGGCCATTGATCAACCTTTGAGTTATTCTGCGCAAAATGACGAGGGACGTTATCTCAAGCAAGGAAGGGTCATTGGCGTAGTCAATGACTTTAATTTTCAATCACTACATCATGACATTAGACCTATGGTGATGGATATACAACCTCCCCGAAACCATTTTTTAAGTGTAAAACTAGAGAATGTAAATCACCGATCGAACCTTGAGAAAGTTGAAGAGATCTGGTCTGGAATATTTCCTGAGGAAAGCTTAAACTACTTTTTTATCGAAGACCGCTTTATAAGTCAGTACAAAGCCGAGTCTCAAACACAACTTATGGTCAAGCTATTCGGTGTTCTTTCTATTTTGATTGCGGCCATTGGACTTTTAGGACTGACCTATTTTGATACTCTGATAAGGATCAAAGAAATTGGCATTCGTAAAATTTTAGGTTCATCTTCATTTCAAATATTAAGGTTGTTTACTAAGGAATATTTGTTATTAATTGTGGTTGGATTTGGCCTGGTGACCCCTTTTATCGTCTGGCTCATGAATAACTGGTTACAGAACTTTGCCTACCGTATTGACATATCCGCCTTTAGTCTCATCGCACCATTGCTGCTCATGATTGGCTTTGTAGTAGTGTCTACATCCTACACTATTTTAAAGGCTGCCCACACTAATCCATCAAAAACGCTGAGAAATGAGTAAAGACCAGGCAGAACTTTTAAAAGGCATATACCCCATACTTATTTTAAAGTTGCTGAACGGAAATTCTCCCATGTATGGCTATCAAATTGAGAAAAATGTGCGCCTATTGAGTCATGATCAATTTAGCATCACCCAGGGCAGTTTATATCCCATTTTGCATAAGTTAGAGGAGAAAGGCATGATCAAATCGTTCCATAAGGAAGTTAAGAATAGAACCCGTAAATATTATTCCATTACGGCCAAGGGCAGTAGGGATTATGACCTGCGGAATTCTGAAGTGCAGACTATATTTGATGGGCTATTGAGTTTTCTAAAGCGCGAGCCGGGAATTGAGTAATCCGGGCATCAACGCTTTTAAAAGTGAAGGTTCATTAAACTATACAAAAGGTAACTAATCGATAAATTCTACCACTTTTGGAGGTTTCAGCAGTAAAATAATTTATCGCTGAATCTTGTACTCGAAATTTAGTTTCTTTGCGACTGATTATTCCTGCATGGTGCTGCGCTTTTCAATACTGATTCTCCTTTCGTGTCTTACCACTACTGTTTCCCTAAGTCAAAACAGCTTACATTATGCAGGCCCGTATCGCGTGGGATCATATACCGGTAAAACTGAATTTGACTATAAATTGCTAGACGGTGACACAGTGTTACATGGTGATTTTGAAATGCAGCAAGCAGATTTGCCCAGCTTATTAAAGCAAGGAGATGACTTTTTTTCTTGCCGGGGTTCTTTTATGAACCATGTACCAGTGGGTGAATGGATCTTTGAATTTGGGAAGTTCAATGCTGGCGACAGATTAGAACTTGGTAATTATAAATATAAGGTAAATATAAGCGGCACCCTTCACAGCGCTAAAGGTATGATGCTGGACGGTAAGCCCCACGGAGAATGGACGCATTTAGTTCAACATTTGGATAATTCCTCTGTAACAGAAAATGTATTCAAAAGTGTATTCAACTTTGAAAGCGGCATTCCCCAGCGCAGTTTTAGGATTGATAACACAGACTATTCTCTTCTTGGTAGATTTTTAAGGGACGGATTAGCACACGATGTTTGGTCTTTATACGCTAATGAAACTGCCTCAGAAGTTGAGAATTGGCAGTTTAGTGAAGGTAATCTGAATAAGATCTACTCCTATTCAGGAAGTAATACAGATACAATTAACGCATATATGGCTGACCAAGCGGTAAAACAAGTCATAACTCTGGACGACCGATACATTAGCATTCTAGAACTACATCGAGAGTTACTTCAACATTCTGATACCTCTGTCAATTATCTTATGTATGGTATTCTGGAGCAACATGCTGAATATTATAAACAAGTAAGCCAAATTTTTACAAACCTTGGGGCTAAATCCTTTACGCCGGCCTTTAAAGTAAAGGTCAAGCACTTTCCTTTAAACGATCAAGAAGTTCAACAGGTGAAATCTATTAGATCTAACGTTGACCACTCTGAAATAATTACTGAACGATTGCTCAATAATGCGCAACTCAATCTACTTAAACTGGCCGATGAGGAGGTCGCCTATCAATACAGTGCAGTGGCGGCCATTAATAGTGAATGGTTAGAGCCCTTGAGGAAGCTATCACGCTACGATGAGCGCGATATTCTTACCTACATCTCCCGCAGCGATCTGCTTTCACATCTACTGCCGGCTGGTAAGAATTTCACATCCTTAGAAGTGACCTATACTGTTGACAATCAAACATATACTCAAGTAATCGAAAGCTCTCTAAAGAAAGAGTCGATCGATCGGTCTGATAGTTTGATTCACCTAAAAATCTTCTCAGAAGCTGTTCTTGAGCGTCTTGAAGCTATTCAAAGTTCCTTGGATAGCAGAATTCTTAAGCAAGAACGCCAGGCCGAGCTAGATCAGCTTGAAAGAGCATTATACCAAAGAATGAAGTTGCTGGATCAGCGCGTAGATTCACTTGCCACGATAAATGATGGTGCCATTGGAAAAACAATATCCAGTTTGAAGATTACAGGTAATGAAATAGTAAGTGAGTATTCTGAACTTAAAGATATTTCAGAGCGGATCAACCGAGCGGATCAATTGGTGAATTGTCTGGATAGTCTGAATACATTGGCGCTTGAAGTCTCTGAAGTTCCGGCTAGATCTGCTGTTATTAACCAGGAATATATGGATCGGGTCTGGAACCCTTTTACTTCTACTTTAATGGACGAACAGATTAAAAAGCCTGTTTTGGAAGCCTACGAAAATATATTATTACCTTACCTACTAGAGCAAGTACAGAACAATATCACCTGCGATAATCTAGGTGAGCTCATTGCACAGCTTAAAAACACCAACTCGAGAATGTTAGAGCTTAAGACGGAAAATACCAGAAAACTTGAGCGAAAGCTGAAAAATCAGAATGATCCTATCGAAGTACTTCAATTATTGAAAATACCGGCTGCAGAAGCTAATTGAAACATGAATAGGGTTAGTCGTTATTTTCTCTCCTTAATTTTCTTCCTAGTGATATTTTCGATCATTTCGAGAGGTCAGGATGTAGATCAAAGACCCAGTGAATCGGAAATCAAAGAACCGGCCACGCGCTTATGGATCAATACATATGGCAACATTCGCTTGACTAAAAGATTATTTTGGATAGCACAGACCCATTTCAGGTTTCAGGAAACTGAGAATACCCCGTTTGCCGGCCAGTGGGCTCAAATTTATAATAGACACGCTATCAGCTATTTATATTCCAAAAATTTGACGGTAAGTTTAGGTGGTGTACTGAGAGTCAATTTCAATACGGATGAGATGGAGAATGAACGCAGAACAGTTCCGGAATGGCGCATCTGGCACCAATATCAATTTGCGATGCCTATATCCAGGTTTATGGTCTATCACAGGCTTCGTATTGAGCATCGGTGGTCACAGGGATTTAGTGATAATAGTGATTATATTTTTCGGAACCGATGGCGATATATGGTTCGGTTTAAAATACCCTTAAATAAGCCAAAGTTGGGTTCGCAAACTTGGTACATATCACCTGAGGCTGAATTAATCATGCAGAGTGGTCAGCCGGTGATTGACAGCCCTATGGAGGACCTGAGACTTCATACGTCTTTAGGATATATCATAAATCCTCGATTGACCGTAGCTACGGGATTTATGTATTCACAGGGGCAGGAATTGGCGAATGGAGCTTTTTATAAACAGCGTTATACACTAAGATTTCACGTATATTTCTCACCTGATATTAGAAAGGTAAAAGATAAACTTCCACCCATTCATATGGGCGAATAATTGGATATGCGAAAAAGAGGTTTAAAGCGGAAAATAGTCGTGCTTGGGTCGATGATAGTGTCTACCCTCTTACTTATCTATTATTTTATTTCAGCTCAAAACCTACAGCAAGATCTTTTGGATAGTCAAAAAACTGTAGCGTTACTCAGTGATAATAGCTTGATGTACCAGAGACTAGCCTCAGTTGATTCTTTATTACTTACCGGCTCGTATGACAAGGCGTTACAAAGCTACTCGAGTTATTTGCAAGAGGACAGCGTTTTTAATGATGTGATCTCACTGCGGGTAGAGCTGGCTCAGCAATTGATTACGCAGCAAAAAGTCATTGAGCAAAAAAAGATCAAAGATAATTCTCCGGCTCCTGATTCTTTGATCATCTCCAGAACAGCTACACCCTTTGAGGTTCGCAAATATGATTCGATAAGCTTTGCTCTTGAAAAAGCTCTTTTAAAATTGAACAAGGTGAATACTCAGTTAAAACAGCGATCCTTTGGCGAATACCTTGAGTTTAAGAGCAGTAAAGGAAATACGATCTATTACGTAGGTCAGGTAAAAGGGGGTAAAGCTAATGGCAGAGGTATGGGATTATTCAAAACCGGAAGTCGCTATGAAGGCCATTGGAAAAATAATGAAAGAAGTGGAGAAGGAACCTTCTATTGGCCTGATGGGCAATACTACATCGGCAGCTATGTCCGGGATAGACGAGAGGGAAAAGGTACTTATTATTGGCCCAATGGTGATAGGTTCGAAGGAGACTGGGAAAACGATCAACGAAATGGGCGTGGTACTTTTTACAACGAAGATGGAAAAGTAGTAGCTCGTGGTCTATGGGTAAATGATGAACTGATCAAGGAGGAAAAAAACTAAAGTATCACATCGGAGTAACGAGCAATGAAAACTGGATGTCATTGGTTACATCATAATCAGAAATTCACCTACTTGACAGATGATCTCCTTTAGCTGTAAGAGTTGGATACTGTTTCTAACTCCAATACAGCTTTTTTATCTTCCGCATTTGAATAATGTACAACGTAGGTCTTGTATTGTTTGGTAGGATAGCAAAAGATTCCTTCATTTTCCAGGTTGTCAACGTGAGTGAAGCCCAGGTTTTGAACTGTGGGAAGAGAGTATTCATTTGCAAAACCTATGATGTGAGATATGTTTATTTTTTTGGCATATTCGAGTGCCGCTTTGATCAATTTCTTAGGAAGATCTTTAGCTGAGTTTCCCGGTTTGCACCAAAGACCACATAATTCTGCCAATCCCTTATTTACCGCTAGCTCAGAAACGAAATAATCTACTTCATGACCAATACTTTTAAGTGCCTCAACCATGGGAAGTCGCTCGGTACCACCAAATATTTCTAACCTTACTGCACCTAACATCTCATTGCTATCCGGACAAATAGCAATGACCATCTGAGCATTTGGATTATATTTCCAACTTGAACTAATGGATGAAATACCAGAAACTTTGTAATGGCGTAGTGTGGCCTTGTGATTTTCCAAATAAAGATGAGCGAGATCGTAGCGATCAGTCGCTGATGAAATAATAATGCACATGGGAACAACTATAAACGTAGAAAAGACTCGATGATGCGAACTTAGGAGAATGAAAACCAAGTAAGCGGGTAGTCTGCCTGCTAAAAGTTCAGTGTAGGTCGAGAGAGAGAGTTTTAACTATTAAAATATTTTAATAGTATTATTTCAATAGTAATCTGATGTTGTGGTTGATACTTTAATCAGAATAAAATAAAGTGAAAATAAGATTGAAAAGACCTTTTACTGCCTAATGTAAGAAATCACATCTGTTTACAGCGAAATAGTAAAATAGAACAATTCATTTGTTTCTTATTACATACGTTCAGCATAAAATTTCTCCCTACAAAGAGGAATAACGCTTGGCTGCCAGCACATTATGCGGATCTAGCGTAGTCTTGAGTCTCTTCAAAAGATCCTGCGAATATGTTTCAGTGTTGCTGAACATATTCATAGATTGAATACCTAATCTATAAGGTGGGTAACCAAGTTGCAGCATACTTTCCAATATTTCGTCATGGCATTTTGCCGCTCTTTCTGCTTCCTCAGGGTTCTGCTTGTTAAAGCATATGGCTCCGGTGATGTCTAAAGCTCTTTCTGAGATGAACAAAAAACCTATATTAGGTTCTAAGGCATATTTATACGAGATCTCTTGAATTTTATTTGCCGCAATAAGCGCATCTTTACCTCTGCACGGTATTACCGGGCAATACCAATACAGGCCACAACTATCTTTGTGAATGTCTTTTTTACTTGGAATTTCTCCAGGCACACGCCAATAACACATGTTTATTGCTTTATCGGTAGTATACCCAGCCAGACTACTTTTATAGAAAAAGAAATCCATTTCCTCTCTTTTAGAGGGATCCTGTCTCACTCTTAGATCAGCTTCCTCTTTGTCGATTACCTCTATAGCTAAGTCTTGATCTTTGAGTGTATCTAAAATGAATTCTCGCTCTGCCTTAGCGTGAAGGGGCGAAAATGAATAAAGGCCAGCTATTCCAATCCATTGACCGCTACCCTCAGGCTTATTTTTATCAATGTCTTCCTGACTTAGGTAGTCTTTGGTATTGTTTTTAAGGTTGTGATATTGACTGGAAAAGGCTACCAGTCTATAATCGTTGAATATACGCATAGAAACGTTCAAACCGTCCAACCGCATTTGCCTGAATCTATCGACCAAAACAGCCATTTGATCAGACGTGGGAGCATGGATAATAAGCGATTGAAAAAATTTAGGTTTAGGTCTTAGCCACATAGTAAGCCGGGTTACTATTCCAAAGCTCGATTGAGTAAAAATACCATCTAAAGCAGGTCCTAATCCCCATTTAGACAATTTAGCTACCTTATTTTCACCATATCGTTCAAAGCCCGTATTTATAATGCTTCCGTTGGGTAAAACCACCTCCATAGCACATACGTGATCAAGCCGATCGGCGTAAAGCCCCATACCATGGCCTCTTTCTACTGTGTTACCTACAATGCTAGCCTCCGGAGTACTTCCAATGCCGTCCATAATAAGCCTACCACCTTCATCCTCCAGAAACTGCTCTAACTGCTTGAAAGTAACACCAGCCTCCAAGGTAACATGAGCCAGTTCTTCATCATAATCATAGATCCTATTCAAATGTTTCAGGTCTAATATTAGTGATCCGGAAACGTTTGGTACCGTGGAACCTAGACCATAATTCTTTCCACCGCTGACCGGATATATGCTTAATTTGAATTCGTTAGCTATTTTCAGGCAATCGGCCACCTGTTCCGTTGTGTTGGGGTAGATAACAGCCAAAATCTTTTTGTTACTTTCAAATGTGGCTATCTCATACTTATGTGTTTTTTCACTCACTCTTTCATCTCCCAAGGTTTTACGGAGCCTGGAAAGGGCAGGCGCTATGCTTTGGCTGGTTTGAAGTTTATTAAGTGAAGATTGGTTGTCCAAATTAATTATTATCTTGCTTAAACAGTTTCGTTAGGATTTATGAACGATAAACTTATACAATTGACCCCGGATTATGAAGAACTGATTTCGCTATCCGAAGAATTCCATTGTGTTTTAGACAACAACAAAAATATCTTGATGTTCAATCAGATGTTTTTCAAAGCACTTGGCGTGAAACCTTCTCATTTGGAAGGGGTAGACTTTTCATTGTTGCTACTTCAGGAATACCAGAGCCCTTTTGATAAAATATGGGATCAGACAATTTTAGATCAAAAGAAGCAATCGGTTCAATTAGCGATGAACAGCGGAAAAGCTGCCATCAATGTATACTGGAGGTTTAAATCGGCTGATACTTCTGAATTGGTATATGCGGTGGGTAACGTGATTCCTGATGAAAAGGAATCTGAACAAACCAAACTGGCTAAAGCGCTTCATTTTCTGAATGACGATCTAGAAACGAGTAAAAGCGGTGATGCGAGCTTCGCACTAACAGACATACAACGGGTTTTAACTGAAAAGGTAGATAAGTTCAAGCTTATCTCTCAAAATGTCAGTGATTTGGTGTGTTTACACGATCCTACCACCACCAGGTATCTCTATGTATCTCCGTCAGTAAAAGAACTTACGGGCTATGAACCGGAAGAACTCGTGGGGAAATCACCTTTTGATTTATTTCACCCAGATTTTTTGGATAAGCTTGAGCAGGACCGCCAAAGAAGTGGGGCAGGAGAGAACCAGGGCCCACCACCAAAAATGGAGGTGATGTTTCAGACTAAGGATGGTCAGTCTAAGTGGATAGAGGCACACAGCCGACCTATTTTTGATGATGAGGGCAATGTGATGCTTATACTGAGCACTTCGAGAGATGTTAGTGATCGCAAAAAGGCCGAACAAGAAAAGGAAACTTACTTTAACTACTATAAAACTTTAGGGAATAATATTCCAAACGGAGCTATTTTTCTCATTGATACTAATTATAGGTTCATTATTGCGGAAGGGGAAGAGTTCGATAGAATTGGCAGAACCAGCGAATACTATGTAGGAAAAACTATTTCGGAGGTTTATGATAAAACCCGGCTCAATTTTTTGAAGCCTTATTTTGAGAGAGTAATGCGGGGTGATCATGTTAAATTTGAATACCCACATAATGGAGAACATTATGTTTTTCATGGTTCACCCGGGAAAGATCGTAATGGAAATATTGTAGCTGGTGTTTTTCTTACCCAAAATATAACTGAAACCAAACAGTTTCAAGACCTATTGAAGCAAACGATTTATCAGCTAGACTTTCAAAAAAAGGCTCTTGATCTTTCAGCGCTGGTATCAGAAGCAGATAAAAACGGAATTCTAACCTACGTTAACGATCGCTTCGTAGAGATAAGCGGCTATACCAGGGATGAATTGATCGGTCAGCCTTATACTATAATGAAATTGGGTAATCACGCACAAGATTATTATGATGATATCTGGGAAAGTATTTCAATCAATGAAGAGGTCTGGCATGGCGAAGTTAAAAGTCAAACAAAGCGCGGAGATTTCATTTGGTTGGATACCTACATAGTTCCTTTTAAAGATCAATCGGATGAGGTGACTAAGTATGTATTTATCCGTTTTGACATTTCCGACCGGAAGGCAATTCAGGAAAAACTTGAGGTTAAAAATTTTGAACTTGATTCTTTCGTATACCATACCTCCCATGACCTACGTGCGCCTTTAGCCTCTATTCTAGGCCTTACTACGCTGATAGCCGAAGAGGATAATGTGGAGCGCATCAAAGAGATGAACAATATGATCAAAGAGAGTGTGAAGAAACAAGATGATTTTATAAAGTCCATTCTAAGCTACTCTCAGAACGAAAATCTTCCCTCTAGTATTGAGGAAATTCAGTTTGAAGTTGTCATTGAAAACGTCCTGCAGGAGCTGAGTAATATGCCTAATAAATCAGATATAGATATTCGGCTCAATATTACCGGTGAAACACTTTTTCATGGTGACCCTGTTCGCCTGATGATTATTTTTAAAAATCTCATTGGCAATGCTATTAAGTATTATGACAGTAGAAAAGAGTCATTTCTTTCCATTGATATAAACAAAAATTCCGATGAGGCGAAAATAGTGATAGAAGATAATGGAGTAGGGATTCGAAAAGAACATTTGGAGAGTATTTTCGATATGTTTTACCGGGGAAATGAGAGCTCAGACGGTAGCGGGCTGGGATTGTACATCGTAAAAGAAACCATAGATAAACTGGGGGGGTCTATAAGTATCTCTAGTGACTTTGGAAAAGGAACTAAGTTTGCTTTTAATATCCCCAACGCCATTATACTCCGGGTGGAATAGATACTTTTTAACCCTCTACTGCACCTTAGCCGCTTTATTTAATTTTATAGACGCTGAATTAACACAGTATCTTAACTTGCTGGGCGCGGGTCCGTCCGGAAATACATGACCAAGATGAGCATCACACGTATTGCACATGATCTCCACTCTAGTCATGCCGAAAGAGTGATCAGCCTCGTATTTCACTGCATTTTCTTTAATAGGTTGCGTAAAGCTGGGCCAGCCCGTTCCCGAATCAAATTTGATGGTAGAATCAAATAGTTGTGTGTCACAACAAATGCAGGAATAGATACCTGGCTCATACGAGTAGCATAAGTCACCGCTAAAACTTCTTTCCGTACCCTTTTGCCGTGTAATTCTATATTGTTCCGGAGTAAGTAACGCCTTCCATTCTTCTTCACTTTTTTCTACACGAAAATCCGGTTTTGGATTGCCATTTTTCGAGAATTCAATTACTTCAGTCCAGGATAGCATATTGATAATGTTCTTTCATGGGAATAACAATGTTCTATGATCACATGTTCAGTCGGAGAATTTTACGCTTTAAATAAAAGAGATCAATTACCTTCATCAGAACTTTCAAAATGGAGTAAGCTACTCCGAAGTACAGATGGAGTTTATACCAATTCCTCAAGTTGATTGAGGATATGGCGTATTGGCCGATAGTTTACTAGCCATTAGAAATGTATGGTACACAGCGCGGTGATAAAACCCTGAAGAAACTGATCTGACAGATTGGTCGCTTTGCTGAAAGACTGGAATACCGTAGCATCACGATTTTTTGCTTTTACACTCGCCCGAGGTAGTGAATATCGGAAGATACTTCTCTCATTTTTAGTATCCAAAATACTTACTTCAAATGTGAGATCACTCAAATAATGACCTCCTGGCTGTTTTTTTACATTACCTACCGGTTTGATATCAATCTTTAGGTCTACCATACCGTTTTCCTGTACTTCTACCAATCCTAGGTCGTTGGTTATGTTACGGAAAAAGTTGAATATATCTTCTTCTCCTTCAAAAGATGTACTGGAATTCAGCGCAAATGTGAGATTGTATGGTGTGAAATTGATGACTATAGGGCCTGACTTTACCGTACTCTCCACCGCTGGACTTAGCGCACTTTTTACGTCATCTTCCAGCATAACTTCAACCATAATCTGAATTACAGCCACTCCTTTTTGGGGAAATAGTCCATAAATACTAAGTGCTTCATGGTTTTCATGATCAAAAGAATAACGGAAAACATCACCTTGTAATACTTTTAAGCTAAGGTCTAGACCATTCAACGGGACCTTTGAATCCTTAGTGATCAAAAAGTTTTCAATCACTAGAGGTTCACGATGAGTGGCATTGAAATTATACTCTTTTTCTACATTGAACGCGATCTGGTCTATCTGTCGTTCAAGCTCATAAATAGATTCAAGTTTAAGTTTTTGCAATTGAATACTATACTCCGGCTCCACCAGTCGATTAATTTCCTGATCTAACTTTTCTATGGCCTGACTAAGCTTCGTAGTACTGCGACCTATTTCACCGCGATCAAAAAGCATTTGTGCCTCTTTTTGTATCAGCGATATTACAGCATTGAACGAATCAAAATATTCTTTTCTATTCTCTTGATACGTGGACCTATCGAGCCGGAACAGAACATAGTAATTATCCTTTCTTTTATCTATCCACTCGCTGACTTTTTTATGCCCCATTAAAAAATTAGAAGAGGCTATTGAAACGGTTTCATTCAAAAGGTAATCTACCTGATCATCACGGTAAGTGGTTTCCAGGCTAGAGCTCGAATTAATGGACACAAAGATCTTTTCGACTATTTCTCTTAAGGCTATTTTCCTGGCTTTAGCACGATACGCTGAATAATCCTTCATACTCACCATACCCACACCGTAAAATGCATCATCGTTAATAGGTACCTTACGTACCCAGGATGGTGCTTTTCTTAATTGCGCCCAGACTTGTGTTCCATCACTGCTAAAAAAAAGGCATCCTAAAATCAAGAATGCCTTTTTTATGCTAGTTACCGTTTTTAAAGTCTTCCAACTCTTTCTCATAGATTTCTCGGAATTTTTGTAGATCAAAATCCTGTTTCAGTGATTCATCGGATGATATTTTTTGAGATAGATTATCCGCAACAGCTGTGGTGGGCATTTCCATCGCTACATAATGGATATATTCACCGGAGCCACCTTTTTGATTTTGAAAAGATTCCTGACCGATAATCTTCACCTGAGTGAGTGTTTCATTAATAACAGTGCGCGTAATGTCTTCGTATTTAGAAGTAGTTTCCAACTTATTTGTAATTTCTCGGTTTTGCAAAAACTGTTCGCCTACACTTTTTACTTTAACTTCTATTTGTGAAGCTATCGCCTGCCGGGCATTAGTTTCAGCTATTCGTTTCGCCACCGTAAGATCCAATGCTTTACCTTGCCCGGTAGATCGGTAGTATTTCTTATCGGAGTAATACTTCTTTTCGTCAAAGGGCTGGTCAATTTTTTTAAACTTGTTGTCTGTATGCTTCAGCTTTTTACTGCAACCTGCTACTAACAACATTCCACATAATACAACACAAGAGAGCAATAAGATATTTTTCATAAGTGACACGGAGTTTGATTACTATTTGAAAAACAAAAACTCTGCCAAATCGATTTTAACTTTTTAGATAATTCCAAATTATTTTGCTGCAGCTTGCTGATCAGTCAAGAATTAGCGGAGGCTACCTATTTTGAAAATTCAGCATATACAAGTCAAACACTCTGAGGATAAAACATATTCAAACGCTTTTTCCTTAAGGTGATCTTTCCAGGTAATTGGGTTGCTGACAACACTGTTTAGAAAAGATTAGCTTTTCTGGGTCCAAAAGGCGTACCGGGAAAAAGTTAAGTTATTCGCTTTGTTCGCTCAAATAGACAAATCGTTCTAGCCTAGACAGTTCCTTGTCATCAACATACTTTCCTATCTCTTTGCGGAATTGCTCTAAACTTTTATAGGGGCGGTATTCTTCAAATTCGTGAAGCATACGTTCACCTACACCAGGAATAGCTAATATTTCTTCTTGTGAAGCGGTATTCAATTCCACCGGAACAAAAACGTACTTTTCAAACCGGGCTACTTCTGATTCATCTACGTATTTACCTATTTCTTTTCTAAACTGCTCAACCTTTACATACGGTCTGTACTCTTCGAACTCATGCGCCATACGATCACCTACGCCTGGAATGAGCTTGAAATCATCCTCCGGTGTAGTGTTTAAGTTAAAAGGTATAAAGAGTTTGGTATAAAGTTTCTCTTTTTCGCTATTGTCCACCTCATCACCCAGTAGGGTATCGAAATCAGTCATAGACATAAACGGTCTGTTCTGCACAACTTGAACCACTAAGTCTTCATTAAGACCTGCGGATTTCAGTTCTTCTTCAGAGGCAAGGTTAGGGTTAATGAGGGATTCAATTTCCTGAGGCTTAGCCACCTCTTCCACGGTACTGACATTATCTTCCGCTTGATCATTTGCCTCCTCTTGGGTGTTTGAGGAAGAACAGGCAACCAAGCTGAGAACTGTAATTGCGTATAACAGTTTAAATAGGTGATTCATTTTGATGGTTTTAAGATTAATAAAATATATAAATAGCCAACAAAGGCATAGACAATCATACTCCCCGGAGCTAAAGCCGGTAAAGCTCCTGACAGTGTTTCTAATAGCAGATTCAATCCTGATGAGTGGGGGTGCAGTTCTTTTTCAAATTCCATATTGGCCTTTAAGTGAAGCCAAATTCCAAGTACACCACTTAATCCACAACTGATCATTAAAAACTTAAAAATTGTCACTATAACCGTAGAAGGTATCAAAAATCGTAAAAAAAATATAATGATGGACATTCCAATAAGCAGCAGAGGGATCAGCTGCCATACATCTTCGTAATGATGTAATAGAAGTAATTCGAAGGCGGTACCCAAAGCCATAAAAGTTATCGTTAGTGTCAGGACCGCTTTTTCCTGGTGAACAAAACCGAAGATAGTTTTTCTATGAACCGACATTGTCTACTCTGGTATTACTAAGCTACAAGGGAAAGCGTAGCTCTCAAACTTTATTAAGAATTATTCTAAACAAATGATAACTTCTTCTTTTATGTATAACCACTGGTTTTTTCTCGTCACAAACAAACTTTAGATCAATGATGTTTTTACGCTATGGATAT
>JBCCSU010000098.1:0-15880 GCA_039199635.1 Bacteroidota bacterium | reverse complement strand
TTTCAGAGAAAGAGATCTATTATATCTGCTTCAGTTCAGAAGGTTTGCATTTTGATAAGATCATTAACAATGTATCTCTTCGCAAAGAAATCGCACAATTGAATCAACAGATCACTGAACGATCACCCTCTTACATTAATACTGCTCAAAAAGTCTACAGCTTTTTGAAACATTCTCTTTTTCAAGGAACTACAAAAGAGCTCACGATTATTCCTGATGGGTTTCTACACTATCTGTCATTTGATGCCTTGATTACTCATAAAGAGGGTAATTCAGTCAACTTTTTAATTAACACGGCAACTATTAATTATTCACCCTCTATCAGCTATCTGCTATTTGAGCATGCGCAGCTTGCCGGTGAGGTAAAAGATGAAATCATGATCTATGCCCCTCAAATTGGAGATCCACATAACAAGAGTGTTTCTAAAGAAGATAGGTCTAAGTTGCTAACTATATTACCTCATACGAATGCGGAGGCTAACCTCATCGCAAGTTTGTACAATACCCAACCCACCTTAGGTATAGCTGCCACTGAAACTGATTTTAAAGATCATGCTCAGAAAGTGAGAATTATCCATTTAGCGACTCACGCCTTAGTGCAGGAAGAAAATCCTAATCAATCAAGATTCTTGCTACAGGAAGACAGCATTAACGATGGTTA
The DNA here is from genome assembly GCA_039199635.1 of Bacteroidota bacterium. Lineage (GTDB taxonomy): Bacteria > Bacteroidota > Bacteroidia > Cytophagales > Cyclobacteriaceae > Fulvivirga. The sequence continues at coordinate 15,219 of JBCCSU010000098.1, read as the reverse complement.
TTTGTATGCTTATGAATTATACAATATGCGTTTTGCAGCACACCTGGTTGGTCTTAGCGCATGTAATACAGGTGTTGGTAGTTTCCAAGACGGAGAAGGTGTGATGAGCCTGGCCCGAGCATTTATTTACAGTGGAGTGAGAGATATTATGACCAGTTTATGGTCTGTGCCAGATCGATCTACATCAGAGATTATGAGCGTCTTTTATCAAAATATAAAAAGCGGTCAAGGGAATGCTGAAGCACTTCGCAATGCAAAACTTGAATACCTGCAAACATCTGATGACATCACCTCAAACCCTTATTATTGGGCGGGCTTTGTTTTAGTGGGGAAATCAGAAGGAACGGATGGGCCGATTAACTGGGCCACATACGCCATGATCAGTTTACTCTTGTTTCTTTTTGTATTCTATTCAGTCAAAAGCTTTCTAAAGCGAGGATCTCGAAGCTAAAGTTGATCCAATAGTTGCTGTGCACGTGCTGCATAGCCATTATCCAAACGAACGAGCATAGTTAGCTTTTCGCTAGCCAGATCTACATTTTTTTGTTTGATATGGATAAGTGAAAGGTACCAAAGTGCCTGACCATAGAGATCGGAACTGGTATTGACTGAAGAAAAGTAAGAAGCTGCTTCGTCTAAGTTTCTTAGAGCTAGATAGGCTTGGCCAAGGTAAAATTGCTGATATTCATCTAGACTTGGTTGGCTCAAAAGATGGTCAATAAATTCACTGTATTCGCCAGCTTCGTAAAGCAAGTATGGGTTCTCACCATCAACCTCCTCTTGTCTTTCCAAAGGTGTGATCACGTTTGGGTATGGAACATATTCACTCATAAAAAGCTGATCGTAATCAGGTTTATCTACCTGCTTGTTGATGAAATATATGGTGACCATTAAGAATACCAGTGCTGCGGCTGCTTTCCATACCCACTTGAAACGGTTCAAAGAGACATTTTTATCTTCTTCGATAAACATTTCTTTAAGCGCAATGGCTTCTGCATAGGCTATGCCTTCAGCCAGGCGCTTATGACGCGCAAAAGCCTCTTTAAAATCATCCGTCTGAAGTTGCTGTTCGAAGAATTTAGTTTCTTCTTCGTTTAGCTGTCCTTTTATTCTTTTATCAAATAACTCGGTCCTGTTCATAATAACTACAACAAGTCTTCCATATCAAAAAATTTCGTTGCTTTCTCTTTCAGAGTTTTAAAACATCGTAGCTTTTGCGACTTTACTACGTGCTCATTCTTATAGTTAAGTCTCCTCGCAATTACATCCATAGAAAATCCATGAAAGTAAAAGAGCGTAAGGATAGATTTGCAGGGTTCTCCCATTTGGTTTAAGATTTTTGCAATGACTTTTTTCTTATCTGCTTCTTCAAAAAGATCAACTGGAATGTAAGAAAGACTAGGATCATACATATCCTCACTGACAACCATCTTTGATTTCCGTTCGATCATCTTTAATGCCAGGTGCTTACCTATAGCAAATAGATATGTTTTTAGCGAACTCGTAAGGTCAGTTAGTTTTCCATTCCTCAAATTATTATAAAAAATAATGACTGTATCTTGATACAAGTCGGCAGCGTCCTCCTCTTCCAGATTAAAGCTCCTTTTGCACCATTTTATGAAATCTCTTTTGTGCCCCCGGTAAAGCGTCAAAATTGCATCTTTCTGTCCAGCCTGCAGGGCACTAAAAAGTTCTTGCTCCTTACTTTTTCTCAATTTGGATACTCATTTTATGCGCTCGAAACCACTTAAGTAAACATAGATAAGAAAAGTCCTATTTAACACTCTTAAAAAAAATAGAAAAATGTTTACAAGTTTTATTTGGTCTCCATTAAACTATCAATAACAAATTAATGGAAACAATGAAATACTTTGCAATTATTAAATTTTCTATCATTTCGATACTTATATCTAGTATATTCCTAATGACAGGTTGTGGTGACGATGATGATCCTATCAACCCCGGAGATCCTTCCATCAGCGTGGATGCAGGTGAGGACCAGACAGTAGCTCAGGGGGAATTGGTAACCTTGTCCGGAACTGCCTCGGAGGCAACAGGTGAGGACCTTATACTCCTTTGGGAGTTTACTAGTAGGCCAACTGGAAGCACTGCGGCTATCAGTAATCCTGCGCTTGTCAGTACTTCATTCAGACCAGATTTAGCTGGTAGTTATACGGTAAGGTTAACAGCTTCTACACTTGCCGGAGCTTCTAATTCTGATGAATTGATTATTACTGTGGAAGAAGGCGATTTACCACTTGAAGTTCCTTCGTCTATATCATCTGAACTTACACTGGAAAACGTTTATGAAGATCCTAACCAGCCAGACTATATTGTCAACGGTATAGCTTTTGTTAATGCAAGATTAATTATTGATCCTGGGGTAACAATCCTGTTCGGAAGCGGTGCAAGTTTGAGTATAGGCACGGAAGGGAACATACGTGCTGAGGGAACTTTTGCCGATAGTATCATTTTCACCGGAGTGGAGGAAGTGGCAGGATATTGGCGTGGTATTGATGTGGCTTCCAAAAGTTCAGCAAATTTATTCGAGCTTTGTCGTATTTCATACGCCGGATCCGGAACCCAAGGGGCAAACCTTACGGTTTTGGGGAATGGCGAAGTAAATATATCTCGCTCCACAATACGCCATAGTGAAGGGTACGGAATCCGTCTAGAGTCCGGCGAAGCGGAGATATTTAGGCCCATCGATAATGTAATAACGAACAATTTTGCTCCTATATTGATTGATTACAGAAACTATGAACAGCTAAATCCAACTACGGATTACTCAGGTAATACCAATGATTATATAGATACCTACTCAAACAGCGGTGGGCCTAGAGTTCCTACTACTTGGAGCGCACTAAACATTCCGTATCGTCTCCCTGCCTCCGTCATTTTTATTGAAAGTGCTGTGACCATAGAGGCAGGTGCTTCATTCTTAGCTAGGCCTGAAAGCGGTATTGCAGTCGAGTCAGGCGGATCTTTGAATGCTGTTGGTACTGCAACTGATCCTATTCGATTTGAAGGAGCCCAGGACGTGCGGGGTTATTGGAGGGGTCTTAAGTTTGAAACCAATGACATAAATAATGAGCTTACTCACGTAATAGTCTCAAACGGAGGACAAGGCTCCTTCGATGGATCAGGATTGAAGACCAACGTGATCGTACAAAGGGATGCTAGAATAAAAATCACCAACACCACATTGACGAAAAGTGATGGATTTGGATTGTATTGGGCAGGTAGTGATCTAAACATTAGCGAGTTTTCTAACAATACAATTACGGATAACGATACGCCAATGCGGACTAATTTTTACTATTTCGCTGCTTTGGATAGTGAATCGGATTTTGCTGGAAATGATAATGATTATATAGACACTGAATGGGCCGGCGGTGTGCCCTATACGGAGAATGTAACTTGGCAGGCACTGAATGTTCCTTATCGCTTGATTGGCAGTGTTGAAACTATCGGTGGTAATATCGAGATTGAGGCGGGGGCAGAATTCTTAGGACAGCCCGCATCCAGGATTATCGTAGCAACATCTGGTTCACTAAAGGCTGTTGGTACTTCCCAAAATAGGATCATTTTTAGAGGAGAACGAGACGAAGTAGGCTACTGGTTTGGTTTAAGTTTCCTATCGAATGACATGAATAATGTCTTTGAGCATGTTACCGTTTCCAATGGTGGTGAAGAGGGAATCACCGCTCCAGGTGTAAAATCAAATATTGAGGTTTCAGGTCGATTAGATATTAGTAACAGCACCATAAATAAAAGTGGTGGTGCCGGTATTAGAGTGCTCAGCGGAGGAACCTTGATTTCTAACAACCTGAGTTTCGAACCAGGAGGAAATACAGAAGATAATATCATTCAATAGTGAGTTAATAGAATCCTACAACCAGGGAGTGAACAATAGTAATTGAGATCAGAAGCCTGAGGATGTACTGCTCAGGTTTCTGATCCTACTTATAAGTATGCAAAAAGAGGTCATGGCTTCTTCGCATAACTATGCGCTATTCACTAGCCGGGTAATCACTATGTTACCTCATCTTTTCATATCCGGTTTCAAGGCTATCTGTCAAAATGAAATTTCGACTTTTTAAATCACTTATTACTTTATGAAACACTTACTAATAATTATCACATCGATTATAGGCATAGCAGCTAATGCTCAAGAACAAGGGCTGATCAGAGCTACCGTGGGGCTCAACTATGGAACAGAAATAGAAGAACTGGGAATTAACATTGGGGGAGAGTACCTGGTCACAGATGTAATTAGTGCTGGATTGAGTTACACCTCTTTTTTTGCTCCGGACCCTTTGTCATTCAGTTCATTCAATATCGATGGAAGATATTACTTTCTTACTGATGGGCCCTATGTGTATGGACTGTTAGGAATCGGGATAGTTAGAACCACGGTTGATTTTGGCCCTCTCGGTACCATATCTGACTCTACTACAGGACTGAACATAGGAGGAGGAGCACTATTTCCTTTTACTGATAACCTGGGTGTACTGACGCAATTAAAATTCAATACTGCTGGAGACGGACAACTTGTGATTCAAGGAGGTCTGGCCTATACGTTTGATTAGTTCTACATATCATCTCACCATGAACCACCCTACTGTTTTAGGGTGGTTTTAAAAGCTTGGTATAAAACGCTATCATTTTCGTTAACTCAGAATAAAAAATTTCAAACAAATCCCTATGATCTACTTTCAGAGACTATGTCTTTTTGGCTTTGTATTTTCTACTTTATTCGTTTTCAAATCTTTTGGTCAGATTTCAAGACTTTATCCTCAAAGCCTTGACGTAACTACCCTGGATGGTACCAAAGGGTTTGCAATAAATGGGGCAGATTCCTTAAATTTTTTGGGAGCATTAAGAGGCGCGGCAGGGCTTGGTGATTTTAACGGTGACGGTATCGGTGATTTCATCGTTGGGGCCGATGGTACTGACCCGGATGGAAGGATTGATGCCGGCACATGTTATTTGATTTATGGGCGAGAAAGTTTTGAGTCATCGCTGGAGTTATCGGATTTTGATGAAAATAATGGATTTGCCATTAATGGAATCAGAAACGATGGTCGCCTCGGAGCAGTAAGTCCTGCGGGCGACATTAATGGAGACGGATTAGCAGATATGATCATTGGTGATCGGTTGTCTTCTGGAAGAACCATTTTTGTGGTTTTCGGAACTACCAGTGAGGTGGGATCAGAGTTTGATTTGAACACGCTCAATGGGACAAATGGCTTTAAAATAGATTCTTCCCCAGAGGAAGGATTACAAATTGGAAGAAGTTTCTCAGGAATTGGAGATGTGAACGGAGACGGATTCGATGACCTAGTTATTGGTCTATCCGGAAAAGACCCTGGCGGTGCAGCGTACATACTATTCGGAAAACCCTCTTTTGACGAGACATACACCATTAATCAGCTCATCCAATCTAGAGATGGTTTTTTAATTGAAGGTACTAATGAAAATGTAGCGCTAGGATTCAAGGTAGGCGGTCTAAGCGATATTAATCAGGACGGGTTTAATGATCTAATCGTTTCAGATCAATTTAAGAAGCTAGATGCAGATTCTGGATTTGGAAGTAGGGGAGAAGCCTACGTAATTTTAGGTCAGAGCACTCTGCCTTCGTCTCTTACTGTTTCTGACCTGGACGGTACTAATGGATTTATTATGACAGGTTTGGAAGCCGATTCTAATATCGGTCAGGCTATTCCAGGAATCGGTGATTTTAATGGAGATGGTTTTGACGACTTTTTTATATCAGATGACAATAAGAATTTAGGAAATAGCATAGGCTGTGGGTATGTAATTTTCGGAAGGTCCAGTTTTGAAGCGGTATTTGATCTTTCGCTCGTTAATGGTACCAATGGACTTTTTATTGAAGGCATTGATAGAACATTTAATGATCCCGTTGGAATACGAGCTATTGGTGGCGCAGACCTTAATCGAGATGGTTTTGATGATCTTTTATTGAGCAATAGATTTGGTCCTGAAGATATTTATGTGATCTACGGAGGTAATACTTTTTCTTCTGGCTTTTCGATTTCTCAAATAGGTATTTCTAATGGATTTATTATTTCACGTGCACATTTTCCTCAACTTACTCCTACGGCTATTGCTGAAGATTTCAATGGTGATAGGTTAAAAGACCTAATCTTATGTGCTTCTGGAGCATCTCCAAACGGTAAAAGAGCAGCAGGCCAGTGTTACGTGCTTTTCGGGCGTAATAGAACCCCTTTATCCACTGGACTATCAGATTTCCAGCTTAAACAAGGATTTCAGGAATTTACTTTTGATGTAAAGAACTCTTTTTCTGATGAAGAAGGCGACATCCTAAGTTTTACAGCAGAATCTAGTAGTCCTGATGTTGTTACTGTTTCAATAGAAGGAAGTACGCTTACTCTTCAGGAAGTGGGGCCTGGAATCAGTTCCATAATTGTTACTGCGAAGGATAGTTTTAGGGGAGAAATCTCAGAAGCTTTTGGCGTAGTAGTTGTTGATATAGTTTTGGATATTTTATCAGACGGTTTTTCGGAGTTAAGAGTCTTTCCTAATCCCGCAACCTCAGGAGCTATATCTGTTTCGCTGGGACAATTGATTAATCATGGTTCTTTAAAAATTACTGATATAAATGGTCGCCTAGTTAAAAAAGAGTTAATTCATTCCCAAACGGAAATAATTATTGACATCCAGGATATACCAAAGGGGTTTTACTTTTTAGAAATATCAAATGATCAGAGATTAAAAAAGAGTATTCGCTTTGCTATCAAATGATCATATGCAATACAAACAATTATAAATGCCCCTACCGTGTCTAGGTTTTACAATACTTAACTGTTTAAGATATTCCTGAATTTGCCTAGCTAAACCTAAATCTAAATTGCGCTTTGTTCCTATCCATATCATAACTACTTTAACTTTATGAAGATAGATCTCAACAATAAAGTACTACTGGTAACTGGTGCAAGCCGAGGTATAGGAGCAGCAGTTGCTAAAATGGCCGGGCAAAGTGGAGGATCAGTCGCAGTCCATGCCAATTCAAATCTTGCTTCTGCAAAACAACTAGCAAAAGACATTGGAAATGGGTCTGAAGCTTTTGAAGCTGATCTTGGTAATACGCATGCAGTGATTAGACTTTACCATGGGATCATAGACACCTACGGACGTATAGATGTATTGATCAATAATGCAGGTATAGCTATTCATTCACCGCTATCTCAATCTGAAGATGAATGGATTAACGATTGGCATCAAACTTTAAATGTTAACCTGTTGGCAGCTGGTATTCTTTGTAAACTTACTATTCCTAATTTCAAAGAACGGGGAAGTGGTATTATCATAAACATTAGCTCCAGGGCAGCGCATCGTGGGGATACACCTGACTATTTAGCATATGCAGCTTCTAAAGGGGGTATGGAATCATTGACTAAATCCATTGCTAGAGCTTATGGGAAAGATAATATAACTGCATTTGGTGTAGCCCCAGGCTTTACCAGAACCGCTATGGCTAAAGATTTTATAGATACGTATGGAGAAGATTATGCCGTGCAGGATTTGGCACTATCAGAGTTGACCGAGCCTCAAGATGTGGCACAAATAGTACTTTTCTTGGCAAGTGGCCTGGGAAAACATGCTACAGGTACTACAATAGATGTGAATGCCGGCAGCTACGTAAGGTGAATAGTGAAAAAGTCGGCTGACCACTTTAAGTAATCAGCCGATTCTAGTGTTCAGTTACTTCTTCTTGCTAGGCTTACTGATACTTTCCCTCATATCAGTATCCGCCTGGATATTTTCCATCTTATAGTAATCCATAATACCAAGATTACCGCTACGGAATGCTTCTGCCATCGCTAAAGGCACTTCAGCTTCGGCCTCAATTACTTTTGCCCTAGCTTCTTGGGCTTTGGCTACCATTTCCTGCTCTAGGGCCACTGCCATCGCTCTTCTTTCTTCAGCGCGTGCTTCGGCTACTTTCAAATCTGCAGATGCCTGATCAGTTTGTAGCTGAGCCCCAATGTTAGCACCAACATCTACATCTGCAATGTCTATTGATAGTATTTCAAAAGCGGTTCCGGCATCTAAACCTCGTGTTAAAACTACCTTTGATATTTTATCAGGATTTTCTAATACCTCTTTATGTGTGCCAGCAGAACCGATAGAAGTTACGATACCTTCACCTACACGAGCTAGAATGGTGTCTTCGCCCGCACCACCAACAAGCTGCTGAATGTTAGCTCGTACTGTTACTCTGGCGATGGCCACCAACTGTATACCATCGGCGGCAACGGCTGCCACTTTCGGAGTAGTGATAACCTTTGGATTAACTGAGATCTGTACAGCTTCAAACACATCTCTACCGGCCAGATCAATAGCCGTACATTGGTTGAATGATAGTTCAATGTTGGCCTTATCTGCGGATATCAACGCACGGATGACGTTGGGTACATTTCCACTAGCTAGATAATGGGTTTCGAGTTCTCTTGTGGTTAATTGTAGTCCGGCTTTGGTAGCGGTAATTAGTGAATTCACAATGATACCCGGAGGTACTTTTCGAAAACGCATCCCAATTAATTCTCCTAAGGTTACACGTACCCCGGAAAAGATAGCCGTTATCCATAGCCCTACCGGGATAAAATAAAAGAATAACAGCAGCGCTATTATGGCTACAAATACAATTCCTACTAAAAATATACCGTCCATGATTAATCTATTGGTTCTACTAAAATGTTATTGTTACTAATATTTACAATACGAATTGGAGTATTGGGCTCTATGTATTCACCGTAACTCTTTACTTCATACTCTTTATTTTCAAACTCTGCTTTACCCACCGGTTTTAGCGTGGAAATTGTCGTTCCTTCGTCATCTTTTTTAAGACCACTCGTCACACCTTCATTAAATTTTCCTTTCATAGAATCTTTTAATGAAAAGCGCTCCCAGGTTTTCATTTTGAAGCTGTAATAGAGAGATAAGATAAAAAACAGAGTACTACCAAAGGTGAACCACCAACCTGCAGTGGTGCCAAAGTATTCAAAACTTAAATAAATACCCCCTATAGTGGCTATAAAACCTAAAATTCCTACCACAGTAGTACCAGGTACAAAAAGGATCTCTAATAGAACTAATACAAAGCCTATAAGCACCAAACCTAATACAAGTACCCACTCATTCATACCAGTGACACGGATTCAGATTAAAAGTAATCAATTTATCAAAGCTCAACCTTTTGTGGTTGAGATTTTTTCATGCCTAAATATTCATCGCGGTAAGGGTCATAAATCAATTTCTCATAAATAGGAGGAATAATATCTACTCCATGCTGAGTTATAAGGCCGTACTTATCATTTTTCTTAATGATGATATACCCGTTATCAAGATGCTCCAGACTATCATACCGGTTATTTACCATCATTTTTCCGGCACTATTTATTACTCCTTGGTATCCTATATATTCTGATAGAAATAGATTATCCGATAGTCTGGTGATACGATCAAACCCCTTCTGGTTAATAGGTTTACCGGACTTACTCAAAAGGTAATACTTATTCTTTTTCAGAGCTATGGACACACTATTTTCAAAATCTGAAACGCTGTCGTATAAAGGTTGAATAACTATCTTTTCCTTTTTATCGATAAATCCCCACTTATCCATCAGTTTAAAGGATGCCAGCCCTTCTCGAAAATTCCCAACATCCTCATAACGATTAGCGATGACCAGCCTATTCTGATCATCTATAAAACCGTAAAGCTCATCAATTTTTACTGGAAATAATCCTTCTGTAGGCTTCCGTATTTCTTTGAAGCGTTCATTTTTTGGTCTGTTTTTTATTCTTCCATTGAAGCCTACCTTCCATACCCGACCGTCGGATAGCGTTTCCAGCAAGTAACCATCCTTAATTTCAATTGTATTTTCGGTAAAATAGATAGTACCGTCATCAATACTCTTCAGTGTTTTTAAGGATCCTCTTGTTAAGAGATATAAATCATCGGTAAGTAGCTTAAGCTTCCCGTTGGTGGGTAACACTTCCCATCTGCCACTTTTGTTTATGATCCCTTCCTGACCGTGAAACCCAACCACTGTTTTGCCAAAGACAAAATGGCTAACATGATCATAAACAGGAGGTATAACCTCTTTACCCGATTGCTCCATAAATCCCCAATGACTCTTACGCCGGATGGCCCAATAATATCCTGTTTTGGGACGTATCTTTTGATAACCAAATCTTGATTTTTTTTCTCCTAGGGTGTCATATACTGACCATTCACCCTGTTTATTACGACAAAAAATAAGATCTGCATCTACATATAACGAATCATGTTTGGGTGGTATCACCATGTCATAATTCGAATTCAACAAACCCCATCCTTTATCTCTTTTAAAAGAGATGAAGTTATTATGCTGAAAGATCAGTGTATCGTTACCAGGATCAGTAGCCGGTTTTTCATTAGTATCCATCAGCCAGGTCTGTTGATTAGAATGAACAAGGTATCCCTGGCTTAATGGCATCAGTTGATCGTGTGTATAAGTTTTTAGGATTTGATTGTTATTGGTTAAAACCTGCCATTCATCAAAAGGGATAGAATAAATTTCACCATTGTTTTGATAGATTTTTTTGAATTCCGCCGGTAAAATAAACTTACCATTGGAAAGAAGTCCATAGGTGTGCTCTCTTCGAACTACCGTAAATTTAGCTGTGAGCTCTTCAGCACTTGAGTAAATGAAATTACTTAAGGCCTTACCGGTGTAGTCAAACAAAGCCACCTTATCTTCAAAATTGCTAACAGCAATTAAATCAGCAACCGATAAGATATCTTTAAATCTAGCCGGGATCAGTTCAGATCCGTTTAAATTTACCAAGCCATATTTCAATCTATTTCCTTCTTTTTTAGAGACTATAGCGCCAACACGACTGTTTTGAATCGAAAAATATCGAAATGGCACCGCCACTTTACCGGAGCTGTTTATCAGTCCATAATATTGAGATTTTGATACCTTACCTAATTTGGAGGCTATGAATAGCCGATCGTTGAAGGGTTTCAAACGCAGATAAGTAGCCGAAATGATTTTCTTATTTTCTAAAGAAATAATGCCCCAAAGGGCACCTTGTTTAAACCCTATTACACCATTCTGAGGTTCTATTAAGCCGTTACTCCATCCCAGGTTCTCGTAGGTGGCGGGAATGATAACCGTACCTTCTTCATCTCTCAGGCCTACTTTTCCTGATTTATTAAAAACTTCATACTCTGTACAATATCCCCCGGAGAAGGTCAGTGCAAAAAATGGTATTGCAAGAAATAGTTTAAAAAATAAAGTCATACCCACTCAACAACCAAGCAAAGTTAAGGATTTTAACAGATGATAAGTTTAGAGATTATAGGTCTAAATCTCTTTTAGCAGCTAATGCAGCACCAATGATTCCCGCATTATTTCTATTCAAGGCTGGCACAATCGATGCATCCAATTGAATGAACCGTTTATAGTGTTCAAATTTCTTGCTAACCCCACCGCCCAAAATGATAAGATCTGGCCAGAATAATGATTCCAGATGCTGTAGATATTCATTGAGTCGCTTTCCCCATGTTTCCCAGTCTAGTTCTTCACTTTCCCGAACGGAGTTCGCTGCATAGTGCTCTGCTTCCATGCCGTGCAAGTAAAGATGCCCGAGTTCAGTATTAGGCAGTAACCGGCCATCGATAAAAATAGCTGTTCCAATACCTGTTCCCACAGCTACCATCATTACGGTTCCTTTATGATGTTTTCCTGCACCAAATTTCATTTCTGCAAAACCGGCCGCATCTACATCGTTAACCAAGTGAGTAGGACATCCAGTATCTTTCTGAATTTTGGCCGCTGCATTTAAACCGATCCATGAATTATCAATGTTTGCGGCCGTTTTAACGATCTCATGTTTCACTGCAGCTGGAAAGCCGCACCCAATGGGACCATGCCAATCAAATTCCGCGATCACTTTTTCTACCGTTTCGATCACTGCGCTTGGTGTAGCAGGCTGAGGTGTGGCTATACGATATCTTTCCGTTAGCAGTTGACCCTTTTTTGTATCTACAATGGCACCTTTTATACCGGTTCCTCCAATGTCTATGCCTAAAACCTTCATCATTCGAAAATAGAAAAAAGCCTATCAAAAAGAAACTGGTAAATCATGCTTCTATAGTATGATCAACGATATGGCTTCATATTGATCGCCTTGTTCAGGCTTATGTTAAGTCTATCAGTTTAATGTGATTAATATAGTTTAAAGCGTAAGGTATGATTCTGGTAATCATAAAACCTTGATTCACACCTGAGGGAGTTACTAAACCATGGGAATTAGTATTATTATCATATAAATTTGATAAACCAATATCCAGAGCTTAAGGTAATGATAGAAAAAAACAAGAGCCACATTAAAAACCTAATAGCGCTAGCTATGGCCGACGGTAAAATGTCACAGGAAGAAGAGCATGTTTTATTCGCCACGGCCCATCGGCTAGGCATGAGTGGTGAGGAATTAGAAGCTATAAAAGCACATCCTGATTCTATTGAATTTAAAACCCCCCAGAGTTACGGTGATAAAATTGAGCAGATCTATGATTTTATATCTTTGATCTCTGTTGATGGAGATATTGACGAGCAAGAGGTGAAGTTATGCAGATCTTTAGCTCTTAAATTTGACCTTGCCCCCAGGATTATAGATGATCTCTTGGAAAAATTCTTCGGAGAGAAGGGTGACTAAGTCACATCGTAGATGGATTAATAATCGGGATATATTTTATACATATAGCTAACTCTAAAGCTACCTTACCAGCCGTATCCTTGGCCAAATAACTATGCTGTTATTAAGATTGCCTTTCAGGCTTTATTCGCATCAATGTATTCTTTAGTTTTGGCCTTCTTAAAAACTAGCATAATATGTCATTGAAACTTGTATCCTGGAATGTAAACGGAATTAGAGCTATTGTGAAGAAAGGCTTTTTAGAAAGTGTGGCTGATATGTCTCCGGATATTATATGTTTACAAGAAACCAAAGCCCAATTGGAAGATGCCCAAACAGCACTTTCGCTACTGCCTGAATACAAGAGCTTTATCAATTATTCAAAAGCTAGAAAAGGATACTCGGGAACTGCTATTTTAACGAAAAGTGAACCTATTAACGTAACCCAGGACATGGGTATTGAAGAGCACGATCAGGAAGGGCGGATCGTAACTGCCGAATTTGAAGACTTTTATCTTTTAAATGTTTACACCCCTAATTCCGGATCTGGCTTAAAACGACTTGATTATCGGGAGACCTGGGATGTTGCCTTTTTGGATTACATGAAATCACTTGAAGCTAAGAAACCATTGATAGTATGTGGCGACTTGAATGTGGCCCATGAAGATATAGATATTGCACGTGGTAAACAGAATTATAATAAATCAGCCGGATATACGCAGAAGGAAATTGATGGTTTGGAACGATATCTTTCCCACGGATGGGTGGATAGTTTTAGAAAGCTATACCCGGAAGAGGTAAAGTACTCCTATTGGAACCAAATGTTTAAGTCTCGAGAGAGAAATGTAGGCTGGCGTATTGATTATTTTTTGGTGAGCGACCAAATCATGCCTAAGGTAAAAGATGCCGCTATTTACAATGAGTATTATGGGTCAGATCATTGCCCGGTGGCGATTGAATTAATGGTATAGACTAAAGGCATGCTTTAGTCATTAGTTCTAGGTGCTTATCAATTAACAAATTTCCCGTCTAGCGTTCAATTTCTACCGCTAACCTATTCCTTATAACCTTATCTATTTAATACAGGTAAGAATGCGCAGTATGATCGCTGAGTTTCTATGAGTCTAACCATGGCTATTGGGTTTGTTGATATGCTTATAGCCTTTCAAAGTCTTTTTTATTCCCTTTTCATCATTACGTTTCAAAAGAATAAAGATTTTGGCAACTATTTTTTGGCTGGTTTTCTATTATTAACCGCTATACATTTTACAAATCTTACTCTATTTCATATTGCACCTTCTTTTTATGAGCTTTGGATATCCGCAGTTTGTGGATTTTTGTATGGCCCAATTTTATACTGCTATTTATCCTTTCAGCAGAAAAAAAGAACACAAATAAAAAATGTTACTTTTCATGCGGTTCCTTTAATCTACATTGTAGCGGCACTTTTAATAACGAAGAAACAAGATGTATTTCTTTGGGTTCATATACCCACTTATTCAGTTTTAATTTTTTATCTGCTGCTGTCCAATAAAAGACTCTACACGAACATAGAGAGGAATGAAATAAAAGTTAAACCAACGCTTTGGTTACGTTTTTTGTATGGAATGTTTCTATTACTCGTAATAGGATACTCTTTGGCTGGAATTCTTGAATATATACATAATCAGAACTTATACAGTACATCTCAATTAATTTACGTTCTGTCGTATGCTTTCTTTGTGAATGGACTTTTTTTTATGATTTTGAAATATCCACTTATTATATCTAGGAAGGAGTATTTGAAGAGTCTGGTTGTTGGATCGGTTGTAGATAAGTATGCCTACTCTAGCCTTAGAGATGAAGATGCCGAAAAGATCTTTTTGAAATTAGAAAGGATAATGACCTTAGAGAAAGTATATAAAACACCGGATCTTACGCTACAAAAAACCAGCGAGTTATTAGACGAAGAATCAAAATATGTTTCTCAATCTATCAATAAACTGGCAGGTAAACACTTCAAAGAATACATAAATCAAAAGAGAGTTACGGAAGCTTTGGACATATTTTCCAACCAGAAGTATTCAAATTGGCGTGTTAATGAGGTAATGTATGAAGTGGGTTTTAAATCTAAATCATCATTTAATTCTTCCTTTAAGAGGTATACTGGTCTTACTCCTAAAGAGCACAGGAATAAATTACTCAATAGTTAAACACCGTTTAGGTCTTACTATTAGCGCAGATATTTCAGAAGAATACTAACTTTTCAAACGTACACGGAACTAGAAAAATGGTGTCAGAATACCTTTGAATACCATTTTAATCAATCTGATTAGCCTTTTTGAGCGTACACTTGTCTCATATCAATTACTCACAACAATGGAAAAGTTCTATCTACGTACACTAATTTTATCAGATGACGATGACTATGCCTCCGATGTTTCAAAAGTTTTAAACTTAGAGTCGGGAGTATTAATAGTAGATCATATTGGATCAGAAAACATAAATC
>JBCCSU010000097.1:0-15905 GCA_039199635.1 Bacteroidota bacterium | reverse complement strand
CTGCATTTGAGTACCACTGTCTGTTTGGATGTAGATCTTTGCTCCAACAGCAGACCTATTACCTTTTGCCCCCTGAAGATTCACTCTTAAAAAATTGTTATCACTCAAATTAGATTGATTTCTATAGACAAAAGCCGTGTCCATTAAGTTATTTATGGCAATATCCAGATCTCCATCATTATCAAAATCTGCCAATGCAACACCATTTGAAAAGCTTTCTTCCGCAAGGCCCCATTCTACCGCACGATTATGAAATTGATAGCCATTTGAACCTTGAAACATATAGTTAGCCAGCCGTTGGGATGGAAATGATTTCAAATATTCTAGAACCTGCTTCGGAGTCATCTGGGTATTTTTTCCATCGCTAAATTCATCGATGGCATTTCTTCTATCCCTATCAAGCACATCACGATACACCCCATTAGTAATGTGTATGTCTTTCCAACCATCGTTATCAAAGTCACTACCCAACACAGACCAGCTCCAGTCAGTATTTGCTATACCGGCTAAATTTGCTATTTCGCTAAATGAACCCATTCCCGTATTTAAATGCATCATATTATGCATATAAATATTGTTATAACCGGCCTCCACCACGTTGGCAAACAACTGTCGGTTCATCATTTCCATGGTGGTTTTAGATCTAACGTAATCAGCCGGGTTCATATCCGTTACGGTTAAGTCCAATAATCCATCATTGTTTATGTCAGAGGCATCGGACCCCATGCTATAAAATGAGGTATGCCTTAAGTACTCTTTACTTTGCTCCGAAAAAGTGCCGTTTTTATTATTGATATATAAGTAATCAGGGGCTATAAAGTCATTAGCCACAAAGATATCCGGCCAGCCGTCATCATTATAGTCACCTACGGATACACTTAAGCCGTATCCTAAATCAGGAAGGATTCCTGCACTTTCAGTAACATCAATAAAGCGTCCATTATCGTTTCTATAGAGTTTATCATTACCTCCTAGCTTTTTAAAATCAGGATTGTTGTAAACATAATCTAGAACAAAGGCTTTTTGCGAGACACTAAAATTAACAGGTGTATTAACCAAATACATATCCAAATCACCGTCACGATCGTAATCGAAAAAATTAGATTGTACTGACTGATAAGAATCATTTAATCCGTAAGCGGCTGCTTGCTCAGTAAAGGTCAGGTCGCCATTATTTACGTAGAGGACATTTTCTCTGAACTTGGGGTCTCTATACTTTCCTGACTTACACAGATAAATATCTAACCAACCGTCTTGGTTGATGTCTACAAGTGTCACACCCATATAAAAACCGGTGTTTCCAGCCACACCTGCTGAAGAAGTTATGTCTTCAAACTTGAAATCCCCCTTGTTCAAATAGAGCTCATTGGGCGATAGGTTTCCCGTAAAATATACATCTGTTAATCCGTCATTATTGAAGTCTCCTGTGGCTACACCAGCACCGATGTACATGTGCTTATAAGTATAATAGTTTAATTGAGGCGTTTCATTGATCTCATTAATAAACTGAATGCCAGTTTCCGATGGCTCAAGAAGTTGAAATAATTTGGCAACTACTTCCTCTTCATTTGACGTTTCTTTTTCATTAGTACACGAAAAAGAAATGCCTAAAAGGCTCAAATAGATTATAACTAGCTTAGATTTCAAAGAATAGGCATTCAAATGATTAATGGTTTACTATAAATCTACGTCTTACTATATTTCCGTTATCCGAATATCTAAGAAAATAGACACCATTAGTTAAGGTAGAAGTATTTATCCTAACCTCACTTTCACTTATTCTTTCCAAGGGGAGTTTCATTCTATTTCCTATTAAGTCTACCACCTCCGCTTCCTCGTTGATCGAAAAATCATTAGACATTATGGAAACCCAATCACCCGCTGGATTTGGAAATATTGTTAAAGCGTTTTCTAGAGACTGACCTAGACTTGTTACTATATTATTTGGAGTAATAGATATCACATTGGACTCAGACTCGAAAACAGCATTTTGTGCAATTACTTTATAGGTATATTCTAACCCTGATTCGATACCATCTTCATCAATAAAACTGGTTCTGTCGGCCGGTAAAACCTCTAAGGAACCGAAATTTTCTCCATCTAAGGACCTTAATACTCTATACCTTGTTTCAATTTCAGAATTATCATTCCAGGTTAGCTGCACACCACTATCTTCGAATTCAGTTACTGACACCAATTCTGGTGCATTTGGCGGAAGGTTATTACTTAACTCACTCTCAACTTCACCTAATTTAACATCTGTGTATATTCTAACTTCACCGGGCTGAAAGCTAAAAGTAGTATTTGCATTTTCTATGGTGGTTATAGAACCATTGGCAAAATAATGAAACCAATCACCTGTATGTGGAAATTCAACGCTTACGTCTCTTTCTTCCAAAGAAAAATTACCAAGTATTACAGCATTCATCTCAGAGGCATCTGCCGGTGATGATGTAAAAGGAGTATTTTTCAGCACTACTGTTTTACTTAATCCGTCATCTGTTAATTCGACATCGCTTGTAGAAAATATACTGTAGGTTGTTTTCAACGTAATGAGATGGGACATATAGTCAAACAGCTTTAATCGAGCTTCATCGTTGTTATAGTCCAAACCTTCCACGTTATTCCAAGGAATAGGTTTTTGTCCTACCCTACAGTCTTCATCTATGGAGCCATCAAGACACAGGTTGATGGATTGATCGTAACCCAATTCCCCAAATTGCCACAGCATTTTGGGGCCGGGAATAGTGTAAAAGAGCGTAGTAGCAGATTTTATTCTTTCCAATGCAGGCTTTAAGTCCAGAGACTCATCATTGAGTAAAGAAAACATCAGTCTTTCTTCATCATGACTTTCCATGTAAGCAACAAGATTTGGCTCACTCCACCCACGAGTGCCATGATAGACACCGGTGGTAACAGAGGAAGAGCCCTGGGTTATACTGGTATAGGCACCATGCATATTACCCCACGGCATCATACCGTAATTTGCCAATTCTATCTCCTCATCATTATCTGCGAAATGTTCGAGTATTACATAGGCATTAGGGCTATGGCTCCATATGTCGTCAGCCATTCTCTTTAGTAGTGTAATTCTGGATTCATCTCGTTGGTTCCATGCTGCTACATCATCACTACCAGAATCATTTTGAGTAAATCCTTTCGACAGGTCATAGCGGTAGCCATCCACCTTGTACTCATTCAGCCAATAATGATTGACAGTATCAAGATAAGTCTGTGTATAGGCACTTTCATGATCCATATCAAAGAAAACGTTAAAAGGATGCTTTGCAGTAACATTAAACCATTTGTTAGTTGGATTGGGTTGAAAATTGTTAAAGTCGAAATCGAGCAGCAGGTAAGGATTAGGGACGTCATGATGATTCATTACAATATCCAGGATTACGGCCATCCCGCGTCCATGAGCTTGGTCTATAAATTCCTTAAACTTATTTTTTGGTCCATATGCCTTATCCACAGCAAACTTGAACGTAGGATTGTAGCCCCAACTATCATTACCATTAAACTCCATAATAGGCATGAGTTGAACTGCGTTTATACCCAAATCTTCTAAATAAGAAAGAGTATCTATTAGGTTATCGTAACTTATCTGATCATTTTCAAAGAAGTCCCTGATTAGCAACTCATAAATAACTAAATCTTCTTGGGCAGGAGGAACAAAGTCTGTCACTTGCCAGTCATAGGGAACCTGACCAGTTTGTAATACGGCAAGCCTATTAAAGTACCATTCCGTTTTTAGTGCCTCTTCTGGAAACTCTTTCAGATTAGGATAAACCGTTTTAGGTATAAAGCGATCATCAGGATCCAGTATTTTATCCGCATAGGGATCAGCTATAAAAATTGATTCATCTAATAAATATTGGAATGCGTACTCCTGGCCGCTAACAAGTCCATCCACAGATAACCAAAAATGCTCTCCATCCTTCTTCATTTGAAATTCGGGCTTAACGGTCCAATCTGTAAATTCTCCTATTACATACGCAGACGAAATATCGGGAGCCCATACACTTAATACCACTTCCGTATCACTTTCGTAATTAATACCATCAATGATGCCAGCCGGACGAGGCTCGTTTTCAGAGACGGTACTGATGATGTACGTGAAACTATTTTCAAAGCTATCATTGCCATCTGTAATGGTTAGAACTACCTCCTGAGAGCCAGAAATATCTAAAACCGTTAGGTCGTAGTTATAATCGGTAATGCCCATTTGCTCATTTTCTTGAACCCCTCCTACCGTCAGCGTAAAAGTTGCTTCTATAGAAGCTAATGCACTAATACTAATAACATCATTGGTCTGTACAAATAGGAAAGGAGCCGTTGGGGTCTGAAAAGCAACGTTAAAGGCACTTTCAGACATATCAATGAATAAATCTGTATCACTCTGAATATTATCGTTCCAGTCCTGACTTTTTAGCTTAAATCCGATTCTTGGAATTTCCGAAGCCGCTACACCTATGAAATCAGCAGCTGTCATAGTAAAGGTATAAATATTTGGATCGGTACTTGAACGTGTCACTAAAGCAGCAGACTGTGCAGGTGTGGCAGGATTGACATTTGTAGGTGCATCCGGACCTTTGTAGGTATTGTCCTCATTCGCTGCCCAGGTCCATATCCATACATCACCAGTAAAGCCTTCCAGACTTGTTCCAGTTACATCCACGGTCATAGTAAAAGGGCTATCAGCAGTAGGAAATCTAGGATCAGTAGAAACGGTTTGGCCCAATGAAACATTGTAGACTACCAAACTAAATAGAAAGGAAAGTATAGTATTTCTCATATTTTTAATGATTTAGTACCAGTATTAATTTTAAATAACTTCACGGGACCCTCGTTGAAACCAACCAGAATGCCTTGCCCGGCAGCGCCCAGCTGAATAAGTTCCAGTGAACGCACCTCCCCATTTAAGAAAAGGCTAATTTCTCGATTAGGAATATATTCAAAATCACCTCCGTGGTTTAATAGTAACACACCATATGAAGCATCATTTCGAATGGTTTCTACTTCTACATCATGCATATTCCCAGCTAAAAGTAGATCATCTTGGCCGTCCTGATTAAAATCGTAAACCAGAATATCATTTACAGAAGATAATTGGCTAAAAGTGGGAAGGTTTTCAACTTTTAAAGAATCTCCGGTGTTTAAAATGACTGACGAAGCAAAGTTTGTGGCTTTATAATGTAACGCATTTGATAAAGCTTCGCTGCCATAGACATCCACTAATGAAGCAGAACCAAAATCATGATAAGTCTCAAATTTCTCCTTAATAAATGGCATCTGATCTGAAGAACATTGTCTACCTCGTAACGGAAATAGTTCCCCATCATTAAAATAACCAAGAACTATATCTCCTGAACCCGTATTGTCGAAATCATCGTAGTAAATCTGGAAAGGTTCTTCTTGACTTGCTTTATACTTGTAATTGAGACCGAGGTTACCGGCAACCAGATCACGTACGCCATCGCTATTTACATCGGCTGTAGAAAGGCTATACCACCAACCTACCTCATTATTTAGCCCACAGTCTGCAGTTATATTTTCAAACTTGTCATTTACTTTTCTAAAAATCGTTACTGGCATCCATTCACCAGCGATAACTAATTCAACGTTATCTTTATCAAGATTGGTCCATATTGCATCAGTTACCAATCCCAAATCGATCAGTTCAGGAGCCATTTCTGAAGTAACATCAACGAATACTCCCGATTCATTTTTAAGGAGTCTACTGCTCGCGGGAGATGGCCACATGCCAGGCACTAGACGGCCACCAATAAAAAGGTCTAGGTCTCCATCACTATCAAAGTCATACGGACGTACTACCGAACCGCTTTCCTTCAATTTTGGCAGTACAGTGAGTTCCCTTTTAAAGTTTCCTTTTCCATCATTCGTATAGACTCTATCAGTTAGCTCCATACTTCCGGGTTCAAACTCATTTCCACCACTGACTATGTACAAATCTAAATCTCCGTCCAGATCATAGTCGAAAAATGCCGCGTCAACATCTTCATGCAATTTATCTTTTTCAAACACACTCATATTTTTTTCAAAAAATCGCTGATCAGCGTTTTGAAGGTAAAGTGTAGCAGAATACCCTGCTGCCGAACCTAAATAAATATCTTCTAGTCCGTCACCGTTTACATCTCCAATTGCAGTAGCAGGCCCTATTTGTGAAACTTTGTGGGGGAGGAGAATCTCTTTTTCAAAATCATTAAAATCGTTTTCTCTATGTTCATAATTTATACCGGAGAGGCTGGTGATATCGGTTAAAAGCGGTTCATCATCTTTTTGAGGCTCTACTTGTAAAATACTAGCAGCAGAGTAAGCAATTTCTAGTTGCTGGTTCGCCTTCACATTTTCCAGATGTTGCATTTTACCGTCAGGCCATCGAATGGTTAAAACATCAATGGTTGAGGCTTCCCCAAGACCAAAATGAATTATATCCTCGATTGAAGATTGGTAGCCTTTAGTTAAAAAATGTTCATAGTACAACGTTTGCTGCGCAAGCTTTAAGGCTATTTTCGCACCAAATCCCGACTTATTACCGCTGGGGCCGTCAAGATCAACCTTCAGATAATTATTTTTATCCAGGTTATTTTTGAAAATAAATGCAGTAGTATCGATATTATTCATGATAAGGTCTAAATCTCCATCATTGTCAAGATCTGCTGCGGTAGCCCCATTTGAATAAGTAGGTACGGCTACACCCCATTCCTTTGATCGATCAGCAAAGGTCAAATCACCTTTGTTTTCGAATATAAAATTTGGTAAATAAGCGGAAGGAATCTCATCAATAAGCTTTTTCAAAACTTGTTCCCGGTTTTGCCGACTAGTGCCTTTTGCTGAATCAATGATCTTCTTTCTATTGTTTAGATAGTCCTTATTCGATATTTCTTTCCTGTATCCATTACTTACAAAAAGATCTCGATTTCCATCGTTATTGAAATCCATTAATAATGTAGCCCAACTCCAGTCCGTCTGAGATACATTGGCGAATTGTGCAATTTCACTGAAACTATTATCACCGTTGTTCAACTGTAACGAGTTGTACATATATTGATGATGAAAACCAAACTCCACCATTTTATAAAACTTGTCTGGTGACATAGGTCTCATGGTAGTTTTTTGTCGATAATTATCTGCAGGAGTCATATCCGCCACAAAAATATCGGGAAGCTGATCATTATTGATATCAGCAATATCCACACCCATGCCGAAATTAGAAATATGCTTTGTTTGCTGCTTGATAACATCGGTAAACGTACCATTACCATTGTTTAAGTAGAGGTAATCGGGCTCATCATAATCGTTAGTTACGTAGATATCCGGGAAACCGTCCTTGTTTATGTCACCCACAGCTACGCCAAGGCCATAACCTAAAGGATTTTGTTTTATACCTGACTCCTGTCCTACTTCCACAAAAGACCCATTGTCATTACGATAAAGTTTATCACCAACGAAAGGATCTAATTTATCTTGAAGTGCCACCCCATCATCATTATAAAAGATCATGACATTGTGGTTGATAAGAAACATGTCCAAATCGTTATCCAAATCATAATCAAAAAAAAGCGCTTGGGTTGAAAAGCCTCTATCATTCAGTCCGTATTCCTTGGCTTCTTCTATAAAGGTTAAATCACCTTGATTAATATAAAGCTTATTTTCTCGAGACGTGGGGCGCAATTTTCCCGATTTAGATACGTAGATATCCAGAAACCCATCATTATTGATATCTACCATGGTTACGCCTGTAGACCATGTATCAAGGCGTTCGTTTAGACCAGCGCTTTCGGTAATATCTTCAAATTCTAAATTTCCTCTATTAAGATATAACCTATCCTGGACTTGATTACCTGTAAAAAATAAATCAGGTAATCCATCATTATTGATATCTCCCACCGCTACGCCTCCTCCATTATAAAAGTACTCGTAAGAGAGGATGTTATTTCTTAAGGTTTCTTTTAGGTTATTGGAAAAATCAACTTGTGTTTGTTGTACACTTAACTGCTCAAATAACTGGGGTTCTCTTTTATTACTTCCATTCTCCTCTTTTGAGCAAGAAAGTAAAAAGATCAAGCTATAAAGTATCAAGACACGATTGGGCATATGATTATATTCTCAGATAGCTAAGAACAAAACAAGTAGCTTGAGTTCAAGCTACTTGTTTCAAAAAATTATATTTAGACAAATAAATTAATATCCTTCATTTTGCCGTAGTCCACCGTTATAGGCAGCAATCTGAGAACTCGGTATTGGATATAGGTCTCGAAAGGCTTCAGTAGTAGTACCATCTATTGATCCGCCCTTGAATTGCCAGACCCCGGAAGTCGAGAAGTTATTAAATCTTATCAAATCCTGTCTCCTATGCATTTCCCAATGCAGTTCCCTGCCTCTTTCATCAAGTATAAAGTCAAGATCAAGTTGTCCATCCGTAATGTTTCCACTCATGTCGCCATAAGCTCGCTCTCTCAATTCATTAATTAATTCAAGCGCATCTGCCCTAGTTGCACCGGAACCGCCTCTTAAAACTGATTCCGCTAGCATCAAATGTACATCTGCCAATCGAAACATTGGAAAATCAGTATCTAAAAACTGACCATCTGATCCCGCTACACCGGTTGATGAAAGATTTGTGAATTTCACTAAGATCCATCCATTTTCACTAAAATCACCTCCACTTAATGCTTGTGCTCGGATATTTCTTCCAACAGTTTCATCGTTAATAACTTCTGTCGTATCGAATGAAGCTCTAACATCTACTGAAAAATCTTCAGGAAACAATTCTATAAATGTTTCCAGCGGTCGTATCCCAGACCAACCACCACCAATACCAAGGTCACCTGAATTGTCAGTAGGACCACCTTGCGAGGCATGACCTACAAACGTAGAAACTCCACCAAATGATTCGGTAATAATGCCTTCATGTACGATAGGAAATATTATCTCTCCAAACATGTTATTATCTGTAACATAATTTAGTCGATACTCAGGTGCCAGTGAAAATGCTCCTGAATCCAAAATTCTGTTGCAAAAAGTAATACAATCAGTACTTCTATCTTCTCCAGTGTAAACCGAGGAATTGAGATACAACTTGGCCAACAGCATCCATGCTGCGGCTCTATCTGCTCTACCTAATGGAGCCTGTCCAGGTTCAGCTAATTCATCTTGAATTTCCAGTAGCTCAGACTCGATAAAACTAAATATTTCTGCCTTAGGCGACTGTGGAGGCAAATCTCCAACTGTAGAGTTTTCATCGGCAAATGGAAAATCCCCAAACAGATCAATAGCATGCCAATAACTTAGCGCCCTAAGGAAACGAGCTTCTGCGCGAAATAAAGGAATCTCTTGGCGAACATCTCCTTCAATTCCACGAGCATTCAAATTTGCCTCGGTAGATTCTCTCAAAAATTGATTCGCCTGAGCTATTTGAAATGAAGCCCTACTAAACATACCACTTGTAAATGCATTGGTAGAACTCCATGAATGCCTATTAAGCTCAAGTACGGATCCATCATTTTCGAAACCAAGTATGGCTTCATCTGTTGGAAGTTCCTGCATTTGCCAGTACAAACGGAAATAGCCAGAAAACCCTTCATCACTTATTGCATTTATATCAGGACTACCTCCTGAACCAAATTGCCCGGTATTCACTAACCCTGAATATAACTTCGCATGAAAAGAAACATATGCTGAAGGTTCAGAAAAGATATCATCTGGTGTCGCAATCTCTTGTGGCTCAACGTCTAAATCTGTACAAGACATGGTTAAAACTATTGAGCCTAACAATAAATATATTATATTCTTCTTCATCATCATCAATTAAAAACCTATGTTAACTCCAAAAATAAATGTTCGTGCCCTTGGAAAAACATTGTTGTCAATTCCAAATTGAGGGTTACCCGGATCATTAGAAATATTTCCAATTTCGGGATCTAAGCCATCATAGCCAGTAATTACAAATAAATTTTGTAAGGTGGAGTAAGCCCGAACTCTTAAACCATTGGGTAATCCAGGAACATTATATCCTACAGTAATATTATCCATCCTTAAAAAGGATGCATTCTCAATGTAGATATCTGAGAGAATTTGAGCATTCTCAAAGTTATTGTCAAAAGCAGACCTCAAAATATTGGAGGGGGTAGCTGCATTTATGCCAGCAAAATTAGCATTGGTTGATTCTACATTATTGTAAACATAATTACCTGTAGAAGCTCTTAATGTGAAATTTAAGTCGAAATTTTTATAGGTTAAACTTGAAGTCAAACCATAAGTCAAATCAGCAAACGGACTTTCCATGGCAACGAGATCATCATCTGTAATTTGCTCGTCTCCATTTAAGTCTTCATAAATTTCGGTAAGTGGGCGGGCATCACCATTTTCGTCAACATCGGACACTGGCGAACCGTCATCATTTCTACGATGTTTCCTAACGAAAAAAGTAAATGCTTCTTCTCCAACAAGTAACCTCTGAATATTTTGACCCACTCCACCAGAGATCCCACCACTTGGAAATCCATTAAAGGAAGGATCATCAGCACCAAAGAGCTCGGTAACCTCGTTGTTGTTATAGGCTACATTAAAATTAACCGTCCAATTCAGATCATCTTTATCGATAACTATACCGCTTAGCTCAAGCTCTACACCCTTATTAACAATGGTTCCAAAATTGAAGGTTGCATTGTCCTGAGGAAAAGCTAGTGCGGGAGCTGCTAGGCCACGAAATAAGAGATCTCTTGTTTCCTTATTATAGTATTCAAGTGATCCACTTAACCTTCCCTGCAAGAAAGCGAACTCTAAGCCGATATTCAGTGATTCCGTTTCTTCCCACTGCAAGTTGGGATTAAAGCTGTTAAATCTTAATGTGGTTACCGGTTGACCTCCTAAAAATGCATCAGCATCATTTCTCGATAACGTTACAGTAGGTAAATAGTCAAAATTACCCAACGGCTCTTGATTACCAATGATACCCCAACCTACTCGTAATTTTAAATTATCGAAAACACCGGTAAGGTTCGAAAAGAAGGGTTCTTCACTAATTCTCCAACCAAAAGCTGCCGATGGAAAATTACCCCAGCGGTTATTAGGACCAAACCTGGAAGAGCCATCTCTTCTAAAGTTAAAGGTGGCTATGTACCTATCTTTAAAGGAATAATTTAAACGTCCAAAAAAGGATATTAACCGATTTTCAGGCTGATTATTTCCTAATTCTAAGAAATCAGGATCACCAATACCTGGTAATGCAGTACCAAAAGTTGTTTCTTCTATTCCTGCTATTCTATATTCAGGGAATTGACCCTTAAAGTTTTGATAAGAATAACCACCGGTTATGTCGAAATTACTTTCTATTGATTCTATATAGCGTTCATAAGTTGCATAGGTCTCAAGAAGTACACTTTCACGGGTAAAGTTATTAACGCGTATCTCACCCAAGGTAGATGTTTCAGGAGTAAAAACACTATTCTGGGACCTAAGTGTAGGTGGTAAGAATCGTTCCCGAATACCATTTGATACATCAAAGCCTAAGTTTGCTTTTACGCTTAAACCGTCTATAACTGGAATCTTATAATTAACATCGACATTCGCTAAGGTGCGATCTATTCTTCCAATTTCGTTGGTTTGTTCCAATGTAGAAACCGGATTGTCACCGGCTATATCCTGGGGCCACTCGAAAAAACCACCAAAACCATTCGCATCAAAAATAGGCTGAGAAGGAGCAAAAGTAGCTGCACCACCAATTACACCTGGCGAAAATCTATCGTTCGTTCTAGCACCTTTAAGATTGAAATTAATTGATAGATCATCGTCCAGAAACTTTTGCTGGACATTAAATGAATAGCTAATTTTTTCAGTTTCCGATGTTCTAATTATTCCTTCTTGCTTTAAATAACCAATGGATGCACGATAAGTAGTTCCCTCGTTACCTCCTGAAAAACCAATCGAATGATTTTGTCCCACAGCTTGTTGAAGTACTTGTGCTTGCCAATCCGTATTGGCATTAGCTAACAACTCCGCACCTGTAGGATTTTGTTCAGCCACAAGTTCACGGAATTCAGGACCGGTTAATACATCAAGAGTTTCGATAGCATTTCCGACTGAAACCCATCCATCGTAGGTAATTGATGTTTTTCCGGCAACTCCTTTTTTAGTGGTTATTATTACAACTCCATTAGCCGCTCTAGAACCATATATAGCTGATGCTGATGCATCTTTCAAAATTGTCATACTTTCTATGTCGTTAGGATTCAAGAAATTCAATCCGTTACGCCCTGTAGATAGTCCTCCTGGATTAATAGGAGTGTTATCTATAGGTACACCATCAATCACATATAATGGTTCATTATTCTGTGTTGAGGATGCACCTCTTATGCGTATCGATACCTGACCGCCCGGTTCTCCGGTGTTAGAGGTAACTTGAACACCTGCCACTTTGCCGGCGATAAGATTATCGGGTGATACAATCACTCCACCGTTAAACTCATCAGTTCCAACGGTTGCTACTACACCCGTTACATCTTTGGATTCTTGTTCACCGTAACCGACTACCACGATCTCTGATAATTGGGTTACGTCCAAGCTAAGCGCAATATCAATAGTAGAGCGGTTACCTACTACTATTTCCTGAGCGGCATAACCCACAAACGAGAAAACTAAAACATCATCTGAGCCTACCGAAATGCTATAATTACCATCAAAATCTGTTACCGTACCACTAGTTGTACCTTTCACTTGGATGTTAACACCTGGTAAGCCGCTTCCATCTTCCGCGTCAGTGACTTTACCTGTGACTGTTACTGCCTGACCGAAGGATTGAATACCCGAGATCAACAACACCAAGATCAGTGTTTTTTGAATATATTTTATAAACTGCATTACTTCTAATTTGAATTAAAGATTGATTTATTCTGGTGTTACAGTATACTCAAGTGTTTGATCGTTGAAATTGATCTTTGCTTGAATATTTCTAAGAGGCGGTTGAATATTTGCCTCACCATCACCATCAAATGCAGTACCTGTAAGTAGTGTGGGATCATCATTAGGATCTACACCAAAATCTCTGGGTCCAAAATCTGGCCCCAAAACAAATTTAAATTGAATGTCGTCCGTAGCAGGATCATAAGTTCCGTCCACAGCTACTGTTGCATCAATATCGGCTTCCCAGGAATTATTATCGATTAAACGCATAGGAACTGATAAATCAGAGTTTCCTGAACCCCAGCCTGTGAAATTTCCAATGACAAAAACTTCATCAAAATTAGATGTGAAATTTCCTCTAATTGTATATTCTAAAGTAACATCATTAAACGTAATTCTATATTCACCTGCCGGAAGACCTGGATTAATGTTTCCACCGAATGATTCGGCTACACCATCTTGCTCATTATCTCCAAAATCTGGTTCACCAAAACTATCTGTGCCAAATATCTTAAATTCAATATTATCCGTTTGAGTATTGAATGCACCATCTATGTCTTGAGTAGCATCTACTACAGCTTCCCAAGAATTATTGGCTACCAACTCCATAGGAACAGATAAATTAGCATTATCATTTCCCCAACCCGTAAAATTTCCTATAACAAAAAGTTCCTCGTAGGATGAATTAAAAGAACCATCTGTAGGGATAACACTATACTCTAACGTCTGATCATTAAAGGTAAATAGGCTCTCACCACTGAATCCGCAAGCTATATTATTGTCTATAGTACCTGGCTCCGCTTGACCATCACATTGAGCATCACCCCAATCGAGATCCGAAAAATCAGCGGTATTAACAAATTTGAAATCATCTTCACCATCTATATCTGTGACCAACGTCCAAGTGAAATCCTCCGATAAAAACATTTGTCTATCGGAACCTGAAAAACCATTAAAAGAACCTAAAAGAAACATTTCATCATTGACTGAAAAAGGTTTACGACCATAAAAAGTCTCTGTGAGTATGGTTGCCCTGCCTTCTGTATCTTGTACATTCGCACGGACAGTGTAAGGTTGATCCCTAGGTATCGTGTCTGCCACTATTTCAAAAATTGCTACATCTACTATGCCATTCAATCTTTTCAATTCAGTGTAAACCACATTATCCGCAGAGTCTAAAAAACTCAATGTAACTGCACTCAGGGCTGGAGTATTATCCTCGGCATTAACAGTTATAGTAAATTCTCGGAAAACTGGAATCGTGTCCGGAACCGGATCGATTGATGCTACCGGAACAGGATTCGCCTCCCCTGCAGGCACCGCTTCCGTAAAATCGTCAATCTCACATGAGCTAAAAACAATCGCTAAAAGCAACATGAATAAGATACTTAGACGACTTCTTTCTAAGTAATTTTTCTTCATAAGCGTAAAATCTATAAGGTTGAAAATCTATCAATGTTAGTGACGGAACTATGAGAAAACCAGCGTTTAAGTGGAAAAATTCACGAAATCGGAACCGCAAACGTTTGCATAATGGGCAGGTAGAATTCTAGATGATCGCCATCATACCACTCTGTTTAATTTTGTTTATTTATTTTTTAAAATAATTAAACAAAATATAACTCGGTGAAGTGCTGTCCTTATTTTAGTGCACTTCAACCGCCCTCGCGATTTTGTCTCGATTACATCAAAGGTGATAAAGCTCAGTATAGTGTGACCAATCATTCGCATATAGTGGAAAAGGAAGTTTATACAATCGATTTAATACACGAATTAAAAAAGCATTAATTCAGTAGACGCTATCGTTTCAATGAGTAAATTTGATTAACACAAAATGAGGATATGAAAAGCAGTCAGGTCACCATCAAAGACATCGCCCGAGAGTTAGGTATTTCACCCTCTACCGTGTCTCGCGCTCTAAAAGATCATCCGGATATTAGCCCTGAAACCAAAAAAGTGGTGACGGAACTGGCTGAAAAGCTCAATTACCAGCCGAACAGCATTGCGCTCAGTTTACGGCATAGTAAAAGTAATACGATAGGGGTGATCATCCCCCAAGTAGTGCATTGGTTTTTCTCCACGGTGATCAGTGGTATTGAAGATATTGCCTACGGGGCCGGGTACAGCGTGATTGTCTCGCAATCTAATGAATCGTACGAAAAAGAAGTAATGGACACGAAAGCGCTCTTTAATAATCGGGTGGATGGCATATTGATATCGATGTCCAGGGAAACGATCCGGTATGATCATTTTGAGTCGCTTCATTCCAGGGGCATTCCTATGGTGTTCTTTGACCGGGTCTGTGATGCGATCAACACCAGCAAAGTCATTGTAGATGACTATGGTGCGGCTTATGACGCTACTAAACATTTGATCGATCAAAAATTTGACCGCATTGCACATTTAGCGGGTGCCACTAATTTAGCTATTGGCGAACAGCGTCTGGAAGGCTACAAGGCAGCGCTCAAAGAAAGTGGTCTATCCTTTCGTGAGGAGTACGTGGTATACGAAAACTTAGCCGATAAGGTGGAACCGGCAAAAAAATTAACGCTGAAATTATTAGAACTGAAGGAGCCTCCTAACGCTGTCTTTGCCAGCAACGATATCTCTGCCATAGGCGCCATGCAAGCGGCCAAACAAAAAGGGTTTACTATTCCCGAAGATTTTGGCGTAGTGGGTTTCAGCAATTGGGGCTTTACCGAGTTAACCGAGCCTACCCTCAGTACCATCGATCAACGGGGTTTCGAGATGGGACAGGAAGCAGCCCGTTTACTGATCAAGGAAATAGAAGCCTCGGAGGATGAAATAATTGAGCCGATTACAAAAACACTGGAAACGGAGTTGATTATTCGGAGGTCTTCGAGAAGAAGGTAGTGAAGTTGCTCATCTGACTATTTTAAAGTGTAGGGGGTAATAGGGAGACTTACAGAACCTAAAAAGTACATAAACCTTTTCTCGGCTTTTCCTTTTCTATAGTT
>JBCCSU010000096.1:0-16171 GCA_039199635.1 Bacteroidota bacterium | reverse complement strand
GCCAAAGAGCCTACTACTCATGAGGTTATATTGAGTTATCAATTGCCGGTAAATCCGGGTACAGGTAAAAAAGTAGTACGGACGCCTAGGTTTAGATATTAAAAAGAAATTATTTTGGTTTTAACTATAAAATACTCAACTTGGGCGACAATAATTTTACCTAAAATAGACTTAAATCTTTGAGTAAAATTTAAATAGATTTTTTTTCATATATTTCGGGTTTTAAAAAGTGAAGATTCTTGTTGGCTTTAGCTTATTAGCTGAGTTAAAGATTAAAGAAAAAAGTGTTATGCGTAAAGTTATTCGAAGGTTCTCTTATGGCTTGTTGATATTATCTTCGGCCATGATCGGTGGTTGCGGTCTGCTCGGTCTTGGTGGTGGAGGTGGAGGCGACCAGGGAGAGCTAGTAGGTGTGCCGGGTCGTGAAGGCTGGACAATGGTTCAACCTTACGGAATGGTGCCTATTCCAGCGGGAACGTTTCATATGGGACAAGCAGATGAAGATCCTGCGTCCACCCAAATCAATTTTAACAAACAGGTTACTATCGGTCAATTTTATATGGATGAGACTGAAATAACCAACAACGAATACAGGCAATTTATTGATCATTTGATGGAAGATTCCATAAGTATTCTTGGTGAAGATAGAATTATGGAAGAATTCTACCCGGATACTACGGTATGGGTCAAGGATTTTGCTCATCACATGGGAGATCCTGTGATGGATTATTATTACTGGCATCCTGGATATGACGATTATCCGGTGGTAGGCGTAAATTGGGAAGCGTCTGTTTATTTCAGTGAGTGGAGAACATCCTACTGGGCTGATTATAGACGTAGTATAGGTGAAGTACCTATGCCTTCCTTTAGATTACCCAATGAAGCGGAGTGGGAGTATGCTGCACGTGGTGGAAGAGATATGGCGAAATATCCTTGGGGTAATCCTTATGTAAGGAACTCGAAAGGATGTATGTTAGCTAACTTCAAGCCAGGTAGAGGTAATTTTTACGATGATGGTTTTGCGTACAGTGCCCCTGTAGGCCAATATTTTGCCAATGATTACGGATTATATGATATGGCAGGTAATGTATCAGAATGGGTATTGGATGATTTTAGCCCGGTGTCAGTGCCAACAGTTTGGGATTTGAACCCGCAATTTATTGATCCGAGAACCGATCCTAACAGCCCCAAATATGATCCAAATATTCTACCAAAGAAAGTGATTCGAGGAGGTAGCTGGAAGGATGTGGCTTACTATTTAGAAACAGGAACTAGAACATATGAATTCAAAGACTCTACACGAGCTTATATCGGCTTTAGGAATGCTATGACCCATCTTGGTCGATCATCGGGCGCTGAGTTTTAGATTTGAATAATAACCATAAATAAACTAGAATTACAAAGATTAAATTAAAAGCTTAAGACAATGAGTAATAAAAAAGGCGGATTTGCGGCACTATTGTTTAGAACCATTATGCCCAAGGTGTATGGTATTGGTGCGGCAGTTGTAATCATCGGAGCGATGTTTAAAATTCTTCATCTGGATGGTGCTAATCAAATGCTAATGATCGGTTTAACCACCGAGGCAATTATATTCTTTTTAAGTGCTTTTGAACCGCCACATTCAGAGCCAGATTGGTCAAAAGTATACCCACAATTAGCTGAGGATTACGAAGGTCCTGTAGCGGCACCGCGTATCTCAAATAAAGCTGGAGGCGGACCATCTGCGAGTCAGGAACTAGACAAAATGATGGAGAAGGCTAAAATTGGTCCTGAATTAATTGAAAGTTTAGGAAAAGGAATGCGTAATATGGCCGATAGTGCTGGTAAAATGTCAAATCTGGCAGATGCTGCTGTAGCTACTAACGATTACGCAAACAATGTTAAGACCGCCTCTAAATCATTGTCGGAAATGAATAAGTCTTACGCCACTACCGCCCAGGCTATGACTGCTATGGCTGATGCCACCAAAGATTCTAAAGAATATCACGCTCAAGTACAGAATGTGACTAAGAATTTGAGTGCATTAAATGCCGTATATGAAATGGAGTTAAAAGATGCAGATAGCCACGTGAAAGCGATGAATAAATTTTACACGAATATGGCTGGTGCATTAGACGGAATGGCGAAAGCCGGTGAGAAAACCAAAACATTTGCTAACGAATTGGATAAACTCACGGGCAACCTCACTTCCCTGAATAATGTATATGGAAATATGCTAACAGCGATGCGAGGTGGTGGAAACTCTGGCCAGGGTGGTCAAGGGTAAAAAGAAAATTATGATTTATTCATTAATAAAAATATTCTGATATGGCAGGAGGAAAAGAAACCCCCAGGCAGAAAATGATTGGGATGATGTACCTCGTGCTCACCGCCTTATTGGCGCTTCAGGTGAGTAATGCGGTACTAGAAAAGTTTGTTTTTATTGATAAAGCATTAAACAGGCAAGCACGGGAAGTAGAAGAGCAGAACGGTAAGATCCTTGCAAAAATTGATGCTGAAGTCACTAAAAAAGGAAAACGAGATGCTGATGTTAAAGCTCTAAATAAAGCTAAAGAGGTTAGACAATCCACTCAGGAGTTAATGACATACTTGGGGGATACTCGAGAAACTATGGCAGATATCACAGGTGGCTATGACGAAAATGGTCAGTTGGTTGGTGCCAAAGATTATGATATCGTTGGTAACTATATGATACAAGAACCAAACGGTAAAGAGCTAAAGAAAAAGCTAAATGATTACGTGGCTATGCTAAATTCAGTTAGCGGAAGAGACTTCGAGCCACTAGCTAAAGATGCCAAAGATATAGATATAGCTAAGGATGACCCTGATCAAAAAAATAAAAGCTTCGAGGAGTATTATTTTGGTAATACACCTACAGCCGCTGGTATGGCTACCATAAGTCATATGGAAACAGAGGTTTTAAATTATGAGGCTTTGGCTTTGGATGCATTAGCAAATGAAGTAGGAGCGAAGGATATAGATTTTGATAAGGTAGTACCGTTAGTGCGTCCCGTATCCAATACCGTTGCGTCAGGGGGTAAATTCGAAGCTCAATTGTTTATAACTGCGGCTGCTTCAGGGTCAAATCCTGTTTTTATGTATAACGGTAAAGCAGCACCTTCTGAAACAACACCTAACGGTATCAAATATGGTAAGATTGAATTTACTGCAAGAGCTTCAAAGTTCGATCCGAAAACATTAACCGCTCCGGCTAGTTTTGAAGCGGAAATCGAGTTAAATGATTCTACGTATAAGATAAAGCATGATTATTTTGTGGTAAAACCTGTGATTCAGGTAAGATCAGCAGCACTATCTGCGCTTTACATGAATTGTTCTAATGAATTGGATATTCAGGTACCTGCATTAGGAACGGCGTATAATCCGAGTTTCTCTTCTAAAGAAGCTTCTGTCGTAAAGGGCAATAAAACGGGAGCAGTAACCGTTGTTCCTAAAGGTAGAAGTAAAGTAAAACTAACGGTATCAAACTCAGGAAGTGTTTTAGGTACTGAAACTTTTGATGTGAAGAAAGTTCCACCTCCAACCATTGAAATAGCAGCTAGAGGAAAAGCAGTCAACTTTGAGAAAGGTGTTGCAGCAGCTTCATTAACAACGTTAAAAGTCAGTGCGAAGGCCGATGAAAACTTCAAAAGGGAGGTTCCTAAGGATGCGCGTTATCGAGTTCAGAAAGTGAGTGTTAAGTTAGCACGAGCTGGAAGACAGATTAAAGCAGGTAACTTCACTTCGGAGAACATCGATTTAAGATCTTGGAGAAGTTCTTACAGGAAAGGCGATAATCTTATTGTAAAAGTTGAACGTGTAAATAGACGACCGAGCCAAGGCGGTTCTGAAAGAGCAAGACCAGCTACGGAGATCTACTCGATTCCAATTAATTAAGAAGAATGACAGTGGTTAAGAAATTTGTATTAGTTGTCTTATTAGGAATATTCATGGCTCCGGTTTCTTACGGTCAGTTAAGTGAACTAGAGCAGTACAATCCAAATTCCATAGAGCCTATACCGCGTTATGAGCACTTGTTCAAAAGACGAGTTTGGCGTACGGTAGACTTAAAAGAGAAGCAGAACAAGGGTTTCTTTGCTCGTGGTGGTGAGATAACGGGCTTTATACTTGATGCGGTTAATTCCGGTGAATTATCAGACATTTATGTCAATGATTCTTTAACCACAAAGATGTCCAAAGATGAGTTTTTGAATAAGCTTGTCTATCAGGAAGGGTTGGAAATAGAGCAGTGGGATGCCGGTATTGAATACTATGAAGGAGATCAGGTGAAGTATAATGGCGTAGTTTATACAGCTATATTCGACGAGATCACTTCGGTACCCTCAGATGCTCCGGATGACTGGGAAGAAACTCCAGGAGTAGGAGATGCGGTATTATTCTTACCACGGCAAATCAGTAAGTTTAGGCTTATGGAAGATGTAATCTTTGATAAAAGAAGATCGCGGCTATACCATAAAGTCCAATCCATCCAGCTGTTGATTCCAGGTTCTGAAACTTTAGACCAGGTTGAATTGCCGTTGGCAGTCTTTAAGTACAAAGACCTTCATAAACTTTTTAAAGAGAATCCGGAAAAGGCAATATGGGTGAACAGGTATAATAGTGCAGAAAATAAAAACTTCGCGGATGCTTTTGATCTTAGACTTTTCAGGTCTTCACTTTTCAAATTCGAAAATCCTGATAATGATCCAATCGTTGATATGTATAAGAACCGCATGGAAGCAGTAATGGCTTCTGAATGGTGGGAAATGCAGTTAATGGAAAAAGAACATAATCTTTGGGAATTTTAAGTTATTGGTTAATCTGAGGAAGGGAAGCAAGGTTTGTTTCCCTTTTTTTATGCTCATTTCTTTTGAGCAAGTGATGATATAGCATGAATTGATTTTTTTCTTTGGTTGATTACATGAATCGGTTCCCGAAGGTTATTCAGTCTAGGTACTAAGTTTCTGTATTTGAAACAGAGCTTGTGAAAAATGTACGATGGTATATAAGAAAGCCTCACACAATATAGTATAAGGCTTTAAGTGGCTTAAAGAATTGACGTAAGGTTTTAGTATTTTAATTTTTCATCTTTATCCCATATGCCCCAGTAGGCACCTACGTCTCCTTCTGCGCCTACTTTCCAAGACTCATCAAATGAAGAGAAATAGAATATTTCAATATTTTCTTCCTCTGACCATTTCTGTGTATTGATGAAGTATTTCATGAAATTTTCATCAGACGGTTCTGCTCCATGAAGACTAGTTCCCTGACTAGGCCAACCAGTTTCCGATATTATGACTTTTTTACCGTTGCCGGCCTGCACTGCTTTATTAAACATATCTTTCATGTACAATAAAGAGTAATCACAATGGCATCCTTCCCAATAGGGATAACAGTTAGCTAATACAACATCACAAGCTTCTGTAATTTGAGGTCGGTGGGCAAATTCGTAGTATGCATCTACATATCCAACCTGTGTACCAGGAATAGCTTCTTTCACTTTATAGATATAGGCAAGCAGTTCTTCTTCTGTCAGATCTCCGCGATACATTACTTCATTGCCCACTGCGGCAATGTCAACATAGCCAGCTTCAGTAACCTTGATCAAATTTTCAACTTCTTTATGATTGATTTCGTCATCATCGCCCAGCCACGCACCTACTAACGTATGAATACCATACTCTTTGGCAATTTTAGGTATAAGCTCATTACCATCGGTGCATGAAAATGAACGTATCCACTTTGTATGGGGCTTTATGATTTCCATCCGTCTGCGGATTTGTTCTTCGGTTATTTGATCACCAGGTTCCTGCCCTTCTACGTAAGGACTGAAGCCTATTCCGTGCATACCGTTATCCAGTACTCGTCTGAATAACGCCTTTAGTTCTTCTGTGGTCTTACCTTCATAATCCACGCCAGCTAAGGCCATGAATTTTCCGTTTCTATATGACATAATACGTGTTTTGTGCTGTGTACATTTTAGTTATTCTTACTTAGCGAAGATGCTGATCTATTTCATCAACAGTTTTTTATTGCTGTTAACAGTATTTGATAAGTTTTTTACAAAAAAGACTTTCATTTTAGGGGTCGCATCATTAGAAGCATAGCCTTATGCGTCTTTTTAGGATAGACATGATTAAAATACACCTCTACAGTTTTTCCTTAAGTATACACCTACTCTATCAACTTCTGCTGCACCTGCCGGTATCTCATCTTGTTCCAGACCAGGATAAGACTTTTGCTTATTCCAGTCTTCTATCGTAGTACTAAAGAAACTAGAAGCATCTGCATCAGTTTCGTACACTATGAGTTCATATTTTTCTCCATGATCTCCGCCAAAGCGGGTAACTACTTGCCATTCTCCGTCTAACTTGTATGAAGTATTGGTATGATCCGACTGCGGATAATATCTATTATCAGAAGGCTTCAGTAACACCCAGATATCTTTTTCATGGCCTTCAGGATAAACACCCATTGACAGAATTCTACAATTAACGGAGTCTAAATTCAGAGGAGAAGTCACTTTAACAGAAGTTACAGGCCCTTCAATCTTTAGTTTATTCCCTTGTGAAATTTGTTCCATATGGCTGCTTACATATAGCACATCGGAAGTATAACTCCCAAAAATGACCATCAAAACCCCGAGTATCCCTAAGGGGATACCTAGTTTAGCCTTGATGAGTTTACCAGAATCGTTTTTACTGAGACTGCTTAGTACTGACACTCCTATAAGAACAACCCCAACGACAATAATTAATAGTTTTGCTGACATTTTTTTCTTTTTTTAAGTATGATTACAATACACCTCTTTTGGACTCCAATTCCGCTTTTATTTTTCTTGCCTTTTCTTCTGAAAGGCTATAGCTCCACATAACTAAAATCGCCAAACTAGCAGTAAAAGCTGGAATTATGATATCAGCGAGCCTTAATTTATTTAGGGTTTCTGGTGTTTGGGAGGCAGCGTTACCATCAAAACCTACCCATTGCAGTACCGCTCCACCCACGATCAGCGCTAAAGCTTGTCCTAATTTTACTGTCCACCAATAAATAGCTCCAAACGTACCTTCTTTCCGCGGCATGCCATTTTCCAATTCGTCCAAATCACATACGTCTGCGGTCATACTCATCATCAATGTGAATAAGCAACCTAAACCAAAGGCCATAAGGGGAAGTGGGAAAAACATGAGTAAAGGATTCTCCGGATTGAAACCCCACCATTTTAACCCGTAACCAACTATGGAAATGGCGGTGGAAATGATAAAAGCATTTTTCTTTCCCCATTTGTTGGCCATCCAGGATACAATTGGAATAACCATAAAAGCCGTAATGACTGCTAGAATGGTGGAAAACCAGGCCGGCCACGTGCCTGCTGCAGCATAGTCACCGTTAAATAGATAAAATAGAATTATGAAAAAACTAAAAGAGGCTACAATTTGAAATCCGTTAAAGACTAGGAAAGTAGCACCGCATAGTTTTAAAAATGGCTTGTGCCTGAACACTTCCATAATTCCTATGAATAATTTCTTAAAAATATTGGCCATTTGACCCAATGATATCTCTTGGCGGTTCTCGATTTTACTTGAATCAATACCTCTGCAAAGAATTGCCGGTAAGACCCCAAAAACAATAGCAATTAAACCGACTATTATTGAGAGTTTTCTAACTCCTTCGGCCTGCGTGGCAAACAGATTTTCATCTGCAATTAAAACCCAG
Organism: Bacteroidota bacterium; assembly: GCA_039199635.1. Taxonomy (GTDB): domain Bacteria; phylum Bacteroidota; class Bacteroidia; order Cytophagales; family Cyclobacteriaceae; genus Fulvivirga. Next base: position 8,458 of record JBCCSU010000096.1, on the reverse strand, counting down.
AACCAGGGAACTACCATCCAGGCTACCTGACCCACAATATTGGCTAATCCCATTAATCTCGTACGTTCATTATAATCTGATGTCATCTCATACCCCAGTCCGATGAGCGGGGTGGAGAAGCAGGTATTGGCGAGAATAAATACCGCTGAAATGATCAAGAAGTACCAAAAGTTATAATCCTGAGAATTGTTCTCATCCATCTGCCAAAGTAAAATGAATAGGAGTCCGGTGAGAATAGCCCCAATAAATATGAAGGGTCTTCTTCGGCCCCAGCGGGTGTTCGTATTGTCTGATATATACCCCATGATAGGGTCAGAAAGGGCATCTACTATTCTGGGTAAACCACCAAGTAATCCTGCCAAAAATGGATCCATACCAAAAGCGGTCAGGAGAAAAAACATAAATATCGCCAGTGCTCCTGGCATTAAGTTATTCACAAGATGGCCTGATCCGAAAGCCGCTTTCTGTAAAAGAGGTACTCTGTTTTCTGCTGCTGTTGCTTGATCTGACATAGTTATAGGGATATAATTATTGTTTGAATGGCCTTTGAGTCAATGCTGATAGTAGTTTCATTATCAGCTAAGGCCAACGTGTAATTTTTTCTTTCTTCTGTGGGGTTAAAAACCACAACGGCAATGGTACCATCAGGATTCTTAGCTGCTGTAGTTTGAAGCTTGGTATCAGAGTGTTCCAGGCCTATACGTATTGCACCCGGTCTGATAAATCTGCTAAAGTGACTCATGGTATAATACAAAGGAGTGAAGTATACTAAGTCTTGTTTCGGGTCTACTATTACAGGAGCAACACACCAGTTTTTAAACCAGTTAGGCCCACCATTTCGGTCAAGCACCATATTCCAATCTACCCAACCATCAACCCAGTTATTTAGGCATCCTATAATATCGCGAGCGTAACGGTAGACCGGTACATATTTAGGGTGCAGTGGCTTTTCTTCTTCTGGAGCCCAGTCCCAGCCCCAGTCGGTAGCTTCTTTAGACCAATACCACTGGTCATCCTGCCATTTAGGAACTTCGGCATCTACACAGGCTTCTGTTTGAATGAGATGTTTACCAGGTGATTTTTGATGTGCGTATTGTAAAGCATCAGGAAAAACTTCATAGGTACTCGCATACCAATGAATAGCTGTGCCATCGAAATATTTTGAGGTGCTATCATTTTTATACATCGCATCAACCCACTCTTTCAAATGTTCCCGGTTTTGATCATATCCTAGTATTTTAACATCGCCTTTGCCATCGGCTGCCAATTTTGGCCCTAGATGGTTTTGAACGAAACGGGTCATCTCTTCTGCGGTGTAGTGCATACTTTCCCAATTGTTACCATTCCCCAAAGGCTCATTTTCAACAGTTATCCCCCAGATATCTATACCTTCATATTTGTAAGCGTCAATGTATTTGCTGAAGAAAAGCGCCCATGTATCGTAATACTCGGGTAATAGCTTACCGCCTACATAGCTTTTGTTATCTTTCATCCATTGGGGTGCCGTCCAAGGTGAGCTTATGATCTTAAAGCCGTCTTTTGACTTAGCCATAGCTCCTTTGATCATAGGGATAATGTCATCCCTATCTTCAGCAATGGAAAAACTGTCTAGTTTAATATCACCCTCTACCGGAGCGTATGAATAGTTATTTAGAGAAAAATCACTTGAATTTATATGTGTTCTGGTCAGCGAATACTTTGCTCCACTTTCTCCAAAATAGGCTTCCAATATTTTTTCTTGATTTTCAGGACCTAATTGATTCAGCAAGTAGGCTGACGATTCCGTAAAAGATCCTCCAAATCCAGTTATCGTCTGGTATTCTTGTTCAGGTAGTAACCTTATGTTGGTTCCTTTATCGGTAACGTTAAATTCTTTTATTTCACTTAGCTTGTTACCACCGGCGGAGGTTTCAAACACATTTAGTTTTAATTCTTTCACTGCCGGTTCACAAGCATTTAATACTACCATAGCAATCATAAAAGGGTAAAGCTTTCTCATAGAAATTAATGTTGTGGGCTCATTTCGGCAGCTGGTGGCGCTAATACTTCGGCAGTAAGGGCCTCAAGATCACCATTGTATGTTTTGACTATTTTATGTCCATCCCGGGTTAACCCGTCAAAAATGCCTTGATCTACTAAATCCCATACAGGATACTTGGCTTGTCCATCAAGAGTGAATAGTCCAAAATGGTTTTCTGATCCATTAGGGTTACCGGCATCTTTCCATTGCTCATCAAAAGCTTCAAAGTAAAAGCAAGATATGCCGGCTTCATTAGTCCATTCACGCAAGTGCTTATAATACAACCCTTGTTTATATTCATCTGTGGCTTTTGACCCCTCAGAACCATAGTGACCGTCAGAAACTGTTGCCCATCCGGTCTCTCCGATATGAATAGGCTTATCTACACCGATACTTTTGACATAGCTTTTAACAGAATCATATTGATCTTGAGCAAATTTTTTAGCTCTTAACATGGCTGATTCCACTTTCTCCATTTCTGAAAGCTCGATTTCATCTGCAGGTACTTTCCAAAATGCCGGATTGTAATGTGAGTTGTGATAAGCGTAGGTATGCATAGAAATATAATCTACGGCCTTTACCAATTGTGCTAATGCTTCAGTATGATACAATGAATCGCCACCTCCCCATGAGGAAAAGTCATCGGAGCTGGTGATCCAAAGGTCTTTGGGTAATTTGCTTTCAGTTTTGAGATTCTGCAGATGAGTTACCCACTTTAGAATTACATCCGGTTGTACATAATAGCTTTCCGCCCATTTTACCATAGCTTCATTCCCAACAGCTATTATCTTCACTATGTCTGAATATTCATTCACAATGGCTACTGCACGCGCTATTTCGCCTTCATTTTGCTCACTTTCTACGTTATGATCCGGCGCTTGATCAGTCCAGGCGTTTTTACAGTCTATCCAAGCACCGAGCATAACATACATTTCAAAGGCAGGATTTTCTTCTTTCAATGCTCGAATGGCTTTTAATAAATTGGTGGCGTGAGGAAGCTGAACGTTATATGTTCTTAATACCTTAATCCCCATCGCGGATAAGATCTTCATGTCCTCTTTTAATTGTTCAACTGACGGTTGAGCATCCCTGGTTTTTTCTCGATAGCCACCGTATGAAATGGCCAGGTATTCCGGGTTTCCTAAAATATCTTTTGCTGTCACTTCTTTTTCTTTGCTTTCTTGGTTTTCTTCGGTATCAGTGCTTTTTTGATTGCATGAAAATACACTTCCTATAATCAGCAACATAAACATTATTTTCCCTGTGTTTTTCATAAGATCATATTTTAATGCATTTTCATTTTATCTATCATCGTTTGTCTTATAACTCAGCCCATAACCATACGGATAGAGTGCTTCGATGGAATTATCCCAAAAATTAGGGCCATATTTTCCTTGGTAATCTTCAATTGATTTTGGCCAAGAATGAGGTAATTTTCCTTTAAAATCATAATTACCAAAAAGCACCTCGGCCACTCCATTTCCTTCGGAGCCTGGTAACCAAGCTGCTACAAAGGCATCTGATTGTTCAAGTTGACGCGTGGTGACTAAGGGCCTGCCAGAAATCAGGAGGACTATTATTTTCATTCCTTTCTCTGCATAGGTTTCTATGTACTTTTGATGCTCCGGGGTTAGTGTATGCTCATAGGCATCCATTTCACCACCTATATCACCGAAAAATTCCGCGTAAGGAGTTTCGCCCACCACTACAATAGCCACATCTCCATCGTAATCTCTGGTACCATCAACATCATAAAGTACTTCTCCTTTACTGATAGATCTAATTCCATCAAGTAGAGTAGTAGCTCCCTTATAAGGTTCAGTAGTTCCCTGCCAGTGAATGGTCCAACCGCCGGATTGCAGTCCGGCATTATGTGCAGCTTCACCTACCACTACTATTTTAGCATCTTTAGCTAAGGGCAGCGCATTATGGTCGTTCTTCAATAAAACCAAGGATTCGCGAACAGCCTGACGTGCTACAGATCGATGTTCTTGTATACCTATTTTTGCAATAAGCGTAGAATCCGGAAAAGGTCTTTCAAAAAGTCCTAGTCTAAACTTTTGTCGAAGTATTCTGCGGACAGCGTCATTAATTCTTTCTACGGATACTGTGCTATGGGATACAGCACTTTTTAATCCGGATTGAAAGTCTTCTAAATCACCATCTACAGCCATTACCATATCTATACCTGCGTTAATAATAGCTGTTTCACCAAATCTGGAGTAACCTTTCCAGTCCGAGACCATAATTCCATCAAAGTGTAGTGAATCTTTTAATACATCTGTGATTAGCTCTTTATGCGCATGCATTGATAGGCCGTCCAGCGTATTGAAAGAAGCCATTACAGCACCTATACCTGCTTCAACGGCCGTTTGGTAGGGCGGAAGCAGACGTTCTATAACTTCTTCTCGGCTTACTGAGGTATTTCCTCCTTCTACTCCATAATCGGTGGAACCGTCACCAATAAAATGCTTAGCTGTAGCCATTACTGTTCTACCATCAGCCAGGTTTTCTTGGTGACCTCTGACTGAGGCTGCAGCTAATTGCGCTGTAAGCTGAGTATTTTCAGAAAAGGCTTCATAAACTCGTCCCCATTTTTCATTATAGGGGATCGCTATGCAGGGAGAAAAAACCCAGGTAAATCCGGTGGCTTGTGCCTCTACAGCCGTTATCGCGGCGGCTCTTTCCACTAGATCCGTATTTCGGGTAGCCCCTAATCCTATATTATGAGGGAAAATAGTAGCGCCTTCGAACGTATTCTGTCCATGTACGGCATCAACTCCAAACAGTAAAGGTATACCCAGACGTGTGGAAAGTGCTTCCTTTTGTAAGTCTGTAAATTTTGCCTGCCATTCTTTAGCAGTTTTACCTGGTAAGGGGCCTTCTGTATGGATGACGGACCCAATGAACCGCGATTGTACATCCCCTGCCTCTATATCATCAAAGTGCCGCACCTGTGTCATTTGACCGATTTTTTCCTCAATCGTCATCAAATCCAGAAGTGAATCGATTTTTTGTTCTATGACCTGATCGGCAGTTTCCGTATTCATTTTTTCAGGTGTGCATGAAAAGTAAATAGTGGTACTTGCTGCCAAGGCCACATAATATTTTGGATTGACGTAAATCACTTAAGCATACTTGGTTCAACATCCACCGTTATTTTTATTATTTCACCACTACGATTATAAATATGGGTACTACTAGAATCATCAAGTTCAAGCCCTTTAAAGTATATCTCTTTGCCATTTTCATGGGTAATGGTTATACCACTAGTCGTAGAAAGTCTGTAGATTACCGGTACCTGGCAATAGGTAAAACTTAATGATGCACTGGGTAATTCCAGTTCTTTTGATTCGCCACTAACATCAAAATAGGTGAATGTGCTATTCTGTTTGAGGAATTCGTCTTTTCTTAACATATACGGCTTAAAGCCTATTTTACCAGCTTGATTAGTAATTCCTAACTCTCCAAATCGGCATAGAATATCTTCCTTGACCTGCCCGGTCATTCCTGGCTGTTGTGCTCCTTTTCCTTTAGGCGTGTGTGAGTAAGGATCCGTAGGAAAAGCACCATAGAGCGTAGGCGGTTTATGAGCCCCTATACCCTCATTAATTTCATAATAATGTTCTAATAATCGACCTATGACTTCGCTGCCGGCCTCTTCCTGGATAGCCTTAAGGCAGCATTCTTGAACGGCGAGTGATAATTTGGAAACCATATGCCAGTAAATGGAGCCCAGTCCTTCATAACCGAAAAATGTACCTGATCTTCCGGTGAAAGCCTTATGGTTAAAAACGCCTTCAAATACAGCTAATATTTGCCGTTTTTCTAAAGAAACTAAGTCGCCATATTTATTGCTGTCTAGCTCATTTAAAGCCTGCTCTAGGTCATTGGCATTTTTAAGGTTACCGTTAAAATGATACACTCCTTTCACGTCTTTATTTAGGATGTGCGGATTATTATCAGTGACCAGTGCTGATAGCAGATTGGAAGACTTTACTGCTTTTTCAGGGATGTTATTTTTCTCTAAAAAACCTGGTAACTCTTTATCGGGATACAGCATATAGCTATACTGATCATCTCTAAAAAGTCGGCTGGCTTTTAGCGCATCTAAAACTTCCAATGCCTCATCAGATGATAAGCTACCACTGCTCAATACAGCTACCTGGCCTTCCAACATTTCGTCTAAGTAAGAGACTAATACTTTATCATTAGTAGCAGTCATAAGATTATAAGCGTGGAATAGATTATCGTGTCTTTTATTCGCCTTTAAGGAGTGATTAAGATACTTCAGGCATAGCTCAGTAAAATCTACAAGATACGCTAAGGATAGCTCTTCTTTTGAGCCATTAAAAGAGTTTTCGTAGATCTGCATACGATAGTCGCTAGCGGCCTGACCTAATCCGTCCAGTATTGACTTTCTGGCTGTATCATCCAGTGTAGTGTCTAATAAGCTGAGGTGGTCTTTAAGTACGTTATAAATGGATTTTAATAATTTATGCAACTCCTGAGAAACAGCTACTGATCCCGTACCTAGCTTATTCAGTAGGCCATTAAAAAATTTCAAAAAACGGATCATATAATAGAGGGTAACCATTGATACCCCATTACCCACTAGTGCGTTATTAGCATCATTCCATTCCGGGCGTTGAGTGTTCATCCAAATACCGGCCTCCGGAATAAAATTTGACATTTTAGCCAAAAGACTGGCTAGCAGCTTCTCAACCAGGTTTACCTGGACTACATTCCCGTTTTTATCCGTAAGCAGTGCGCTGTCAGCACCTAATTCAGACCATTTTTTGGTGATCTGCTCATCAACATCATGATCGAAGTCTATAGTATCCTTTGGGTTATTTAAAATTTCAAGATACGATCGTATTTTATAGGGTACATTGGCATAAACAAAAAGATCTTCATTGAAGTAATGATTGAGTTTGCCAGGATAATGGCTTTCAGAAAACTCCAAAAACTTTTGAAGATAGATAATCTGATGATCCCCCCAGTAGCCGATATAAGACCAGGGATCATCCGGTTCTATACGTTCCCAATCGATTCCATTTTTAGTGATGCGGTAAGGGTTATAGCCATCAAAAGTGGAAGCGTTAAGAAATCGAAAAATCATACCTTCTATAAACTCAGGGTATGAGTGCGCCAGAGCTTCCCAGTTCTGAAAGATATCTCTCCAGTTACCTTCATAATCTAGTACCTTGGAACCATCTTCGTTATGCGTATTGATGGTAAATTGGTTCCAGGGCCGGCTAGGGTCGCCATGTCTTCTGCTGAATTTCAGAGGCATGTACTCTAAACTCAGTCGTTTAAAAGTTTTACTATCAGATGCTTTGGTAATTTGCCCGAGTGTTGATAGTGTAAACTCAGCGGGAAGTTGATCTAATATTTCTTTGCAGGATTTAAGAACCGTTTTATTTGCATTTGACAAATAATTAAGAAAATCCTGTTTTTCTAAAGTGTAGTTTTTGTCAAAAATCCCTCCTCGCATGATATTAAAAAGCGAATTGGAGAAATGCCGTGTGTCACGAATAACGTCTTCAGACATTTGAAGTCCGTCTGAAGCGGCATTTAATTTTAACAGGTTTTCGGAACCAAGTTTGATGTCTTCTTCAATTTTCTCACTTAGACTGAGATCATGCTGAATAGCTTCGGATAATTTTGTAACTGCCGCAACATTTTGATTTACATTGGCAATGATCAGCCATTCTCTTTCTTTTTTGGCGGGCAAGGTGAGTTCCTTTGCGATAAAATAAGCACCTCTCTCTGCTTTAATATCCGTTTCCTCTTTTAAAGCGTTACCTTTTCGAAAGTCTTCTAGCTGTAAGGAGGAGAGTAAATGTTTTGAATTTTCAAGACCAATAGACCAGGCTATGTTTGCCTTGAGTGCTTCACTAGGCTCTGCTTTGTCTACTATGATTGCACTTAAAGCAAAAATACCGATCCCCGATGCTGTTTCAAGTTCATTTCTTTTGTAGGCATCCACCAGGTTACTGCGCTGGTTCTGAAGGTTTCCGCCTACTCCATAAGGTATAATATTCTGAATCCCGTCTAAAAGGTGAACTTGTACCTGCTCGTCACTATGGTTGACCAAACAGCTTTTTTTAACAAAACCGTATTGGTTACTTGAACTCCATAGATATCTAAACGTTAGTTTTAGGTCATGGTTGATTTCTTCAAAAAGGACTTTATTCCCTAATCGATTTTTATATAGATTTCGAGTTAAAGCATAGTGGCTGGCATATCTGACGGAAAAGGGCTCCCATACAAGGTTCTGTTGCTCTGTTAAAATACGGAAAACCGTTTTGCTTCCTGTTACTTCTGAGGACTCTATGATCTTATCGTCCGTGTAATAGGGAAATAGTGCATTTTCAGCATCTTTTCTACCGGCACTCAAACCTCCATTACTCCCAATAAACATCCAGTGATTAG
>JBCCSU010000095.1:0-16202 GCA_039199635.1 Bacteroidota bacterium | reverse complement strand
TTGATTTCCTGCAAGAAGACTACTCTTCAGGGAGCTGTAAGGCACATTTTGAATGGGAATTTCATCCTTAAAAGCGATCACCGCTGCCGTACCGGCAGCTTGGCCCAATGCCATAAACGTCCATTCCAGACGGATTGCGCCATAGGCTACGTGTGTCGATGACAGACATGTGGGGGTGATAAGGTTAATGCACTCTTCTTTTTTCGGTACTAATGACTGGTACGAAATACCGAACGGCGCCCAGTCATCTCCTCCAAACACGAAGCCTTCGTTATATGCTACCCCGTCTTTCACAATTCTTCGGACATGATGCGTATCCGGAGGCCAATAAGCCATAGCCACTGGATCTATCACGGCCACAGCAGTATCACCCTTGGTATGATGCTCTGTGATCACATAATCAGAAACCATTCTGCGGGCTTCTCTAATGTAGAATATATGTGGCCAGCCGTCATTATCTACGAATTCATCCTTGGTCGTTCCCCATTTACTCCATTCTGATCTTATCGCTTTTGGCACGCGAGAATCGTTTGCCAGAAAATAAAATAGCCCTTGTGTAAATGTTAAGTGACCCTTGATAATACTATCCCTCACTACATAATTTCCCCCAGGGTAATCATGATTCATCCCATAAAGATTGTGAGAAAGGTCGTGCCATGCGCCTAGGTCTGTTTTCCGGTTGGGCAAATTTACGCGTGGCTTGTACAGGTTTCCACCCGCCTCAATGTATCTTAGGTAGATTTCATATTGTCCCGGATCATAACCGACAGGCTTAATGAAAGGCACCCGGTTTTCCTCATTGTTCGTAAGGCAGGCCCGGAAACAGTACGCCTGTATGCGATGATCTGCTGCTCCAGGTATTCCCAGTGGTTCACCCTGGATGGTAGGAATGAGTCCACTCTCCGCATTTCCCGGGATAATGTACGGATCAACACTGACCGTAAATTGCCGGTACGTATTCTCCTCTCGGATCCCATTTTTGGTTTCCCCGTATTGATCATTACCTTCCCTACCGATATAGGTGCTAATCCCTGCCCGGTAAAGAAGGTCTCCTTCCAAAGAAGCATCAATAAAGTACTTTGCGGTGATTACTTTACCACTCTCCAGTTTAATTTTAGTAATCCTTTTTCCTTCCAATGCCACGGCCCCTGGTTCGCTTATTATACGCTCATGCTTGAGGATATTGATGTCATATTCACTTAGCATCGTGCCGATGATCTTTTCGGCCACACTGGATTCAAACCTCCAAATGTCTCTCCCCTTACGTGAGTTGCTATCCAGGGTGTTCCCATAATGTGCAGCCACCCGTGTGTAAAATTCAAGCGCTAACCCGCCTATGGCCTCATCATTTTTAAAGCCTTTATGATTGTTGATATCACTGCCTCCAAGACCATTTACGCTCATTCCACCCAGGTGCTTTTCGGGAGCAATCAAAAGCACCTTAGCACCCATTTTAGCAACCTGAATGGACGCCATTACGCCCGCAGCAGTGCCTCCGTAGACACATATACCTGTTTGGAGATCCGTTGATTTTTTATCCTGTACGCCTGTTTCGCAACTGGAAAGACAAAACATGATCGTAATAAACAGTTTGAATACGCTAGCCTTTGATAAGATAATATTGTTCTTTTTAAGAATGGCTAATATGCTGACAACAGCGATTGTATAATCGCTGTTGTCATAAGTTAGACTACTTACAGGTATAGGAAGTTTCATTTCGTCAACTGATAGAGATAGAGCGATTCCATAAAATAATAATCAGCATAGTTGATCGGCACATCCACTTCACTCGCCTGTGGCAGATCACCTACCGAATGATCCAGCAGAAACGGCACAGCTTCTACAGCCTTATAATTCCGGATCATGGATAGGATCATTCTCTCAGCACTTGCCCGGTACCTGGCTGCTTTAGCATCATCAGTGGTTAGATCAGAAAGCCTTTGCAATGCTGAGGCATAGATTCCAGCAGCGGAAACATCTTTATACGTATAGGGGATGTCCGGGTGATCAAAGTCCCAAAATGGAATACCATCAGCAGATAGTGTTGGATGGTCTAAAATGAAAGAAGCCACTTCCTTTGCACGTTTCAAATACTTTTTATCCAATGTATATCTGTAGCACATGGTGTATCCGTAGAGCGCCCACCCCTGCCCCCTTGACCATGTAGTGCTATCAGAAAAACCTTGATGCGTACGTTTAACTAACGGTATTCCGGTAAGCGTATCGTACTCTACGACATGGTAGGTACTGTTGTCCTCCCGGAAATGATTTTTGAGCGTTTTATCGGCATGTGATGAAGCAATCTTATAAAAGGAAGAGTCCCCGCTTAACTCAGTGGCTTTAAAAAGAAGTTCCAGGTTGATCATATTATCGATGATCACACGATAGCTATCCGTATCGCCCCAGTCCCAGGATTTGATGGCCCCCACCTTTGGGGAAAAGCGTGTAGCCAATGATTGAGCGGCACGTATGATAACAGAATCAGCACCAGGCATATCTGCCAATGCCAGTCCCGAACCAAAGCTGCACATGATCTGGAAGCCTACATCATGAGACCCGGTATAAAATTGTTGTTCCTTGACCTTCAACGTTTCTAATTCGGCAGCCGTTTTCCACTTAGCCTCGCCTGTAAGCGCATATTGCATCCAAAGACTTCCTGCGAAAAAGCCACTGGTCCAGTCTTTCACAGGACGCCAGCGGATTGTCTTTTCATCCGGCATATAACTTCTAGGGATTTCCGGTTTCTCTTTGGACAATTCATGCAGTTTCATGAGTTTACTACCGGTGTATTCCAAAATAGTGGCAATGTCCAGCAGTTCGGCATCGTCTACATACAGCAGGCCAGCATACGTATTATCGTCTGCTACACGACTGTAAAGCAAGTCACCGGCTTTTTGCAAGTAGGGAATTTTGTATTTCTTAGCCCCTATTTTGAAAAGTTCAGTGAGTTTGGCATCATTAAAAGGCACAATTTGTGGGTGAGGCCACTCCTCCGGGTCATTCATATACCACTCTAAGTACTTGAGGGCATCTTCGATTGTTGCACCGTGCTTGTTTTCATAATTCCATAGATTGATGTCAAACTCTTCTGCCATTAAGGCCAGATACATTAATCCTTTCAAATTAAAAGCACTATAGTTCAATGAGCGTGTGCGCTCAATCTCATGCGACTGGCTTCCATCAGTGGCCAGGTGCAAATCAAATCGCCTTTGCTTGCTTTCCTGTAGCAACCGATAAGCGAGTTCATTTTTACCCAGGTATTTTGCGATACTAATCACCGTGACATCATACCAGGTGCCGTGATTATTGGGATGTACAGCCTCTATTTTGCCAAATTCACTTTCTAAGAGCCAAGAAAGGAAGGAGGATAGCCATTTTCTTAATTCAGCCTCCTGTGTACGACTCCAGGCACTACTAGCATTAAGTATAGGTAACACCTCTATCAGGGACACTATCATGTTAACATCAATGATCCCAATGGGTCGGCCTTCATTGATACCCGGTATGGCCTGAGCATATTTTAGGTGCGGATTCATACGGGTAGAATCGTTGATGAACCAGGTATCGATCATAGCAGCAGCTTTTTCGGCATAGGCCTGTTTTCCCGTAAAAAAATAAGCATACAGTAAATCTCTACTGAGGTAACTAAGCTGTTTGAAGCCTTCGGCATCAGGATAGTCATATCGCTCAGGGTTGACCTGCCCGTCTTTCCTGATGTAGGGTAACCCATCTTTGGTATCAGGGTTGGGCCACCAATAAGGACCAACACTCATATAATCGTGTTTATCACCACTAGGCGGGAATCGCTTTTTCTGAACAACGGATAGCACTCCTTTAGCTAATGCACTATCTGCATTTCGGATCAGCTGGTTCAGTAAGCCTTTATGAGTAAAGGTATCAGTCCGACTCAACCTTTGACTGTACTTCAGATCAGGCAAATTATTAAATAAAGCATAATTGAGATCAGGAAGAGCTACCTGATCAGATGCAGACTGCCTCTGCTCTTTACAAGCCATGAGCCCAATCATTAAAAAGATGATCGTACTATGCCTCATTTTTAAGGTTAAAAATTGAATCCGGATACTCATTTCTTATGCTTGTTTAACATTTGATCAAATTCGAAAACGTTACTCTCTTCATTCGTAAAATAAAGGTTGGATGCAGTAGGAACAGCCGCGTCTCCATCCACCCAAAATACCTTAAAATCGGGATGGTATTGGGAGTGTTCCCGGCTGCATTATTTTGCTCTTTGCCCCGATTCATATAGTCACAATATCTTACTAAATAGTCCTAGGTTTATGTGTCCGGATTTTTACGAATACAAAGCCTAATGGCTTATAAGTAAGTTTTTAGTATGGATTTGATTATCACTTTCAACGATTACCAAATACATTCCTGCCCTCAACCCGGACAAATCGAGGAGCACCTCCGAAGTGCCCTTTTCTAATGTTAGGGATTCCCGGGTGCTAACTTGACCGGTAGATGAAATTACACTTACCAAGGCGCGGCCCGCTGACGCTGTTGAAATTTTAAGTACGGCCTCATGTTTGGCAGGATTCGGGTACAAGAACAGGCTATTACCTATTTCTTCAACTTCAACTACAGGTAAATCTTCCGATTTCCTAGCACTTGAAGAAGAAACAGGCTTGGTAGTAAATGTTCCTGTAGCAAGAGGTGTTTCCAGGTAGTTGGGGCCGCAGGTTGTGCCGTTATCGTAAATAAATACCGCCACATAGTAGGTGGTATTGCCTTTTAGTCCTTGTAAGGTAAAGTCATTATAGCTTTTTGTATTATTCTGAACGACATATTCACCTGCGGCTAATGTATCTCCCAAACCAACATGAAGATCAAAGTTGTACTGTAGCCCATCAGAAGGTATGCCTACAACTGGTGATTCACTAATCACCACTATTCTTGCCTCTTGATTAAAGCCTCTAAGCTTAATGTGGTGGGTACTGTCTGACTGCCGATGCTTATCCCGATCCAAGAGTAATCTTGGGTTGGTAGGATTGCCACTGCTGTTAAGAAGTGGTACTGTAGGATCAGAAGTTCCTCCGATAGAGGCCTTCACCGTTGATCTTTGTATGCCCAGTGCATCAGACCAATAAAGTTTCAAGGTATTACTGCCTTCCGTATCACTTGTAAAAAAGGAATCACCTGATGACGCCACACCACTCCCGGTTTGGCCTGTTCCATAAATTTCCCAGGTATAGTTTACATCGAAAGCATTCTGATTTCGCACTCTCCAGAGGCGTAGGCTGTCCGGAGAAAAGGAACAAAATGACGTCAGAATTAAGCTACTTACAGGAACAGTCACGTAGACGGAATCGGTGTATCCTCCGTCATTGGTCAGCACAGTAACGTAGGCCTGTCCTACCCCAGTTGCGGTGATCCCTCCCAGCGGATCAACGGTTACTACGGAAGGGTCGCTACTCACCCAAAAAATGTTTTTATCGGTTGCCGAATCTGGCAAAATGGTTGGAATCAAGGTATCGGTATTTCCAAAGGTTAATTCTAAAGAATCTTGAGGTAAGTTGATTCCTGTAACCGGAATGATATCACCATTGGTAACGACCACGAGTTCCGGAAGGAAAGGTGTCGTGGTTTCTTTGGACTTAAACGAAAAGAACGGCCCTTGAGTTTGAGCGATCATAATAAAGGAAGCCAATGTATCGTTTAATACCTCCGCCCTCAAGAAATCCGTTACGTCCCATTCGTAATATTGCTCTGTCGTGGTTATAGTACTGACATCCAGCTCGTCTCCGGCTTGTCTTCTCGTAGTATAGGTCATGGTATTCTCTGACCAATCATCTGTGGCTGCGGATAATACCCTCACTTCGCCCGTAGTGCCTTGCTGACTAATGAAGCCATGTACTCTTAGTTTAGCGCTCCGGACAGTATCTAATCCCGAAATATCGAATTTCAAGTAGGAAAGACGCCTAAAACTTAAAGAATTATCATTTTTAACCAGTAATTCAGGGTCACTCCCGTAATTAATGTTTGTCGAATTACCACCTCTTACATAAACATCTTCCAGCGGATTAAGGGTGAGTGTTTTAGTCGGGATTGCCGGAACAACTGTTACTGTTATCGTATCAGAGACATTCCCTCCATTTGCTATCGCAATGACATCCGTAGTACCAAGATTGACCCCAAAGATTTGTCCCAGAGAATCCACTGATACAATGGAAGGATCATTAGAAATCCAGGACAAGGTTTTATTTGTAGCATTTGATGGTCCTACAGTAGCGGCAATTACTGCCGAACTACCTTTATCAAGGGTAACTTCATCTGCTGATATGGCCAGCGCAGTGACCGGAATAATGCCCGTGGCACTGGTAAATATGAGTAACTCAGGAGTTTTACCATTTGTATTTTCCTTGCTGCTAAAGTCGATGGTCAGATTAGACCTTGGAGAATCTTCTAACGAGAAGGAAAGGGTATCCCTACCTGCATTGATCAGGTATTCGGTGACATCATATTCGTAATAAATGTCAGTTTGTTGTACAGTAGCTACATCGAGCAGCGCCCCTGTTGCATTTTGAATGCCATCGCTCCAGGTTACGGTCTCTTCTCTCCAGTTGTTATCCGTAATTTCAAAGACAGCCGTAGATGCGGCACTATTGGACTGGGTTTGAGTGAGGTAAACGCGTAACCTGGCTTCTACAAGGTTTTGAATATCGGTAGCAACAAACTTCAACAGGCTGATTCGGTCAAAGTCCGGGTCTGAGTCTTTAGCTCGTAGGATAGCGGTATTATAATTGTTTGACGCATTAGCGCCCCCTCTTACGTAAGCATCTTCAACAGGAGTAATAATAGAAGTATTAAGATTAGGGTCATCCACGGTTACGGAAACAGTATCCTTAAACCCTCCATCTACTGTTGTAGCGGTAATGATTACACTGCCTTCCAAAAGAGTGGTTACCAGCCCTGAGGCACTGACCGTAGCTACTCGTTCATCCGAAGAGGACCAGATAATTCCTGGTTCATCAGCATTGTCAGGAGCTATATCCGCCTGAAGCTGAAAGCTACTGCCAGGCAATAGCTCAAGGCTATCCTGTAGTACCGCTAAGCCAGTAACCAGAACCGGAGGTTTATTACCAAGGTTTAAATTATCTAACACTAATGTACCGGTAAAAGGCCCGGACCTCGAAGACATTAGCTCAAGTGTTTTAATTGTGGCAGGATCTACATTGCCAAACCTACCTGCAAAATCTTTTGTGTAGGTTCTGAACGTATTGTCTCCGGCAATGACGATGTCAAATGCAAAATTATCCACCTGCCGGTTTTCCAGATCCAGGAGTTTCGCTCTGAGCCTGATCTCTACATCGCTTTTCGCCCTAAAGGTTAGGGTGCTATTCTGTGACAGATCCAGAGAATAACCATCCCGGATCGTTAAAATATAGGGCTTTTCAAATTGATCTAACCCGTCAAATGATATCGAAAGCTCCCCGTTATCCTGAATACGTGTTAAGGGTAGATTGGCAGAGGTGGTCTGTACGGAGTCGCTGATCACTGTTCCACTGAAATCATTGGAAAGAAAGTCTGAAACGGTTTTTACCGCGCCATTATTTTGAGATACCCTGATATTGATTTGATCGGTAGCGGTAAGACTATCCTGATCGGTAACGGTGAGTTGAAAAGTATAATCTCCGCTCATCATATTTATGATATTGAGTAGAGGTTCGGTGGCTCCCACTAGTGTGGCAGATGGCCCTGAGACCTTTTCCCATGAGTAAGACACTATGGGTCCATCGAGGTCCTTACTTTCGCTGGCAAGTGAAATCGTGTCAACGGGAAGGGTAAATACGCGATCCATATCAAGAACTACGGTAGGAGGAACTACAATATCTTCCACCGCTCCAAGACGTAGCTCATCAAGCACGATAGTGCCACTAAGTGAATTGTTAGTGACAGACATTAACTCTAAACCTTTTATTCGTTTAGGGTCTACATTGCCAAATTTGCCAGAAAAGTCTTTTGTAAAGGAGCGAAAGGTACTATCTCCGGGAAGGTCAAAATCAAAGTAGAAATTATCCACTTGCTGACCATCCTCATCAATCAGTTTGACACGCAACCTAACGGCAACATCACTTTTGGCAATAAGTTCAAAAATACTGTTTTCAGAAAGGTCAATGGTATATCCATCTTTAAGATTAAAAAGGTAGGGCTTTTCAAATTGATCAAGGCCCGTGAAAGTTAAGGATAGCAGCCCATCAGATTGTACCCTTGTTATCGGCAAGTTAGCCCCGGTGTTTTGGACAGCATCAGACACGACATTTCCAAAGTATTCATTGACCAGGAAATTAAAAGAGGTGAACATAGATCCATTATTATTCACCAGGCGAATAGCCACTTGGTCAGAGGCTGTAAATCCATCATTATCGGTCACCGTAAGTTTAAAAATATAGTCCCCTTCGGCGGTATTGACGAGCGTCAGTGTAGGATCTGTCTCATCTACAATAGTAGTCATACTCGGGCCGCTAATCTTCTCCCATGCATATGCTATTATTGTTCCGTCTACATCATTGCTTTCACTTCTTATGGTTATCGTATCCCTAGGGATGGTATATACACGATCGGCTTCTACCACCAAGGTAGGCGGGCTGCCCAGCCCGGTAGTATCTACATTCCCAACCCTAAAATCATCCAAAAGAATAGTACCCGTAGTATTAGCGGAGCTGATCTGCATGAGTTGAATCTCATTTACTTTGGTACCATCAATACCTGCTAATACAGGGGAAAAATCATATTGATATCGATTATAGGTATTATCACCTGGCACAAAGGCGGTGTATGAGCCATTATCAATCTGCTGATTATTAGCATCAAACAACTTGATCCTCAACGTAATGGGTACATTACTGCTCATTTTGAAATCTACGTTTGCATTATTTGTTAAATCCAGGCCCGCTTGGTTATTTATGGTAAGCCGGTAAAGTTTTTCGAATTGCCTTAGTTCGTTTAAAGAAATAGTAAGTTCATCATTCTGAACATGCGAAGCGCGGCCATCCTTTCTAATGGTGATGGCTTCATTGCTGATGGTAGTACCTGAAAAATTATCCTCCACTGAAGTGCTATTAATAAAGGTATTTGGAAGAAAGCTGTAGGTGTAAATTTCAATATCATCAATGCCTATGCCCCCTTCATTATCTGTTATCGTGAGTTGAAAACGATAGATCTGATCGGGTAAAAGACCATCTACCTGCAAAGTGGAATTGTTGGTATTGGCGAGTGTTAGCGAAGGCCCCCCAGTTTGTGCCCAGCTGTATGATACAATCGTACCATCGTTATCCTGGCCACTACCTTTAAGTGTAGTAGAATCATAGGGAACCGACAGAATCTGATTGATGCCAGCGTCAGCTACGGGCAGCTGATTAGTAATAGATCCACCACTTTGCGTGCTGATAATTACCACTTCATTGGTGCCCATTGAAACAGGGCTTTGTGTAACCGCAGACCACTGAACCGTATCAACGGTTAGTCCTGATTTATTAATAGTATGCTTTATTACACTCGGATTAGCAGGCTCCCATCCCCCTGCAATAAAATTGACATTTTGTGCGGTTTCACTACGATTGATCAGGGAAAACATCGCTTCCCCCGAAGGTTGTTGCACCGTGTAGCCTAGCACTTTGGTATCATCGGTAGTAGTAGAGGCTTTTACTTCTCCAACGCCATATTTATTATAGAGGCTCATGATATGCCCGGCAGGATTGAGGCGGGAAAAATTATCCCGAATCTTACCGTAGGTACCATCGGCTGCATTCCATGAAAACATCGCATCTACCTGGCCGGCTTCAATCGTATATTTATAAGCTAGCGCATCAAAAACACCCCCTATTTCACTACGCATGAACCGTAGTGTCTGATCTGCACTGAAGGTTAGATAAATATTCCACTCATTCATCCAGATCGGTATATTGGTAAAGCCTGCGTTGTTAAGTTTACTTCTTGCCGAAGATACCCCGCCAACGAAGTTGTCTGCACGATTGTAAACGGCTGTTGTATCCGTTTCGCTGCCTCCACCATACTGGTGGAAGGAAAACACATCCATTTCCCCAGGGCTTAACTCGGCGAGAAAGTTATCGATATTGGTTTGAAAAGGTTCTCTGAATGCAGCAGCCACCATTTTAATGGTAGGATCAGCTTGCAACATAGACAACCGGCATGCTTTATAAATATTGGCAAGATCTACCATATCACTGGGGCCGTCATACCCTGCGCGGTCTTTTTCATTAAAGGGTTCCCAGTAAACTATACCCTGTCCAAGTTTATTATTGACCAGATCTACCAGTTCTCCGCAAAAGTCGGCATATACCTGAAGGCTATCCGGATGAAGTCTTCTGCTATCTGCAGGGTCTCGCATCCATGTGGGCCAACCGGTAATTGTAATCAATACGGTAGCTCCTATGGGCTTTTGGTTCAAAACTCTTGCTACTCTGGTACTATCCCATTTTCTATTGGTGTAATCTACCCATGATTTTGAATTACCGTCAATAATCTGCTCGGCAGCGTGATATCTAACAATCTTGGCACCCAGTTCATTAACACGCGCCTGATAGGCGGGATCTTCCGCTACAAAACCGGCCATACCGCGCTGAAAATTAATTCCATAGTGCTCTGGCAACGCTGTCGCTACTGTGGTTGTCATATCGGAATTAACAATAACCTGACCCGAGGCTTCTTTAATCAATAGAACTACTATACAGCCTATTAATACGATTAGTTGTGTGCCGTTTTTAGTAAAATATTTCATCATTCGTTCATGAGTTTGATAGCAAAGGAATAGGTGATTTGACCGGGGTAGATCAAGTAGGGCTCAAGTGTTTCCGGAGTCCAGGACGTATTACCTCCCACACCCATCATGCGTCCGTCAATATTTACCCTTATATAAGGCTGTTTTTTCAGCTGATATTGATGTTGTGATGCAGCCACTTGTATTGGGTCATAAGCGGATGTAGAAAAACCAAATGTCGGTAACCCAATGATCCGGATCTTTTGACCCCCTGGATTGGAAAGTTCTACCAACCGTACGTCTTCTCTGTTGCCATTGGCTTGGGGTTTCTCATAAGGCACCCACATATCAGAAACATTGGTCTGGTATCTGCCAACATGTGCGGCAACTTTTCGATCAGGATAATTTTCAAACGGCCCACGACCATAATAAGCCACTTTTTGAAAGGATGTAGGTAATGTTAATGTAACGCCCGCTCTCGGCAGAACGGCTAATACATCTGATGGAGAGAGGGTGATAGTCATTTGCAAGGAACCATCAGGCTTAAACTGATAGATAAGGTCTGCCGCTATTTTCAAGTTCTTCTCTGTAGTCATATCAATAAGCACCACTACATCTTTACCACCTGGGGCAGCATCATAAATAACGTGGCTCTTATATTGGGACTGTAATTGGCTTAATCCTGTTTCCTCCCATTGGTGGGCATAGCTCAGCTTTTCCCCACCATAGTCATTATCTGTGGGTGACCGCCAGAGATTAGGTTTGATGGCCTCGATCAAAAAATCCTGTTTGTTTTGAGAAAGCTGCTGTATCCAACCTGTCTGCTTATCGATTTGCACTGTCATACCTTGGAGAATAGTAGCCGAAATAAATCTTTCATTTTCAGCTATTTGCCATTCAGTGCGGGTAGTAGAGTTCGCGTTAAGGTCTATACCAAGTGGGTCCCTGAGCTCTTGAATCATAAACTGATCGCGGGCGACTACATGATTTTCTTTTGCCCAGTCGGGTGTCGTTTTGTAGCGTAAATAGACATTTAGAAAGTATTCTTTCCCCGTCTTTTTGTTGAATTGCGCCGGAACATCAAGGTATGCGGTTTGTTGAGCCGGTATATTAAGTTCACTGAGTATACCTTCTTCTACTGAAACCCCATTTTCAATAATTTCCCAAGTCAATTCATAAGCTGATAAATCGGAGAAATAGTTTTTATTGAAGACTTTTAGTCTATACTTCTCTGTATCCGTAAGCTCAAACCCGACGGGTTGAAAAACCTTTTTTATTTCAAAGAGCTCCGGCTGAGGGGTTCTGTCAGGGAATGTGACGCCATTATGAACAAAATTCCGGTCGTTAGGAGTATCACCGAAATCTCCGCCAAAAGCCAGATAGTTTTCACCCTTTTCATTTTGCTGGTATAGCCCCTGATCTGTCCAGTCCCAGATGAAGCCCCCCTGCAAACGCGGATGACTTTCAAATACGTCCCAGTATTCCTGAAGATTACCCACTCCATTGCCCATGGCATGTGCATATTCACAAATTATAACCGGGCGGGTAGGATCTCTATACACATAATGTTTGAGTACATTGGGTGGAGGATACATCGTGGAGATAATATCAAAATAGGAAAGTGTACGCACATAAGCCGGATTCCTACTTTCATAGTGGATCGGTCGTGTACTGTCCACTTTTCTCATTTCCTTGGCCATGGAAACCAGATTTTGTCCCATACCAGACTCATTTCCCAGCGACCAGAAGAGTATGGAGGTAAAGTTTTTATCTCGTTCTGCCAAATTGCGACCTCTTTCTACAAATACCTTTTCCCATTCAGGGTTATCTACCAATAGCCAATCCTTATCTCCACCGTTTAAGGTAGCTTCTACCCACGCCTGGTGAGTTTCCTGATTGGCTTCGTCCATCACATACAATCCATAGCGGTTACATAAGCCGTACCAGGCAGGTACGTTGGGATAGTGTGAAGTACGTACCGCATTAATGTTATATTGCTTCATCAGCTCCAGATCCTTGAGCATACCCGCTTTGGACACCACACGCCCTGCGTTGAGTTCAGTTTCATGGCGATTGATCCCTTTGATTTTTATAGGCTCGCCGTTAAGCAGGAACATACCCTCTTTAATAACCACTTCACGAAAGCCAATTTCTTGAACAATGGTCTGCATCACCTGGCTTTTTGTATCTAATGATTCTATAATTAGCGTGTAAAGATTGGGGGTCTCCGCATTCCAGGGCAATGGCTCCATTACCGTTTGTTGCCAATTGAACTCTACACTTTCACCGGCAGCTACGGTCTTTATTTTTGATTTAATGGACTGATTTTCAAAAACCGGTTTCCCTTCAGCATCCAGGAGAGATACCTGGAACCGGGGCTTCTTCCAGTCTTGGGCTGAAGCATTTTGAACGGTAAGACCTAGTATAAGCTCGGCTTGTTTATAATCTTCGTCAAATGATGTTCGTGCCGAAAAGTTCCAAATGCGCTTCTTGGGTAGCTGGTAGAGGTAAACGTCTCGAAAGATACCGCTAAGCCGCCAAAAATCCTGGTCTTCTACATAGCTGGCATCCGACCAACGGATAACTTTTAAGGTGACCTGGTTTTTACCTTTTTTTAGTACTTGGCTCACATCGAATTCTGCGGGTAACATGCTGTCCTCGCTGTAGCCTATCAACTCACCATTGATCCATAAGTAAAAGGCTGACTGTACACCTGCAAAATGAAGAATAGTCTGCTGGTCTGTGCTTGACGGTTCCCATTCAAATGTCCTCCTGTAATACCCTGTTTCATTTGAGTCTAAAGGTACCTGAGGAGGATCAAGCTTGTAAGGGTATGTAATATTGGTATAAATCGGTGTGCCATAGCCCTGTACCTGCCAGTTAGAGGGCACGGGTATTTCATCCCATCCTGCATCATCAAAAGTGGGTTGCTCAAAAGTATTTGCAATTAATGGATTGGAAACCATCTTGAATTTCCATGGGCCATTTAATAATTGAACATTGGGGTTCTCGGTAGGAAACAAGGTGATATCCATATTCTCGATAGCCTCTGACTTACCAGCTATGGGTAGAAAATAAGCATGCGCATCCAGCGTATTGAGATCTGTGATGGAGGGATCATTCCACTCATAGGTCTGAGACCAGCACGTGACGGTGGTCAGAAGTGAGAAGATGCAGACGAACGTTTTTTTCATTTGAGACTCCGTTTTAAATTGATATCCTTTTATTGTTCTGTATTTTATTATTCCAGGCCACCCTACGTAGACTCAAGAGCGATAAGGGCGCTTTGCTTTATTACTCTTGAGCCTAGTATTGATTTTTAACACATTATTGCACACTGAATTTCATGGTACTAACTTCCTGTTGGTCATGAACTTTCAACAAATAAATACCGCTTCTTAACCCCTGTAATCCAAATTCAATAAGGTTCTCTCCATGCGATACCTGTAGTGACTTTACATCCATTTGAATACCTGAAGCATTGTATATCACAATGGTTATATCGCTTTCTCTCCCTGCTGTGTAGCTAATTTTAACCCGGTTATTAACTATGGGATTAGGATAAATCATCGCCTTTGCCGGAGATATAGGTGTTTCACTTAATTCCTTACTGGCCATTCTCGCCCCGGGATTCCCGGATGCTGTAATGAGCGTCCAATCGGAAGAGGTATTCGGATTAGTAAGCTGGTAGACCCAACCGTTACTATTGAGCCCTAAATAATCATTATGAGATTTATTCTTGAGTCGATAATAATTGCCATTCGCAATTAATTGCCATTTTCTGCTGTCTCCTGAAGAGCTTGAACTTAATCTTGGGGAATTATCTGAACGTGCATAAACATATTTGTTGTACTGCTGATTCTTTACAAAATAGTATCCGGATTCTCCCGAAGAGACAATATTCCAGGTAGTATTATCCCCGCCAGGCGTAGAATTCATGCCCAATTTATCATCGCTTTGTCCTCTCAAATACCTGTTGTTACTCCTGTTTTTTATCTTTTTTAACCCGGTTACGCCCCCGGCCGGAGCTGCTACCAAGAACACGTTCACACTATTACTTCGAATAGTGAAATTAGAGGTGATGGCAGACCAGGTGGTGTTTGAGGTAATTAGGTTGTCACCTTCAATTTTCATCTTCACCACGGTGGAAGAAGAAGGACTGTATGACCCCGCTATTTTCACGGTTTTAGACGGCCCATCAGTTCTGTTCATCAAAGCGATCATTAGTGATCCATCTGCTCTCTTTACCGCAAAGCCTTCAATTTGCGAGTTATCCGAAGATGTAGTTGCAATGGCTTCCCCTACCGCTTCTTCACGAAAAATTTTCATAACATGACCTCCCGAATGAAAGCCTGAAAAATCACTTTTTATCTTACCGTAAGTGCCATCAGCGGCATTCCAGGCGGTACAGGCCATTACGTTTCTGTTACCGGAATTTTCTACGATGTATTTATAGGCAATAGCATCAAATACACCACTCCTGGAGTTGGTCATATTCTCAGCTCCCGTCAAGTTAAATGTCCAGTATATGTTCCATTCTCCAAGTAGGATAGGTGTGCTATTGAATCCTTTTGCATTAAGCTGTGTACGTGCATTAGCAATGCCGTTTTTAAAATTATCCGCCCGATTGTATATCGTAGTGGTATTAGTAGTACTTCCACCACCATACTCATGATGTGTATACAAGTCGAAGGCAGCGCCCCTATTTTGCAAATTGAATAAAAAGTGCTGCACATCACTTTTGTAAGGGTCCGCAAAAGTTGGTCCTCCCACTTTGATGGTTGGGTCTTTGGCTTTCATGGCGTTCTGACACCTAATGAAAATATCTGCCAAATGCCACATGTCTGCCGAACCACTATATGCCCCGGAGCCATTGTCTATTTCATTGAAGGGTTCCCAATATTTGATGTTATAACCTAGTTGGTTATTGACGATATCCACCAAGTCTGCGCAGAAATTAGCGAAAGCAGTTTTCTTGTCATCCGGTAGTTTCTTAGCTGTACTTATCCATGGAGGCCATTTAGTAATCGTGATCATTATCTTATCCCCGGAAATTACAGCATCCTGGAGTACATCATCTATGCGTGAAACATTCCAGGAGTTTGTAGTACAGTCAATCCACGACTTGCTATTACCGCAAATGATCTGTTCTGCCGCATGATATCGTAAAAAGTCAAGATTCAATTCGTTCATTCTTGCCTTGAACGATGCATTGTTTGCTACTGAAGGTGCCAGTGCCCGCTGGGTATTTAGCCCAAAATAAGCTGCTTTTGATGGCCCTTTGGAAACCGATGGATCTATAGTAACAGTCACTTGAGCGGTAAGAAAACTACTGTTGAGAAGTATAATACCGATCGTTAAACTTCGAAATATTGATTTATCCATGATACATAAGTTTAGAAGTGTAATATTTATCAAAGTAAAAACCAACTATTTCTTCTACTGCACTAGTATCTCTCATAAG
>JBCCSU010000094.1:0-16226 GCA_039199635.1 Bacteroidota bacterium | reverse complement strand
ACTGTATTCAGCTTCAGGCAAAGAGCTTTTTAGCAGTCGGCTGATGGTGCTGTTGCTAACGATGTCATATAATAATCAAGAAATAACCAGACTAAACATACCTGCATACGGTTGGTGGAATGAAGCCCTTCATGGAGTGGCATTTTCAGGAAGAGCGACCGTCTTTCCTCAACCCATTGGTCTTGCTGCATCCTGGAATAAAGAGTTACTGTTTAACATTGGAGACGCTATTTCAGATGAAGCAAGAGCCAAGCACCATGAATTTGTCAGGCAAGAAAAAAGAAACAATTTTCAAGGATTAACCTATTGGGCACCAAATATCAATATTTTCAGAGATCCCCGGTGGGGTCGTGGTATTGAAACCTATGGCGAAGATCCTTACTTGACCGGAAGGATGGGTGTACATTTTATCAAAGGCCTTCAAGGTGATGACGAAAAGTATTTCAAGTTGATTGCCACACCAAAACACTATGCCGTACATAGTGGGCCCGAGCCTGAAAGGCACAGATTTAATGCTGTAGCCTCGGATAAGGATTTATATGAAACCTACTTACCACATTTCAGAGAGGCGATACAAGAAGGTGGAGCCTATTCTATCATGAGTGCTTACAATCGCTTCAATGGAGAATCATGTAGTGCCCACCCCAGGCTACTCAATGAAATTCTTCGAGAAGAATGGGGGTTCGAAGGGGTAGTTGTTTCCGATTGTGGAGCTGTTCGAGATATCTTCGAATACCACAAAATTGTCGATTCAAAAGAAGAGGCAGCTGCGATTGCACTGGTTTCAGGTTGTGACCTCAATTGTGGTGATTATTATCAATTTCTATCAGGTGCCCTTGAACAAAATCTAATCACTGAGGAAGACATTGACGTTGGCCTCAGGAGAATACTGCTTGCTCGATTTAAACTGGGAATGTTCGATCCTGAAGTCGAAGTTCCATATGCTTCCATTCCTATGGAAACGGTTAACTCAAAGGAAAACCAGGCCCTGGCTTTACTAGCGGCTAAAGAGTCGCTGGTCCTGCTTAAAAATGATGATGAACTACTACCGATAAGTGATGAGATAAAAAATATTGCCGTTATCGGTCCTAATGCCAATGACATCGATGTTTTACTGGGAAATTATAATGGCAGGCCTTTCAATATCACTACCCCTTATCAAGGCATAAAAAATAGAGCCCCTGAAGGAGTGGTGGTCAATTATGCCCCGGGAACAGACCTGGCAAAAGGCGTCTATATGATTGAAGACTTACCCGATACATTTCTTTTCACTACCGATTCGGACGGTAACAGGGTTCAAGGGCTGACTGGTGAATATTATAATAATAAAGAATGGAAAGGACAGCCGGTAACTACACAAGTCGATCCATCCATCAAATTTGATTGGCAAGATGGTTCGGCAATCAAAGGTATGCCAAATGACGATTTCAGTATTCGCTGGTCCGGAAAAATTAAAGTACCATCAAGTGGTACCTACAAACTGGGGGGTGAAGGACATCATGGTTACAAACTATACATCAATGATTCTTTGCACGTAAGCGACAATGCATTTTATCATATTAACGCAAAAAGAATCAAGGAAATACAACTGGAAGCTGATACGGAGTATGACATTAAAATCGATTACTTTGCTTACTCCGGAGATGCCAACTTCAGACTTGTCTGGGTTCCTAATGACCGGCAACTAGAAAAAGATGCACTTGAGTTGGCCGAGAAATCTGACATGGTCATCATGATAATGGGTCTTTCTCCAAGGCTAGAGGGCGAAGAGTTAGGAATTTATCTTGATGGCTTTGCCGGAGGGGACCGCTCCAAACTACATCTTCCTCAGAATCAAATCGATCTTATCCGGAATATCTCAAGTACTGGTAAGCCTATTGTACTTGTACTCCTGAATGGAAGCGCCCTTGCATTAAATTGGGAGAACGAAAATATACCTGCCATAGTGGATGCTTGGTATCCGGGACAGGCCGCCGGTGAAGCCATAGCCTCGCTTCTCTTTGGTGATTATAATCCTTCCGGAAGATTACCGATCACCTTCTACAAATCTGTGAAAGACCTGCCTCCTTTTGAGGATTATGCCATGACAAATCGTACCTATAGATACTTTCAAGGTGATCCACTCTATCCGTTTGGTTATGGTTTAAGTTTCACTCAATTCAAATACGGCAACTTCATAATAGAAGACGCAGCTCAATTAGGTGATACCGTTAAGCTAAGCGTTGAGATCACCAATATTGGTGATCGAGATGGCTCTGAGGTAACCCAAGTTTATGTAACCAACAATAGAGAAGACGTAGATTCCGATCAACCTCTCAGATCACTCAAAGCATTCGAAAAGACCTATTTGAAGGCTGGAGAAACGAAAACTATCCATTTCAAGCTCACTCCAGATAAATTCGGCTTTTATGATTCAGAAGGTGCTTTTAACATAGAACCTGGAAATTTCAAAATTACTATTGGAGGTGGCCAGCCTGGCTATCATAATCCAACCACAGAAACAATATCAACAGAAGTAGACATCCTATAAATTCACTTTTTCTCAACTCTGTCTAGTTTTTATAAAGTGTAGAATGTATTCCATCCTTTAGTTGTAGAATACCTTAGGATTTATGAAAAGGCTCTATCAGTTACCTGCATTTTTTGTGATTGCTATCACTTTAAGTTGTTGTAATTCAGTACCCAAGCAAGTTGAACCTCAATTAATACTTTTTGATTTTGATGCTGGCATTGAAGGGAATTTGGTACAAATGGAAGATGCTAATTTCAAAATAAGGAATGATGAAGTAGGTAAGTGCTTAGAAGTCAATACGGGAACAGCACTCACTAAACCCGGGATAAAGATCAAAAAACCAGCAGATGTGCCGTGGAATCTCAAAGGATATCACCAGATAAAAGCGGACGTGAAGAACATTGGGGATGAGGAAATGCAGGTGGAAATGTTTGTGGGAAATGACCCTGATGGATTGGTAAGATGGTATTGTTCTGACTACCTGGACCTTAAGCCAGGTGAAAAAGGCACTATTACAGTAAATTTAACCTGGACACCCTGGGTACATGAACCTCAACTTGACTTTATTGCGATGCGCGGTGCTCCCGGGCAGATTAAAACCGATGTGTCTAAGATTGATGAATTTACCTTTTACTCTCGCTATGCAAAATCTGAGAATACCTTTCTCATTGATAATATCCGAGCGGTCGGTCAACTGGAAGTAAAAGATACTACTGGTTTCTATCCCTTTATAGATCAGTTCGGACAATACAAACACGAAGACTGGCAGGGTAAAGTGCAGTCCGTCACGGATCTAAAAATGGCAGCCGAAAAAGAGGAAAAACACCTGGAGAATTATCCAGGACCTGATGGTCTAAGTAAATACGGTGGATGGGCGAATGGTCCTCAGTTAGAAGCTACGGGCTTCTTTCGAACGGAAAAACATGCAGGAAAATGGTGGATGATTGATCCCGAGGGTTATCTATTTTGGTCTGCAGGTATGAACTGTGTGCACTCCAATAGTGTGCAGACTGGAATAGAAGGACGGGAACACTATTTTGAATCCTTTCCTCCCAACTCAGGAGTCACAGAAGAATTCCATTACGTAAGTAATTGGGCTCCTATGGGCTATTATGCACAGAATAATCCGTATAAAGCCTTCAACTTCTATCAGCATAATCTATACCTCAAATACGGAGAGAACTGGCTTGACATCTTCCAGGATAGAATCCATCAACGATTTAGAAGCTGGGGTTTAAATACCATTGGTTTCGTATCCGATACTGAGGCAACCCGTCAGGGGAAAACGCCTTATGTTGGTTCTATTTGGATTAATGGCGCACCCAAGATTGTCGGTTCTCAAGGCTATTGGGGGGAATTTCACGATGTATTCGATCCGAACTTCAAAAAAAGAGTTCAGGAATCGGTGGAATCTCAAAAAGAGGGGGCGAATGACCCCTGGTGCATTGGCTATTTTGTAGATAATGAACTCTCATGGGGGGATGTAGGCTCTTTGGCAGAAGGAGTGTTACGAAGTCCTGCCAGCCAGCCTGCAAAGATTGAGTTCATAAACGACCTAAAAAAACAATACAGCACTATAGAAAACTTAAACCAAGCCTGGGATTCTGATTTCAGTTCCTGGGAAGAAAGGTTGAATTCCAACCAGGTACCCACCGGCACCCAGGCAAAGCAAGATCTTAAGGTTTTTTATGAAAAGATCGCAGAAACTTATTTTCAGACGATTCATGATGAATTGAAAAAAGTGACCCCCAACCAAAACTATTTAGGCTGTCGGTTTGCCTGGGCCAATAATGCCATAGTTCTTGGAGCAGCGAGTAAATACATGGATATTATGAGTTTCAATAAGTACGAGTACAGCGTAGAAAATGTATCGCTGCCCACAGGGATTGATAAACCTATATTGATTGGGGAATTTCATTTTGGTGCGTTAGATCGAGGCATGTTTCATGTTGGTGTAAAACAGGCAAAAGATCAAGCAGAGCGTGGCCAGTTTTATCAGAACTATATTCAGGGTGCCTTGAGAAATCCCAACATCATTGGCGCGCATTGGTTCCAATACATTGACCAGCCAGCTACGGGAAGAGGCGATGGTGAAAATTACAATGTAGGCTGGGTAGACGTATGTGATAACCCGTTTGAAGAAGTCATTGAAAAAGTCCGGGAAACTACTTATGGTATGTATGAGTATCGCTTGAATAATGATCAGCTTGGAGTGAGTAAGGCCTCTTTAATCGATCTTACGAACTGATATCGTCTCACAAATACATCCACATAGAGCAACCTTACAAGATTACTGCACAAACCTTTTAATAGTTAGGAAAAATTAGGAATAACCTTCTCCCCTATTTCTTCAATAATCTCTTCGACTGGTCTAGATGAATATTTTAAATTGAGTATAACATGACTTACTCCATAAGCTTCTAAAAGCCTAAGATGGGCATTCAAATAATCTGTTCCGGATTTAAACCCAAGGTGAATGGGTGATGGTTTAGTGTTTGAATCTTTAGTTAAATCCACATAAAGTGATTGCATGAATGGTTTCCAATCTATTCCTACACCTTTCAGCGCGTCTTTCCATTTTTTCATCACTATTTGTAAAGCTTTGAAATCTCTTGGATAGTAAAGCCATCCATCAGATTGTTCAGCTATCCAGTTGAGTGATTGGCCCGAGTGACCCGTGACTAACATCGGAGTCTTTCTATCATATTTAGGCAGCAGGTCTATTGCCCCATTAGTTTCACCATAAAACTCTGATACATAGCGCGGAAAATTCCCTTGCAGTGCTTTGATATATGAAAAACTGTCCCTAAACAGCGCTGATTTATTCTCTAACTTTTGGTTAAAGGCGGGATATTCTACCGGACGATCACCGGAAGCTACACCTAATACCAACCTATTCTTTGATAATACCTGAAGGCTATTGATCGACTTTACTGTGTGTACCGGATGGCGTAAAGGCAAAATTATACTTGCAGAGCCCAGAGCAATCTCATGAGTATGATTCATGATGTGTGTCATATAAATCCATGGGTCATAAAGTTGCCCGGCGTCACCAAAAGAAGGGTCGTTAAAGGGCACATCTCTAAACCATAGTGCTTTAAAATCTAACTCTTCAGCTCTTTGAGCTAGTTTTTCCTGATTTTCCATGCTTGCCACAGAACCACTGTAGGCTTCTAAAGGAAATACTAAACCTAGCGTAAGCTTATGCTGAGTTGCTATTTTGCTGAAAACGCTCATTTAAAGGCCTAATAATTCATTTGTATTCGTAATTAACTCGGCAATCTTGTTTTCATCATATGCGTCTGAATGTGCTCTGTCAAAAGTCCCTTTATCATTGTCAAAGTACTTACCACTTTGGTCTTTATATTCCATAGACACCGCTAAATCATAGAGAATACTGGCGCCTTTATCCGCAGAGGACCAATACTGACCGTAAGCTTCCTGAGCCATTTTAGTGTTTAATAATGAACCAGGATTTACTGCAATCACATTAAATTGTGGGTATCGCCGGGCCATCCAAAAACTCCACATCGTCAATGCTAATTTACTCTGTGCATACGCTTCTTGGGTCGAAAGTGATTGTTTTCCACTTAATGCTGCTGAGGATACTGTGGACTGTGCTGCTGAACTTAAGTTGATCAATCTTGGTTCATCACTATTTTCAAGTAGTTTGACTAATCCATTGGTTAAAATATATGGAGCGAAATAATTGACCATAAAACGAATATCGAATCCCTCTGATGCATTTGATGTTGGGCTTTTGAATACACCCGCGTTATTGATAAATACATCTATTTTGGAGTGCTCTGACGTTAGCTTCCTAATGGCACCCAGTATGCTTTCAGTTTCAGAAAGATCAGCCACATAGCCTTGGATATTCGCATTGTTAGAAGATACTTTTATCTCAGTAATAGTTTGCTCCAATTTATGGTCATTTCTACCATGTAATAGTAATTGGTGGTTTTCCTTTGCGAGTTGGTGAGCCACTAGTTTACCAATACCATCGGTAGATCCGGTGATTAGAATTGTTTTCATTCAATACACGTTAAATTGTAACAACTACCTTACCTACTGTTCGCCCGCTCTCCAATTGTAAATGAGCTTTTGCCATTTCTTCAAAATCGAATGTATTGGAGATAAAGGGTCTTACTTTTTTTGAAGCTAACAGTTCAGCTATTTCTTGCATATCACTTCCACTGGACTGTACCATAATTTGTTTCACAGTCACATTTTTAGCTCGTGCAGCTGCTAATATCTCATCTGAAAAGTTAGGCGTAGGTAATGAGATAATGGAGCTATTAGGTTTTACTACCCTAATTGAATTGAATAGGATGTCACCATTGAACATGTCTAGAACAAAATCTAAGTCAGTGAGCTCTTCCTCGAACTTTTGACTGCGGTAATCGATGAATTCATCAGCACCCAGGGAAAGAACAAAGTCCTTATTATGAGCAGAACTTGTGGTAATTACGTAAGCACCTATAGCCTTAGCGATCTGAATAGCGAAATGACCTACACCACCCGAACCGGCATGAATTAGGATACGGTGATCTCTCTTTACACTGCCTTTTAAAGCCTGGTATGCTGTAAGCGCCGCTAATGTAGAGGCCCCTGCAGCTTCGAAGGAAATACCTTCAGGTATTTTTGATAGTTGACTTTCAGGGGCAGATACATATTCCGCATAAGCATCACCCGCACCTGGGAAATTAACCATACCGAAAACACGATCACCCGTTTTAAAATCACTAACGCTATGACCTACCTCTGATACGGTTCCTGCAATATCCCACCCAATAACGGCTGGTCGTTTTTCACCGTAAATGGCAGTAAGTAAACTTTCGTCAGCACGTACTTTGTAATCGACCGGATTAATACCGATGGCACATACTTCCACCAGTACTTCGTGATTTGCAACTTGAGGCTTATCGATCTGAGCTAACTTCAATTGCTCGACTCCACCTGTTTTTTCTGTTATTATGGCTTGCATCTTTTAACTATAAAAATTATAGTTGCAAAACTATGTATAGCATTATATCTTCGCAATAACGGTCAAAAAGGATAGTATCAATTCTATGGAAACTAAGGGGCCAAAAACATTCAACTTCCGAGGCAGTGAATATCCGTGTTGCGCAAGTCTCACCATGGGCATCATAGGCGGAAAATGGAAAACCGTGATCTTATTTCATTTAATGAATAATAAGCTAAGGTATAACGAACTGAGAAAATTAATGCCTACTGTTACGGAACGAACCTTGAGTTTACAACTTAAGGCTCTGGAAGAAGACGGATTGATAAAAAGAAAAGTATATACTTCTAAGCCACCCTTAAAGGTAGAGTACTTTCTAACCGGTTTTGGCAAAACTCTAATCCCACTCATTCAATCTATTGCAGATTGGGGTGATTTTGTGGTAGAAAAATACTCTAAATAGCTTATTTAGAGTATGA
Source organism: Bacteroidota bacterium (assembly GCA_039199635.1). Lineage (GTDB taxonomy): Bacteria > Bacteroidota > Bacteroidia > Cytophagales > Cyclobacteriaceae > Fulvivirga. The sequence continues at coordinate 8,269 of JBCCSU010000094.1, read as the reverse complement.
ACAAACATGGTTGCACTTAATTCATCGTACTGCAATGGCATACGCCCTGGCCGGATTTACGCTTATAAGCTGTTTAATTTCATTCTTTGCAAAACCTTGTTTTTTTAATTCAGGGATTAGTCTTTTGAAGATGGTGGTATAGGGTTGAATAGATTGCTCCTCTTTTTGAGGATCGTACCAGCCTGCATCGTGTGAAATTAAGATTCGATCCAGTATGCCGTTTTGCTTTGCGAACAATAACTTCTCCACATGATTATCAAACTCCCACCCTAAGCCATCCAGACTTATCCAGTAGCCTTCGCTTGCTGCTTTTAAATAATGACTATTATCCTCTTCAAATTGGGCATGTACCCAAATAAATGCCTCTGGTGATACACCCATTTGTTTAATAATTTCAGCTTGCGGCCAAAAACCCAAGGCCTGACCTGTGTGTGAAGCAGTGGTTAAACCAGTTTTTAAATGGGTTAGCCCAGCAGCCTTTACCAGCCTTTCATGTATAGTATCTAAAGGAGTAGTAGCATCCACTCCTATCTTTATAAATCCTGGCTTTATCGACGTTCCATTGATGCCATTTTCGTATTCGTCAATCCACAGACTCGCTAATTCCTCCGGGGTCATTTCCTTGGCAAAGGACGGGATAAAATGATTGTTACGAGCGCCATACAAACCCGTGTTCGTAAGTATTCTAATCCCTGTTTGCTTCGAAATCTTTTCCAGCAGTATTACATCCCTTCCAATGAAATTTGGTGTACAGTCAACGAAATAATCTACATCAAATTCCTTTAATTCTTCAAAATAAGGGAGCATTACTTGAATTACAGAATCGTGATTCCATTTTTTGGGATCGATTAAATCTGCACCTATAAAATCAACCAATGTATGTTCATGTGATAACCATATTTTATCGGAAGTTACTTCATGCATACCCTCTAAATCCTGCACCATTAGGCCTTGATAATCAGTGATAGAAGTACAGGCGCAAGTGAATAAGAGAGTAAGAATTAAGGTGTATTGAAGAATGGAAGCCATAAAATTCAAATTGGGTATTCTTATACTACCAATAAATTTAGTATTTGAAGGATGCTTTTCTTACGTTGTTCAAATGGAATTGGAGTTTGTTAACCTCATGTCTAGTTTTAGCGATAGAATTTACAACCCGATCTCTTAACTTAATCCTTAATTCAACGCTACATCATCGTGAAATCACTATCATACGTACTCTTTGTTTTACTCATCTCCATTTCTTGCCAAAAATCACAGAAAGAACAAACCTCAAAATACGAAACCATAGGTTCTATTGAAGTTTTAGACGATAGACTGAAAGAAGTGATCGACCCAAATGCCAAAATTGAAATCATAGCTAGCGGTTTTAGCTGGTCAGAAGGACCGGTTTGGGTGGAGGAATTGAATAGCCTTTTATTTAGCGATGTTCCTGAGAATAAAATTTATAGCTGGAGCGAAAAGGATAGTATACAGCTTTTTATTTCTCCATCAGGCTTTACAGGATATGCACCGCACAGCAGTGAGCAGGGGGCCAATGGATTAATATTAGATGACCAAGGGACGCTTTTGATTTGCCAGCATGGGGATCGTAGGGTAGCATCTTATGATCTATCCATTCAGAATGCTGACTTTAGCACAGTGGTAGAAGAATACTTGGGTAAACGTTTCAACAGCCCAAATGATATAGTTCTAGCTAAATCGGGTAATCTTTATTTGACAGACCCACCCTATGGGTTACACGATCAGGATCAGGATAGTCTAAAAGAATTAGCCTTTAACGGTGTGTATATGTTCACCCCTGAAACTAAGAAAGTTGAATTGATAGATTCTACATTATCTCGCCCTAATGGTATTGCGCTTTCACCAGATGAAAAACTACTGATTGTTGCTAATTCTGATCCATCTAGGCCCATTTGGAGAAAATATGATCTTAGCGAAAGTCAGGTAAAGAATGAATTACTTTTTGATGCCTCTCACCTGGTCGGCGACCGCAAGGGCCTACCTGACGGACTGAAAATAAATAAGCAAAACATCATATTTGCCACCGGACCCGGCGGGGTACTTATCCTGAATTCTAAGGGTGAACACCTCGGAAGCATTTTAACGAGTAAAAGTACCGCTAACTGCGCCTTGAGCCCGGATGAGAAAACTCTTTACATGACTGCGAATGATTTACTACTTCGAGTGGATTTGAAATAATAAATGAGTGTCCCAAATGCTGGGCTTTCCCTAGCATTGACTACACAAATAATTCAAACTACTTAATTACTAGTCTTAAAGGAGGTAATTCCGGCCTATTCACTATCCTAGCGAAATACAACCCTGGTGACAATGAAGTTACATCAATCTTTGCTTTACCTTTTATGGTCTTAGTAATCAAAGTCCTTCCCATATTATCTTGAATAATCAGCCCATACTCACCGTCTTCCCTGGCCTCTACAATAAGAAATGTTTCAATTGGATTTGGGTAAATACCTAAGACATCACTAAACTGGCTTGTAGAAAGGACTAATGCAGCAACATTCACTTCTGCTTCAGCAAAAATAGAAGCACTAGCTTCAGATCTAACCGTGATAGTGGCACTACCTGCACCAATGGCTGTAACCAACCCAGAAGCATCTACGGAGGCTACCTGATCGTCAGATGAAGACCATGAAAGTGAGCTATTAGCAGCATTTGCAGGAGTGATAGTAGCTTGGAGTTGCTCCGTTTCTTCTTCTATCATGTTGAGTGAATTTATATTAAGCGTGATACTCTCTACCTGTGGTCCGAGAATTGTAATTGGAAAAATTCCATTTTCTATAAAAGCACCCTGAGAATTAAAAAATGAAATAAATAGAAAGTAAAAATTACCAGTAGGGAGATCAGCGGTCGGCGGTATATTTTCCGTTAAAGGAATAGATGCTGAAACTGTTCCTGAACTGGTTCCTGCCGCAGATGCTAACTCTACAGTGTAGTCATTAACCACAGCTCCGAAACCTTCAGTTATTTCTCTCAGCCAAAACTTGATTCCACTATTATCTACCGTTAATCCATTTCCAGCGCTGTAGGAGCAGGTAATATCAACGGTCTCTCCAATAACATATTCAGTGCTAGTATAAACACCCTCATTCAGGAACTCAATAAAAGCTAGTTGAGCCACATCTATTTCGACGGTTTCGGAAATATTGCTTCCATCCTGTGAGGTGGCAGTGATCGTAGTTGTACCTATAGCTAGTGCATTCAATTCTCCATTTTCATTAACTGTTGCAACCGTCTCATCTTCAGAACTCCACTGCAAGGAAGGATTATCCGTTTCTGCAGGAAAGATTTGTGGGTTAAGTACTCTAGTTTCACCCAGCGAAACCGTGATTAAATCCTCTTGAAAAACAATACTATCCATAAGCAACACAAAATCGTCTTGTACAGTGATTGTGGCGCTTGCCATGAAGGTATTACCTACTTCATCCGTACCCTGCGTAACTCCTGTAATGGTCACTGTACCCTCTGCAATGGCAGATACTTCACCAAATTCATCAACAGTGGCAACACTTTCATTGTCTGAAGACCAATTTACCGTTTTGTTGGTGGCATTTTCCGGTGCGAAACTCGTAAGTAACTGACGAGTTTTACCAGTGGCAATGGTTATATCATCATTGAGGATAGAAAATTCCTCAACGGCCGTTCTGGTTACAGGTCGTGAAAAATTAAAAACCTGCATTGCCAAGCTACTCACATGACCGCCATTGTCAGGAAACGTTATGCCAATAGTATTTGCAGCTTGTAGCACATTATAAGGAACATCTACCTCTAAAACACCAAAAAATCGGGGTCTTTCTTCTTGATTATCACCACGGTACTCTACGGGTTCTAGTAACTGTTTTCCGTTAACCATCACTGTAGGATTCAGCGACTCATCAAGGTCACGTCCCACACCTATTCGTAAAACTGCTTCACCTTGAGCCCCTAAGGTTACATTTTCGATTGTGAAATCGATCTCCTGGCCTCCGGTAATAGGTTGTAAATAGGTAGTGGCATAATACTTAGTTTCCTCGGAAGTCTGGTCTATGACCATAGCTTCATTCAAAGTATACTCAAAAATCATGGTAGCCTCCGGCAATAGTTCATAAGTGTTTTCTGGGTTAAATACCTCCTCATTTACATCTAGTTTTACTACATCACTGGCTGTATCAAAGTATAAATTTCTAACAGAAACATTAGAGATTACATTGGTACCTAAGCCCTTAATGTCCGGTTCAAAGGTGATGGTTTCCGGAATAAGATTATTTACTATTAGATAGGCTTTATCTCCATCAATGTAGGAGTCTACGAGTATATTGATATCATCAGAACGTGTATCTACCCGAGTGCCGTTTACATCATCCCACAACTCATAAAATTTAATATATTCGGTCCATACCCACTCTCCGGTAAATCCATTTACGGTATAACTCTCCGGTTCAGTCTCCTGTCGCATCATTCGCCATGGATATACTCTATCTTCACCCATTTGAAAAGCTCCGTAACCCCATTGCGCTTTGATCACTGTAAAAGGCAAGGCGATAGCCATTTTATCCGGACGTTCCATAAAGCCCATCATCATACTGTTAGTAGCTTTAATGAATAACCAGTCTCTAAAGGAAGACCAGTCCTCTTCGTACCAATCATGTAACTGAGAACCATATTCTGAAATGACGAAAGGTCGCTCCTTATCTACTAGCCATGAATAATGCTCCATCATATCAAAAGTAGCTTCGTTATTCGCACCTTTTCTGTACTGCTCTACTCCATTGTTGATTCCAGGAAAATCGTAAAGGTGCCAAGAGTAGAAGTCCATGTAATCCCCTACATCATCTATGTAGGTTTTCCAGCGGTCATTCCATCGTTGAAAATTATCCTCTTCGAAAATGGAAAATGCACCGACATAACCTCCTACCGGTGTACTTGGTGATAGCTCCTTTATCTTTTGAGCCATCTCGATATGGTAGTCAAAAATTTGAGTTAATGTTTGATCCCCAAAATCGACTAAAGGATAAACAGGCTCATTCAATAACTCAAAGTAAGTCGGAGCCGGCATTCCGTCCGTTCCACCGTTGCCAAAGTAGTTGTTCATAAAAGCTGCAGAACGCTCTCCCGCCTCTTCGGCACTCATCTCTTCATAAATTCTATGTTGGTTAGCTACGATCAGGTTTTGCTTCGACTCAAACGGGTGACGATCTGTTAATGAGCCATACTGCGCTTTAAAGTTAGCCGCATTAGCTTCTATCTGAGCGGCTGTCTTGCCAGAAACCTCACCCGTAACCGTCCCGGTTTCTCTGGTCAGGTATACGTCCAGATCATTTAACAGATAATCCATCTTATCTAGCTCACCCTGCCAAGCCCCTTCATAGTTAGAGGAGTGAACTGTCATCCACTTTTTACGGTCAAAAGTATCTTCACCCCCAACGGTATGTCTTAAATCAAAATTTACGTGAACCTTAACCTGTGCAAAAGTGCTTAGCGCCAAGCCAAGAATAAAAAGTATAATTAGCCTATGTCTCATAGTCGCAAACGTTACCAAAAAATATTTTATCTCATTGTTTGAAAATCAAATATCGGATGCAACTATTCTGATTAAAAAAGGCCGGACTAGACTAAAACTTTACAGCACAGTCCAATCATCTTATTCCGGCGCGTAACGCCGATGTTTACCTATCCGAGTATTGCCCGATTGCAGAATAACTCCGAATCTAACTCCTATATTCAGGTTGGTTTGTGTTAGAAAACGTTTGTACAGTTATTATTGAGTGGATTAAATTTTGAATTAGATGGTGAACTAATATCTTCAAGTCTATCAAAACAATGAGGGCAGAAAACGATACTTACACTAGAAAATGAAAAGCATATTTAAACTCTTTAATATAATAATAATGGCCTGGTGCGTGTCCGCATGTCAGGAAACAAAAGAAAGCGGAACAGCCGGTGACCCTTTTTGGGACGATTTAAGACAGGTTCAAGTACTAGACTTTGAATCTGATACCATACCGGAAGCCGTTAGAGCTTTCAATGCTGACATTGAACTTACCTCAGGTTCAGGGGTAACAAGTGGCACCAAAGGTTTAGCGGTAAGCCTAAAATGGGATGAAAATAACACTGGTTTCTCTTATGAACCCAAAACCCCGATCGATGTCAAAGACTTCAAAAATCTAACGTTGGTTTTTGACGCTACTAACACGGGAGAGCATTCATTACATCTCATGGCTAATGTTGCCTCTTCAAACGGCTCCAATAATTATAGTTCCGTAGCATTGCCAATGGGTAAAACAAAAACTGTATATCTTCAGTTGGAAAATCTTCCACTTAAAAAAGGTACATCTGACATGCGCGATTACCCCGATCCATGGGGTACGAATTCCTTAAAAATGTTGGTTAGAGGTCTATTGTATGATCTTGAATACCCGGATATCAGCAAAATAGCGCTCTATTCATCTAAAATGATTAAAGACAAGTCCGTGGTGATAGATAACGTAAGACTAGTTGAAGCACCGGACAGACCGGAGGATTATTTGGTAGGCATAATTGACAAGTATGGCCAGAGCGCACATGTAGATTATGCGGGAAAGATCAAATCTGATGAACAATTAAAGTCATTAGCCGAAGAGGAATTAGCTCGACTGGAACAAGAGGGCACCATGCCTGGAAGATCTAAGTTCGGAGGATGGGCCGATGGGCCTAAATATGAAGGTACCGGTTATTTTACCACTAAAAAGATTGGTAACAAATGGGCCATGATCGATCCTGAAGGACATATATTCTTTTCTTCTGGTATTGCCAATGTAAGAATGGCAAATACCACCACTTTTACCGGTAGAGACTTTAAGAATGACACGGTCAGATGGAGAGACCCGGAAGACGTGACACCGGAAGATTCCAGAGGGATTGTAGATTTACCCGAAGCTGTTACCAGTACGTCTTTTGTTTCTGAGCCTTGGCGTTATGAAATGTTTCAGGAGCTTCCTTCTTATGAAGATCCGCTAGCCAATAACTTTAGTTACCGAAGAGAACAGCACATTGGTCCGTTTGCCCATGGTGAGACATTTAGCTTCTACCAAGCTAACCTAGAAAGACGCTATGGTGAACCTACTCCGGATGCACATAGAGAAAAGTGGGTGGATGTTACGTTAGATAGATTCTTAAACTGGGGATTCACCTCTTTTGGAAACTGGGCCGGCTATGAGTTCTATCACGAAAATCGTATGCCCTACTTCGCTAACGGTTGGATCATAGGTGAATTTCAAACGGTTAAATCAGGGATGGACTACTGGGGGCCACTACCTGATGTATTCGATCCTGAATTCGTAAGAAGAGCGAAAGTTACCGTAGGCGTAGTGGCAGAAGAAGTGAAAAATAATCCCTGGTGCGTAGGTGTTTTCATTGATAATGAAAAAAGTTGGGGTCGAGCAGGTTCCGTTCCTGACCTCTATGGGATTGTATTTGATGCCTTATCTAAGAATGCTGAGAAGAGTTTTATTAAAAGAGAGTTCTCTAAGCAATTAAAGAATAAGTATAACACGATTGCTGAGCTTAATAGCGCTTGGGGAAAAGATCTGTCAAACTGGGCAGAATTTGATCAAGGTGTGAGTTACAAGGGAGATGGCACATTCTCTGATGAGATGGTGGCTGACTTATCAAACTGCATGTTCTCTTACGCAGACCGGTATTTTCAGGTGGTTCATGATGCGCTGGAAGAGGTAATGCCAAACCATATGTACATGGGCTGCAGGTTCGCTACTTGGGGGCTTACTCCGGAAGTAAGGGCAGCGGCAAAAAAATATGTAGACGTATTCAGTATCAATTATTATGAGGAAGGTATTGGCGATAAATACTGGACCTTTTTGGAAGATATGGACGCGCCAGTGGTGATTGGAGAATGGCATGTAGGTACTACCGCCACTGGAGTTTATCATCCTGGAATTGTCCATGCCGCTACGAGAGAAGATAGAGCGCAGATGTACAAAGATTATTTACAATCAGTAATTGATAATCCTTACATGGTAGGTGCACATTGGTTTCAGTACATTGATTCACCCACCACAGGTAGAGCTCATGATGGAGAGAATTATAATGTTGGTTTTGTGAGTACAACAGATGTACCCTACCCCGAAATGGTGGAAGCAGTAAAAGAGATGCATTCGGACCTGTATGAGGACAGATATGGTAATGCTAATGAAAAGTCTATGGCCAGTAATTAGTAATAGATACCCTAAAGGTTTTATATATGATAAAGTAAGTGGGGCAAACGACTTTT
>JBCCSU010000093.1:0-16302 GCA_039199635.1 Bacteroidota bacterium | reverse complement strand
CAAACGTATTGATCTCCACGCCCACTCTACTTCCCCATCGATCCAGAAAATAGACCTTCTTGGTTCCTTCGATCAAATCCAAGTTTTCGATGAACAGGTAATCGTTCTGATTATCACCATTTGGAGTGATTAAATTTCTAATGACTAACTCCACCACATTTTCTACCCCTATAACCACTGCAGGACCTACAGTTATATCTCGACTAACCACTTGCGTATTATCAGAACCGTTTCCACGTCCCAGATTGGTAGCCGTTGATCTATCGGCATTTGCTTCAAGAACCACTCCTCTTACATTATCTCCGGAAAAAAGGCTGGCATCTTCAGACAATATCGGTAGTGCCACTTGTGCACCATTAAACAGACCTTCCGAGATTATCTGCCAATACCAATCGGCAGAGACCTCATTGATCGCAACAGGTAATGTGCCAGCGCTTAATCCAATATCAGTATTAATACTTTGAACACCTACTAATGTATTATTATCACCTTGTATTCCAGCCAGACTTACGGGAGTATATCTATCACCGGAGCCAATCGGGTAGAATTTATCACCCGTTCCCCGATGATAAAGTGGGCCATTAACATAACCGCCGTCTTGCGCGTCGACAGATGCCGAAGACTCAATAATTAAGCGCGCTTCACTTTGAGTGCTTAGCACTCCTCCTAGTGAAAGAGAATTCCCTATTTGTAAAGTCCCGATCAGCGAGTAGTTTCCTGAAATAAAGCTCAGGGTAGGGATACTTAGCACGTTATTGGATTGAATTTGACCATTTCCATCCAAGACTAATTCTCCTTCCAACATCAGGCGACCGGTATTCAGTACCGAGCCGTTAGTAGCAATAGTGGTACTTGAGGAGCTGCTTATAGTAGATGCATTGGTCAACTGGCCTAATGTCAGGGTAGAAATAAAGCTGAATATGAAAGTAACCAGATAGCGCATTATTTATCACCTTGTTTTGCTTCCGCCTGGATGATGCTAGATAGCTTATCTATTTGAGCTTTTAACACTTCCAATTCTGATTGAACAGAGCTATTATTTTCTTCTGTCTTTATTAAGGCAGCTTGTAATTGGTCAATCTCTTGCTGTTGCTTGTTTATAAGTTCCTGCTGCTCCTGGATCGCTTTCACAGCAACCGGCAACAATTCCGTGTAAGATAATCCAAGCGTTTTTTGCTGATCATCGGCCATATCAATTACCTCTGGAATAATCTGCTGAACTTCCTGGGCAATAAAGCCTAAATGTGTTTTCATATCTACCTTATCACTTTTCCATTTAAATGAAACCGGATTTAACAGAAGTAATTCCTGTAGTCCGTAATGGAAGCTTTGAATATTCTTTTTCAATCTATAATCTGAGGTGCTAATGGTACCATTTGTGGCAAAAACGGTACTCCAACGGTTACTAGAAGAGCCAAGGGTCTTGTTTCCATTGGTAGCAGGAGAAAAAAAAGTATTATTCATGAAAAATTGATTTGTCATACTTCCATCTACATCTCCTTGCGCAAACGTCAAAATTCCTACGCCAGGTTGTATCCGCCAGTCTAGTGTGCCTGTGCCATTTAACTCTAAGCCTCCGGAAGCAAACGCACCGCCTGTTCCACTGATTCTTAGAAATGTTGAAGAAGAACTGAAAATTTCAAATTGCCGAGCCGGTGTGCTGGTACCTACTCCCACATTGCCGTCCGTCCTTGTCATGGTAAGTATATTATCTACTTGTACAGCATCTGTGTCAATTGACCTAAATTTTAGAGTATTCTGATCACTATCCAAATAAAGATCGAAGCCAAAATCTGTAGTGAATGTCTCAGTGAATCTTAGTACGGGGTCAATATCATTGCCATTTAGTGGCCCCTCAAGCTTCAGATTGGGAGTGGCAGTAGAATTGACGATATGAAGTTGGTTTTCCGGCGAAGTTGTACCTATCCCTACGTTTCCGTTCAAAAACTGGAAGTCGCCATTGTCTCCATCCACGGTTAACACTGCATCACTTAAGTCAGCACCAATGTCCCCCATGGTAACAGTGCGACTATTGATAGTGAATGGTGTGTAAGTAGGGCCATTGGCCTGTGTGATATTAAATACGCCTGAATTATCAACATTCAGTCGCCAATCATTTCCTCCCGTGGTATTGAATATGCCCACGGCGGCAGTCAATAGATCTGTGCCAGCAACAGTAAGTCCGGACCCCGGGAAAGTAGTGCCTATGCCAACACGACCTGTGGACTCTTGGATAAATAAAGATGTACGTGGCGTTGTTGTTGTAGTAATTGAAATATCTCCTGACGCTGAGGTCATTACTATGCTTTCACCAGCGTCATAAGCAGCCTGTAACGAAGAAGCGCCGGCACCGCCCAAAGTGTTCCAAGTGGTTCCATCATGACCTTCGTAGGAGGAAGTTTCATCATTAAACCTCAGCATTCCTGCCTCGGCCGAAGCGGGACGCTCTGAATTGCTTCCTATGGGTAATCTAATGGCATCTGTACCATTAATGTCTAGCGACACTTCAGGGTTAGTCTCATTGATTCCAAGTAGTCCTGTTACGGAGGTATTCGTACCTCCCAGCTGCAGAAAACCAGCTTCTATATTCATTTGTCCATCGGCTACAATATCTGCGTTGTTAGCCGAATTTATAAACCTTATTTCTCGTCCGGGTACCTCCGGAATGTTAATCAGGTTATCGGCGTTATTTGAGGCATCAGACGCAATGCGTATCCTTTCAGTTCCATTTGTGCCAATGACAAAATCTTGTGCATCAGTAGTTCCGATAAAATCATTAGAAGTTCCGGGAGTTGTTCCTGCGTTTCCTCCTAGGTTCCAGGCCGGTGAGCCGCCTATTGCATCTAAGGCTTCTCTCACGGACAACTCCGTTGCTATAAAGGCGTCATTAGCTCCTGAAGTACGAATACCATTTCCCCCGTTAGAGATCGCTGTGGTCGCATCTCTAAACACCAGGTTTCCCGCTCCGTTACTGCCCAACACTTGGTTATCTCCTGTGGGCGTTACCCATTGAATGTCACCCGTACCGCTATTGGCTAAAATGGCTCGATTGTTATCATTATCTTCTATATCATCAAGTTGAACCGCATCATCCTGTATCGCGAATTCTCCGGAATTATTCATGGCCAAATCTCCTCCTACGGAAACGGCTAAGTTATTAGTGCCATCAGAAGTAACGAGTTGAGCATTGCCCAACACCGGTAGTGACCCGGTACCACCCTGTAAATCTGCGTCTGGCACCCAAGCCCCACCATCAAATTTTAACACCTGACCCGTAGTGGGTGCTGTACTCATATCCACGGCCTGTCCGTCTATAGAAGAATCATTCAACCCGATAAGCGCAGAACCATCTAAGGCCGGAAGGTTACCGGAAGCATCTAACTGAACAATCTGATTTGGACCTGTACCCGCATTCACTCCTAAAGGTGTGGTATTACCGTCACCGGTTAAAGTAGCTGTGGTAGTTACACCGGAAAAAGTACCGGAAGGAAGATCACGGTATTCCCAAGCTGTACCGTTATACACTAAAATTTGATCTGGGCTTGGTGTTCCACCGGGAAGATCTTGTCCATTTAAACTAAGTGCATCGTTAGACAAATTTATCGCCGTTCCGGGAGTACCATTTTCTATGAGTGTAAGCTGGTTTGTTCCCTGATCATACTGAATCGAATAGGTATTACCACTTCCGGTACCTCCACCTCCTACTTCAGTCCATGCAGATCCATTAAAATAATAAATCCGGTTGTCAGTAGTCTGATATACTATTAGTCCCTCATCCGGATTAGAAATAGCATTAGTGGAAGAAACTGTTGGCAACAAAAGGCCCTGATTACCATTGCCATTCAACCATAGGATAGCATTATCTTTTAATTGCTCACTTCCTATGGTTACCGACTGCTGACCTAATAGCGGCTGATAGACCAATAGAGACCCTAAAGCAACGGAGAGAATAGTTCTACGTATGTATGATTTATTCATAATAGTGAATAATAATGCATGAAAGAATAAGTCGACTATATTCCTTAGAGTAATATTAAAGCCTGGAATACGTGATGAATATAACAAAAAGAGGACTAGGATACCAGTGTTATCTAAGCTTCTTCTTACTACACCGGAAGTAAGTTATCTATGAGAAACCAAGCAGAAAAAATGCTGTTTAAATGCTATCAAGCTTTAGAAGCTTGGTAAAACCAGCCGTATTTACAAGGCTATCTTCTTCTTCGATTAGAATAAGCCCTTTTCCGCTGGTTAGCCCGCTTATAGTTCTGACGTCTACGTTTCTTAGTGTTAAACCTCTTTTTTGATGTCTTTTTAGGCCTTTTGTAGTTGGAATATCTCGCATTAGGAGATTTTACATATTTCAGGCGTTTCTTTCGTTTCGCGAGATCGGCCGGGCTCTTTGCCCCTACCGAACGGCCTCGTTTAACTGCCGATGACAGGGTTTTTCTGCGAAAGGCCAGGGCGTTTTTGTAATCCGCTTTAAACCGATCCTGATAGTTGTAATTGCTGAAATCAAAGCGTAAGGTAATCTCGTTACTATTTCCTAAGGCCGTTCTAAAGTCATTATTCTGTGTTTCATAACTATAGCCGATCAGGAGTTTCTTGGCTATCCGCAACGCAGCAGTAGCCGTGAGCTGGCCTGAACTACGATAAGACCCCCCCAAGGTAATGCTATTGTTAAAAGTGTAATATAGTCCGGCATCAAGCTGGTAGCTCTCCGGGGAAAGCTGTCGGTACACTGCTATGGGCTCTAAAATATCCCGACCGTAAGCAATAGGAACTTTACCATTGAAGTAACCCGTATAAAACCCTGATAGTTGATTGGATTCATCTGCTATACCAAAACCGGAGGTTAGCCGATTAATAGAACCTCCAAGATCAAAGTATTTGGTACTCAGATTGATCCCAAAAGAAAAATCAGTACTCTGACGATCTGCGTCATTACCGAACAATAGCGGGTCACTATCATCGGTAACATCCAATTTGTTAGTATTCACTTGTAGATTATTGAACTCTGCAGAAACGCCCATAGACAATGAGGTACTTCCTGACATGCGAATGTGATAAGCAAAAGCTCCGGAAGCATAAATTCGGTCAAACACCCCAATCCGTTCCTGAAATACATTCAATCCTGTACCAAACCGATGCCCACCAAAAGGAGTATGGACACTAAGCATATTACTGGCTGAAGCATCATCAATTCCTGACCAAAAGGTACGGTGAGAAAGCGTAATAGAACCAAATTCATTACCCGCCACTGAAGGGTTAAAAATAAAGGAGTTGGTAAGTCGCTGGCTGTACAGCGGCACGTCCTGAGAGAGTATCTCGGTAAAAGGGATGGTGAGTAAGAGAATTAGCCAACTAAGTTTTTTCATTTCACTTCGTTAATCTCCCTTTATCACTGTTACACTTCGCTTCACGGTCTCACCAATTTCAGGAAGCTCTACTATACAAATGTAATTACCGGCCGGAATATAATCTCCACTAATTATTAGATCCCAATCATTGGTATAACCGTTGAAACTTGCGACTTCTACACCCCAACGATCGAATAAGGTAACTTTATTATCGGGATAATCAAGTATACCTTCTACGGTTAAAAAGTCGTTTTGCCCGTCACCATTGGGTGTAATTGCATTTTTTATGCTGACTGTTTCCCTAGGAACCACAGTGATAGCCAGGCTCGTAGTGCCCGTACAGCCATCATCATTTTGGAAGACTAGCTCTACGGTATAGTTACCCGCTTGATCATACACGTGCACTGGATTAGCAGAAGTACTTGAACCACCATCTCCAAAACTCCAGTTTGTCTGACTCAGCCCTACAGTAGTACTAAAGGTAAACGGGATCTCCTGCCCGGGCTTAAGTTCTTCGGGAACGATGATGGTTACTTCAGCGGCTTGAATGATAGAAACATTTAAGACGGTCACTTCAACATCTCCGCAATCGTTGCTGGGTACCACCTTGACAATTCCTGCCTGACCGTTATCTAAATTTACGGTTATAGAAGGTTGTGTAGTAACAAGACTATTTGCCGAAAAACCGGAAGGTAGCCTCCAGGTGTATTCTGAGGCATCAGCAATACCTGATAAGGTATAAGTTACATTTTGTGCATCTGAACATAATTCGGTTTCACCTTGAATTACACCGGTACCCGAGGGCGGTGGCGTTCGGGTAATACTAATGGTAGAGTTGTTTGATTCCGTACAAACACCATTGGTAATGGTCCAGGTAAATTCACTGGTGCCAAATGGTAAGTTGCTTACCCCGGTAGTTGGACTGGCTGGATTAGCAATATTGGCAGAGCTTGTTGTTGTCCATAATCCTGTACCTACAGCAGGTATGTTTCCACTCAAGTCTGGATAGGTTGGATCACAGGTGGTATCGTCAGCACCTACAGTAGCCTGTGAAGGCGCTTGATCCACGGTAACGGTTATACTACCATTTATCGATCCTACAGAACAGGAAAAATCATCTTGAATAGAACTTATCGTGTAGGTAGTAGTGCTTGTTGGACTTACGGTTATCGGTGACCCACTCACGTAGTCATTCACGTTTGTGCCATCACTTAACGTAAAGTCATAAGGACCTGTCCCGCCTAGCATAACAGCTTCTAATGTTGTACTCTCTCCCTCGCAGATGGTTGTAGCGCCAGCATTATTCAACGTCACCGACTCAAACTCAGGGCTTACGGTAACCAATACGAAAGATTGGTCTGATTCACAGCCGAACCCGTCCGTTACCGTAACACCGTAGGTAGTAGTCACTGTGGGTGAGACGACAGGACTTTGCGCAGTAGGATTATCTAATGTACTCGCGTTATCCCAAAGAAACGTATAATTACCATCACCGCCCGATGGAGTAGCCGTTAATGAGACTCCGTCACCCTCACAAACCAAAGTAGCTTCTCCGGCATCTACAGAAGGGCGATCCGATGTATCGTCAATAGTAACATTAAAAGGAGCAGAGGTGCATAACGTAGCAATATCAGTAGCGGTAACGGTATAGTCACCAGGTGCCAGGCCAATGAATATTTGGGTAGATGGAGCGTCAAAATTAAAATTTTCTTCTCCGGTGATGTCATAATTCACGGTTCCCGCACCGCTTACCGTTAAATCCAATTCTCCGTTGAACGGGTTACAAGCTGAACTGGCAGTAGGAACAACTTGTAATATAGGAATCGGATTTACATTGATGCTTGCCACCCCACTTACTGAACCCGTACACCCGTCTGCATCGGTAAGGCTTATTACGGTATAAAGAGTAGTACCTACTGTTGGAGAAAAAGAAATAAGATCATCGGATATATAGTCGTTGATAGTGGTAATATTACCACCATCACTTATTTGAAGTACGAAAGGATCACTCCCATCTGGAATATTTACAGAAAGATTCGCGTTTTCACCCTCGCAAATGCTGGGTGTACTACTTGATAAAGTTCCATTGATCACCGGCAGATTTTCCGTGATAGTTACCGCAAAAGGAGCGGAAGAAATACCACTGTTATTATTAGTAGCTATCACAGTATAGTTTCCTGCTTCCAGATCTTCAAAGAGGGGGCCTGGAGAGCCTACGGAAGCTGGAGTATCATCCAATAAATCAAAAGTATAATCTACAAGTGATCCGGGGCTGATATCTGCATCAGCTAAAGAAATGGTGCCGTTACCTCCGGTGCATGCCGTATCATCGGTAGAACTTGCATTATTGATAACAGGAGGAGTACCACTCACGGTAATCACTATGGTATTATCTGAAACTATCCCTGAAGGAGAGGTTTCAATATTCATAGTGCTATTTCCAACGCCCTCAAAATTAAACCCTGTTCCGGTGAAATCTAAAACGCCATTAGACCATACAGCAATAGCATTTGTGGGTAGTAAATTATCAGTATTGTCTGTTTCTACCGTGTAAGATTCATTAAAGTCTATATCCAAATTACCATTAGCATCTACCGCCTCAAAAATGGGTTGTTGTGGTAAGACTGTGTACTGGTCAACGGCTGACGAAGGTTCTTGGGCTACCGTGATACTATTTGCTGTAACCTCTATCGGGCCACTGCTAATGCTCGCTCCTCCTGCATCGGCAGTGGTAAATCGAGATGTACCTGATAAGCTAGATACATTGGTAACGGTGAGCTGCATCACCTCTGATTCCGTAACGCTCGCATTAAAAGTAACATAAACATCAATATCCACGGATGAATTATCAGGCACGCTCAGTGAAAGTGCATTAAAAGTGACTGAAGGTGCAGCTGCCTCTTCGCCCAATTCTGTCGATCCATCGTACAACGCAATGCGCGAAAGGTTTGTACTATTGCTCAAACTAAAGGTTATCTGTGATACTACCGTGGGAACGGGATCATCATCGGTTATGCTTCCACCATCGCGAATTTGAAATGAGCCTAACTGCAAGGAAGAAGTAGTAGCGTCATTACCTAAAAAGGTAGTATAATCAATATCGGTTGGCACCGGAATAATGGGCGCAACGATATCTGAGTCCGTACTAGTGAGCGTGGTAGCCGTCTGCTCTGGTACAGAACCGTCAGTTTTATAGTCGATATTGACGCCATTATTCGTAAATGAATAAATGCTGAAAGTATATTCAGTGCCTGGAACTAAACCGGTAAATTGAAAACTGGTGGTACCGGCTGCTTCATTAGCGGCTCCCACCCCATCTGATAGATCATTATCATCTGGTTGTACTACTCCATCAATTACGGCAGGGGAAGGGCTTCCGTTGGCTATAGCTTGTATCAAGTATCCATCTGCCAATTGTGGATTCACCGATTCCGACCAGGACAAGTCAACGGTAGTTTGATCAATATTACTCACAGAGAAGCCCGATACATGCTCAAGAGGCTCTGGCGCCGGGCCAGTGGTTTGGGTTAAGGTGTTACCAACAGTTCCTGCAGTATTATAACAAATACCTCCTACGTCATTAAATTCAAAAACAGCAAATGAATAAGTAGTGAGTGGTGTGAGCCCCTCGACAGTAAACGTTAAGTCGGTTCCAACATAAGCTACAAAGCCGTCATCCAGAGCATCACCATCTCCAAAAACTGCCGATCCAGCATAATTGGTCTGGTCTACAGGTAATGCGGTAGCCCCAAAAGAGGCAGCCTCCTTTGCAATAACGATGCGCCCTGTACCGTTTCCAGCCGCGTAGCTAAAACTGACGGTATTAGCTCCCACTCCGTCTAGTGTCATTCCTGAAACCTGTCCGGTAGGGTCTTCACATAAGGTGGTAAAAGAACCGGTCAGTGCCGGGCCGTAACAGTTGGTATTATTGTCAAATTCAAAAATGGAATAGAAGTAAGTTGTGGAAGGAGTTAAATTACTGATAGAAGTAGTACTGGAAGTGGTGTTATTAATTAGAAAGTTACCTCCGGAGAGATCCTCTACACCAAAATCCGTATCACCTGCTCCGTAATCGGTTAGGTCTGTAGGTGTAAAATCCACTGCAGAACCCTCTTTCAAGACTACCAAACGGGCATTGCCGTTTCCATTGGTCCAACCCAGATCAACCGTTGATGACGTAATATTCGAAGTATTCCCTGCGGAAGGAGCAAGGGTAGGATTATTACAGGGAATGCTAAAATTCCATTCCGTTGTGGAAGAGATACCAGAATAATCTAGCCTAGAAAGATTACTAATAACATTACCTCCTATTTGTACATAATACTCTCCCGGAAGTAAAGCATTGGTAGGTATCTGTGCTTCAGTACCAATAAAATTAATGGAAGAACGATTTATCGCTTGAAAAAGAGAACCTTCTCGAAATATTCTAACCTGTACATCAGTACCTGAAGCAGCAGTTATAGATTCCTGTACATCCTCATTAAAATCCATTCTTATTGCGTTTATGCCCAATGTTACACCGGTTTGGCCATCAAAAGGTTCGATGGCTGATAGTGTTGGTGGCGTCAAGTCTCTTTCGATACCTATACCACGAATTCCCGCACCGGGAATATTGAGGAGTGTTGTAACGGAACCGTCTGATACATCATATAGAAAAATGTTATTCGAAGTCACGAAATAAAGTCCAACTCTCGAGTAAAATGCGATATCGAAAATTTGAGTCCCTGCATCAAAAAGTTCTACAGACGTACCAAAGCTTAGGCTAGAACGAAAAAGGCGATCTCCCTCTACAAAATATAATAGATCTGTATTCTCATCATAAGTTAGCAAATCAGGAGCATCACCTTGAAATCCGCCTATGGCAGTAGCACCAAAAGGCCCTCCGGTAACGTAAGTATCTCCTTCGTTTAGATTGACATAATAGAATCTATTATTAGGAGAATAGTACATTACATCTCCGAAATCATCTCCATTAGAGCCAGGGGCTCCGGCTAAAATGGCCTCTGTGCCCGAATTAGGGAAAGGCCCGGTAATATCGAAATAATATAAACCACCGTTTAGCTCAGTGGCATAAATTAACCCATCATCAAAATTGACGTCTACATTATTAAATCCTGTAAAAGTGCCAAAATCACGTATTTCTGTTAAATTACTTCCGTCGGATAAGTCCAACCTGTAAAGTCCTTCTCCGCCGTTTATGGTAATTGCAATAAACCCTGAAAACTGATCAACCTCTATGTGTTGAACGTCAGGTATGTTTGAACTTCTAAAAACACTGGTGTTATCCAAAAAAATATCAGACGAGAATGCTATGCGATCGTTAAATCGTTCTGTCCAAAAAATCCTTTGTGCATTAACCGCAAATGAAATAAACAAAAAGGCTATGATCAGGCGTACTTTCAAAATGATCAGATTAAGCATGCAAAATACAGAAAGATTATCACAATGTATTTGGAAATCAGAGGATTAGTAACCCAAAAATCTGTGCTCTAAGTGCTTATACCAAGCAGATGACTTAGACCTTAAGAACAATCAACCTCTTCACCGATACCCCCAGTTAAAAAGTACCATCCCCAGGCAGTTCAGAAATAAAAGCTGATAAACCTATTAACGAAAACTTAACCTAACGTTAACCTCGCTTTATACGCTACTGAAGGAAGCAGTTGTTACTATTCAGCCATTATTTCGGTATGAAATTCAAAATCAACTCAATTAAAAATCGAATTCTGATAGGCTTCTTATCAGTAATAGTTGGGGTTTTGCTTTTAGGCAGCGTCAGTCTTTACTATTTACATCGAATCAACGCAATCAGGCGAATAGATAAGCAACTAAAGATCCTGGAAACGGCCTCATTACATATGATCAAGGCAGACAACGATTTTTTTGACTTGGAAGCCATCAATGAAAATTACTTCCTGAAGCAGGAAAGTAAATTACTGGAAAAGCGTAATGCACTGTGGGGTGAAATTCAAAAAGGATTACAAGATGCAATAAAAAATAGCAATGCAGATTCTCTAAAGATCGACCTAAAGCAAATTGGTGATGTTCTAAACGCTTACAACAATCATTTCCAGGAATTAACCCAACTGGTTTATTTACGTGGATTTAAAGATTATGGCCTTGAAGGCCAAATGCGAGATTATGCGCATCAACTAGAGCGATACAATTCAAAAGTCAAACTCAGTGAAATACTCTCACTAAGGCGACATGAAAAGGACTTTTTTTTAAGAAAAGACTCTGTTTACATCCACCTTTTCGACAGTAAAATCAATGCTCTACTTACCGATATTAAGGCTAACCAAGATTCAACCACGCTCCTATTAAAAAACTATCGGTCCTCTTTCCATGAACTAGTTCAGATCCATAAGCAGATCGGCCTAAGCGGTAATGATGGACTACGACATGAACTAAACACACTCACTACTCTGCTTGACGATCTTTTCTTACAGCTTTCCACCAGCGCTGAAGAACGGTTCACGAACGTATCAAACCGCATAATTTTTCTCTTCTCTCTCCTGCTGGTCATCATAATTGTAGTGACCGTATTGTGGAGCAATTTTATTAGTAAAAAACTCTCCAGACCTATTAAGAAGCTGGATCAAATTATGAGGGCTGCACATCAAAATGATCTTAAAGGCATCATAGACATTTCACTGCGTAACCCGGAAAGTGAAATTGAAAACTTATCAATATCGTTCTCCGCTCTAATGGATAAAACTAAAGCTCAAATGAAAGAGATTAGAGATAAATCCAGAGCGTTAAAAGAGCATAATGAAGAGCTCAAAAAGGTAAATAAGGAATTGGACAGTTTTATTTACAGTACAGCACATGACCTGAGATCACCGCTTGCCTCATTATTAGGATTAATCCATTTGTCGGAGTTGGAAAAAGGAAGTAACCAGAAGGATACGTATCTCGCCCTGATGAAAGATAGCATTCTTAAAATGGATAACTTCATCAAGGATGTGGTCGATTACTCAAAAAATAAAAAAGTAGATATACAAGAGGAAGAATTTAACGTACTAGATCTGCTGGATGAAACACTTGAAGAGCACCGCTATATGCCTCAAGCAGAGATCATTGATAAGAAAATAAACATAGTAGGAGATCCTGTAATCCAATCGGATGAAGCACGGCTAAAAATCATATTCAATAACCTGGTTAGCAATGCCATTCGCTATGCTGATCTGAAAAAACAAACCCCTTGGATTAATATAAAACTAGGTATTCAGCCAAATGAGTTGAACATTGTATTTTCCGACAACGGTATAGGTATTGAAGATTCTTACCTTGAGAAAATATTTCACATGTTTTTTCGAGGAACAGAATCTTCATCGGGTTCAGGCCTCGGATTATTCATTTTACTGGAAACGATTAAAAAACTCAACGGTAAAGTAGAAGTATCATCCAAGATCAATGTGGGAACCTCTTTTTATCTTTCTATACCACTGAAACCAATTCAACGAAAAAGTAAAACAACTTATCAAATAGAGGTATTCAACTAGCGCTTTCGCAATGTTTTTTTTGATTTCTTTAGCCGATCTTTCTTTTCATGGAAGGCACCTTTGAAGTCAGGATTTTCTCTTCTTTTGAACGAATCAATTTCTCGCTCAATTGTAATCTGCTCTGATTTATCTGTCTTTACAATTTCAACCTGCTTAGGAACATCTAAACGAGGAATTTTTTCATTTATAACTTCTTCAATTTTTGCGATATGAAGTAGCTCTGCCTTATTCGCAAAAGTAATAGCCACACCCTCTTTTTTCGCCCTACCGGTTCTACCGATACGATGGACATAATCTTCATAAATAACCGGTACGTCAAAATTAATGACGTGGCTAACATCAGAAACATCAATGCCTCGTGCGGATACATCAGTAGAAACCAAGATACGCAGTTCACCTTCCTTGAACTGACCAATGGCATTAATCCTGGAATTTTGACCTTTATTGGAGTGGATCACTCGTACCGGACCGTGATTTTTTCTATCTAAAAACTTAAATACATTATCTGCATTCGTCTTAGTCCTAGTGAAAACGAGAACCCGGGTAAACTCCTTCTTTTGAAACAGATAATCAAGCATATGGATTTTAGAGCGCAGGTTAGGCAATTCGAATAACTGCTGCTCCACGGTATCCACAGTAGTGGCTTGCGGAGCTACTTCCGCTACCTCAGGAAACTCCAAAAACTCTTCAGAAAGACGCACCACTTTTTCAGGCATAGTGGCGGAAAAAAGTAAGTTTTGGCGCTTAACCGGTATTACCTCTAGAATCTTTCGGATCTGTGGCATAAAACCCATATCCATCATTTTATCCGCTTCATCCAATATCAAGGTCTTTATCTGCTTCAAAACAAGTTCCCCTTTCAGGTAGATATCCATAAACCTTCCCGGGGTAGCCACTATAATATCCACCCCTCCTTGCACTTGTTCTATTTGTAGTTTCGGGCCAATCCCTCCGTATAGTGCCACCGTTCTTAGGTCCGTGTAAGCGCTAAGGTCTGAAAGGTTTTTTTCAATTTGTAACACCAATTCACGAGTAGGCGCTAAGATCAACGCCCTAGGATCATTTCCTTGTGCGTACTTAATTTTCATCAGTAGCGGCAATACAAAGGCCGCCGTTTTTCCCGTACCGGTTTGGGCTATTCCCATTACATCATGACCAGCCAATGCCAACGGTATAGCTTTAACTTGAATAGGGGTAGGTTCATCATAATGAAGCTCCTCAATAGCGTTGAGTAACTGCCTATTAAGCTTAAAGTCCTCAAAAGATTTGATGACATTCGTCATGATGATATTATTCAGTTTTACAGCCAGTAATTATGAAGTAATTTGCATAAAAAAAAGATCACATCATGGGTTCACTACTAATTACCAATGCGCAAATCGTAAATGAAGGTAGTATTGCACAAAAGGATATTCTCATAAAAGGTGAGCGCATTGAAAAAATTGCTAATCAAATAAATGCTAGTGAGGCTGATAAAATCATAGATGCTAGCGATAAGTATATTTTCCCGGGTGTGATTGATGACCAGGTACATTTCAGGGAACCCGGTCTTACCCATAAAGGCAATATTTTTACAGAATCCAGAGCAGCAGTGGCGGGTGGCGTTACCAGTTTCATGGAAATGCCCAATACTGTCCCTAATGCACTCACTCAAGAGTTACTACAGGACAAGTATGATATAGCGGCAAGATCATCAGTAGGCAATTATTCATTTTTCATGGGTGCTTCCAATGATAACATCGAGGAAGTATTAAAAACTGACCCAAAGAATGTCTGCGGGGTAAAAGTATTTATGGGCTCTTCTACTGGTAATATGTTAGTAGATAGTGAGAAAACGTTAGAGGGACTTTTCTCGAAAGTACCGATGATTATAGCCACGCACTGTGAGGACGAATCTACTATTCGAAAGAATACAGAAATCTTCAAAGCAAAGTACGGTGAACAGGTGCCGATTCATTGCCATCCTTTGATCAGAAGTGAAGAAGCTTGTTATCTTTCATCTTCGCTAGCCGCCTCACTGGCGAAGAAGCATGGGGCACGACTACATATTCTACATATTTCTACCGCCAAAGAGCTTGAGTTATTCGATAACTCAATACCACTTTCAGAGAAAAAGATCACCTCAGAAGCCTGTATTCATCATATGTGGTTTGACGATAGTGATTATGCCCAAAAAGGCACTTTCATCAAGTGGAATCCTGCGGTTAAAACCAGTACTGACCGTGAAGCTATCTTTAATGCCATGTTAGACGGCACTATTGACGTAATAGCCACGGACCATGCTCCGCATACTTTAGAAGAAAAGTCAAATTCATATTTCAATGCACCCTCCGGTGGTCCGTTAATCCAGCATACTTTGGTGGCCATGTTTGACTTTTATCACCAAGGTAAAATAGGACTTGAGAAAATAGCCGAAAAAATGAGTCACAATGTGGCTACACTTTTTGAGATCAAAGAACGAGGATTTATACGGGAAGGCTACTACGCAGATGTAGCGGTGGTTAATCTTAACTCTCCCTGGACAGTGGCAAAAGACAACATCAAAGCAAAATGTGGTTGGTCACCATTTGAAGGCCATCAGTTTAAATCCAGTGTAGAGCAAACTATTGTATCCGGTCATTTGGCTTATGACAACGGCCGAATTGACGATAGTGTATTGGGCCGAAGGTTATCTTTCAATAGAAATTAAGGAATAGCAAACATTTGTTATTTAACCGCATGTATCTAAATTTGCATCCCAATAAAAATGGTGATTGTAGTTCAGTTGGTTAGAACGCCTGATTGTGGTTCAGGAGGTCGTGGGTTCGAGTCCCATCTTTCACCCTAAATAGTTAGCCAGTTACAGAGAGTAGCTGGCTTTTTTGTTTTTGTATCAGCGTGCTTTTTTGTTTTGAATTAAGTATTAGGCTTAAAATCCTGCGGGCATTGTGCCTGTACAGGTTCAAGTTCTACTGTTCGGTACAATGATGATCAATTAATAGCACCCACAATTTCCTAAGGCTCTTTCAATTAAGAACTGCAGTAAATAATAATACTCATATAATTTAGTTAGCTTATTCAAACATTGTATCCTGTGGAATTTTGAGAATTTCTTCTAGTAGCTCCGGATAGTGTTTCTGCAAGTCATTACCATAATTGAACCTTTAAGATAGTCGAAGACGGTCTTTCCACAGATTAAAAGGTATTTTTGGCATTCTGCTCTAGAAACTCGTTGAGGGAGTCTCGATCATAGAGAATTATACGTTTCCGCGGTTGACTATAACGAATTTTCCCACTATTTCTATATTCTTGTAAGGTCGTTTTTGAGGTAATATTGAGCAATCGCATGGCTTCAATATCATTGACCCACTTCCAATGGTTGTCACCATGTTCGCGCTTCATTCTGTCAACAACACTGTTAACCAGTTTGTAGAAGGCCTCTTCTTCTAAACAAATAACTT
>JBCCSU010000092.1:0-16303 GCA_039199635.1 Bacteroidota bacterium | reverse complement strand
TCCAAAATTGTACTTTCTAAAGAATAGAAAAACGAAAGAAAACCCGGAAAAAGCATTAGAAGACACGTATTTTGATCTGATCCGCTCATTTCCATTACCTAAGACCCCGCAATAAAACCATTTATCATGAGTGGCCTAATTAAAGTCCTTACCTTCCTCCAACGATTTTAAATATCCTTCCAAAAATGGTTTACTGGTTTCCGGGGCCTTGGCATGCGCTACTTTCTCATATTTAAGGGCTTTTGCATAGTCACCCGTGGCTGAATAACCCCGTGCAAGCCCATGCGGAGCGAGCCAGTGATCACCCCATTTTTTATTGGCTTTTTTGAACACATCTAACGCCTTATCCACATTATTACCCGCAATGAGTTGGCGACCATAGCCATAGTAGTTATTAATAGTAGCCGCAGGATCATCTAGCGCTTCATCCATCACAGCAATGGCCTCCTCTGTTCTACCCATAGCGTTCAATACAGCTGATTTAGTCGAAAGAGTATTAAAGTTCTTTTGACTAAAAAACTGCCCTTCCACAGCTGCATTGGCCCAAGTTAGGGCATCATCTAAGTGAATATTATTCTGCACCAAATAATTGGCCGCGGCCGTCCAACTGGTAAGCTGAAAACCTGGGTTCGTTTCTAATTCTAACTTCATATTCTGATACACCAACTCAGGAGTATCAAATTCAAACCGTACAGGAATCCTTTTTTTCTCCCAGTCTAAAGCCAATGTAGTTTGAGATACACCTGCATTAATAAAGTGATAGGTTAAGAGCTCTGTTTGTGGAGTCTGCTCTGAAATTACCTCTACCCGTAGCGCATCATCCTTTTTGTCATAAAAATAACTCCCCCAGGCGGTGGTTTTCTTTGAGAATATCACGGTGGCTTTGCCATCTTCAAATACGGCATAGTGTAGCCCATAGGTACCTGCAGGTAGGTTTTGGCCTTCTACATTGACATCATGAGAGAACTCTATGATAGTATTTTCATTGGCTCCGGCGCGCCACGGGGCCTCTGTAGCGGTACCAAAACCGAGGTTATTAAAACCATAAGGGACTACCACTCCCCATATTTTACCAGTTCTGTCCTGACCCTGGGGACTGATCACACTAGGCCTTGAATAATTGAGCGTAATGGTACTGATCCCTACGGTTTGTGAAACCGTAGCCGCTCCACTCGTTCTAGGTAAAGTTATGCTTTGGCTTAAAAGATCACTTATAACGAAGCACATACCCAATACCAGAACGAAATTGAGAAATCGTTTGGATAACATAAATAAATAGGTTTAGTGAAACTTGATGGGCTCCGAATGATTAACGATATAAACGCAACACCCCATAAACCGACCGAAGTATTACATCATCAGATCGTTGAGTGGATAAACGGCTAAAAATGTGGCTGGTCAGTCCTTGCGCTTTATCAGATGGGTTTTGCTTTCATTGCCGGAAAGCAGGCGCTTAATGTTTTTATTATGTGTCCATACGATCACTACAAAAAGAAAAAAACCGAAGATAATTAACAGTGGCTCACTCGTTTTAAATCTAGGTATAAAAACCAGCATGCATGGAAAAGATAGCGCCCCGATGATGGACGATAACGAAACATATTTAGTAATTAGCAGAGACAATAAAAATACCAGGATACATACAATGGCTACTTCGTAGTGTATGGCTATCATCATACCTAGTAAGGTAGCCACTCCTTTCCCACCTTTGAAATTCAAAAACGCCGAAAATATATGACCTACTACAGCCACTACGCCAAAAATCAATTTATAAGTAACCAAGTTAGCAGGTGTAATTATATTACCATGCATAAGTAATGTAGCCACTGAGGTAGCTAACAGACCTTTAATAACGTCACCGAGCATGACTATGGTACCCGCACGCTTACCTAATACCCGAAAGGTATTAGTAGCTCCAGGGTTCCCACTTCCATGGTCTCTAACGTCCGTATTATAAACTGCTCTGCCGAACCAGATAGCTGTGGGTATTGATCCCATGAGATACGCTATTACAAGTCCTAGAGCAATTAACAGTACGGTCATATTTTAAAATTTCGTTTAACAATTCTCAGTGCGCACAGCGCTAGGTCTGGCGGTGAGCCTGCAAATATAGGGAATTAGAAACCCATTAAAAACCTAGAACCCATCGTCATCATCATCAAACCCATCGTCATCAGTTTCTTCTTCAGTTTGATCCTGCACCTCTTCTTCTACGCCGGAATCAAGCTGATAGGGATCTTCAATGCCATAATATTGTAATCTAAACCGATTTACAAAGTTCAAAGTTTCAGCTCTATCAGCCGGTGCAAATACTAGCTCGTCAATTTTAGCCTTTGCACCGTTGCTTTTCTTACTTATGATGGTATTAAAAGCATTATTAGATGAAAAAATGAGCAGACGATTATCTTCGTAACTGAAATAATACCAAGAATCCGCGGAAGCTTTAAGGAATAGATTGAAAATGGCACCTCCGGCCTCGTTTCTTTTTGCTTCTAGGAAACCGTCAAAAGCTCCGTTAATGTCTGTACTTCTAATGTTGGATAATCCTAATTTACCGGTGCTGTAAAAAGCATTATGATCAACCGACCATTCCATGTTAACATCAGCAAACACCATGGAGGCTGAGGTTTCTTTGGTAAACCCTGCTAAAGGCACATAGGCTTCAAGGGACTGTTTTTCATATTCCCTGGCGGCACGTTCACCTGCCAAGTCAGCCAATTTGTACAGTAGTTCGGTAGGGTCTCCCAAGCCTTCGGGAGCACCTAGGTTGTTCACTACATCTAAAACATCTATGGACATCGCATCGAAAGCCGAAGTGGGCACCGGCTTAAACAGCACAGAGAAGAGCGTATTTAATTTATATTTAACCTCATTAATGTTGGCTGTACCCAGAGCCGATGCCTTGATCTCCACATCTTTAGTCTCTGGAATAAAACTGACTGGCCCCTCAAACTTCAGCTCTGAGCTACTTTCATTATATCTGAATATTTTACCTGCCAGCGTTTTTCCTGAGGCCTTTAGAGAATCTTCTATGACAAATTCACCTGACGTTTTATCATAAAACAAAACCCCGGATGGCGAGAAGAAATCTTCATCATCGGGAGAGAATTTTTCGGTGATAAAGGAATGGTAAAGACTGTTATCACCAGCAGAAAAGTGTAAGCCCGCCTCTAGCCTGCGCCCCTCCTGGGTGGTGCCATTATCATAGTCAATTACTACTTCATGCTGGTCTGCGCTGCTGCTGTGCTTGATCCACGTGTCATAACCTGGCTCTTTAAGATCAAGCTTTACGAATCCTGAAAGTTCCATAGCAGGCTGATGAGCGTATAGAATAAGCTCTCCTTTGTAAAACATACCTGGAGAAATGAGCACGTTATCATTCCCAAGCACAGCGCCATTAGCTACGGTATGCTGCTCGGGAAGATCCTTTTTCCGGGCACCGTCCGGGTAGATTTCCTCCAGTCTGAAGTTTTCCATTTTAATAGGAATAGTATCGTTAAGCGCGTTTACGAACTGATAGGTTGCATATCCGGAAAACTCATTTCTGGATTTAATATCAATAACGCCATCGGTAAGTCTATGATAGCCATTTAATGTATCTAAAATTATGGTGGTATTGGCGAGCTGGCCTATTTTGGAATTCTCCAGAATCAATACTTCATTGTTCTCCGGTGTGATCTTAGCATCCGCTACTATGATGTACGGAATACCACTTACCTTTAATTCAAGAGTATTAATATCGTACTCCGCCTTGGTAGCATTGAACCTTAAAGAGTCAAGGTCCTCACGGGTGGTATAGAAATATGAACTTTCAATAGGTACATCTTCAGGCTTCGTCATAGTAATGCGCTCTTCTTCCAGATCCCACCGTGCCTCTGTAATTGAAGTCTTGAACTGAGCATAGGGAAACTCAATGGCTGCCTCACCTTCCACCTCAGGGCTTATGAGTGCATAATTTTCATCCAGATCAAATTTTAGCTTGACATCATTCCCATAAAGGGCGGCCTTATCGGGGTTATTTGACTTAAGATCAAACTGTGCATGCCTGGCAGAAAACTCACTCTGTCCTAAAGATATTTCATCAGAAGTAGACTCTGAGCCGCGTGTGGCCAGTAATCCTGAGCCAAAAACACCACTATTGGTAATAATGGCACTACCGTCTAAGGAGGCGGTTTCATTGTAGAATTGGATAGGCTCTTCCACGTTTTTAATGTACATACTATCCTTTTTGGGCAGCCATTTCATTTCATAGTTTTCAAGAGAAGCCTGTGGAAATGCCACACCATTGTATTCTGCTTCTTTCATCTCAAATAACTGGCCGCTGCCAGTAACCGAATCAGGATAAAATATAAAGTCCTTAGATTCCATCGAACTTGTTAAAAAGTCAATTTTCCCGTCCGCTCGAAGTCCGCGGCTATCCATACTCAGGGTGCTGTATAGCCGCCCTTCACCTTCATACAGTTTATAGCCCTCAGGAGGAATTTCATGTTGAAAGCCCAGCGAGTAATCAGGCTGTATTCTTAAGGTTTCTTCAAAGGCTGGAAACATGCCACTAGAATTAAATGTACCTCTAAACCCAATAGCTGCCGGATCAGAACCTCCTAAACTGTCAAGATCAAAGGGAGGAATTAAAAAGTAAAGGGAGCGATCATAGACGCCTCCAAGAATTTCTGACCGATCAAAATAAGCTACCTGGCCGCGCTCGGAAGTAAAGCTAGGGTAGTCCAGGTATTTCTTTTTACTCGATTTATTCCCCGGCTTATTCACGTAAAGCGTACCGGAGCCACCTTGCATAGCGTTATTTGTCCCTCCGGATAATACAGAATCTGCAGACACCAGCGCATTATTGATTTTTCGTGTACCACGGGTTCCACGGCTATTCTCATCTTTCACAAAAAATTCAATGGAGTCGATCTGGTTGAGATAAATAAGAAAACTATCGTACTTAAAGGTGAAATCGCGACCGATGTATTCAAAGTTTCCGGCGTATACCTTTCCGTTAAACTTAAAATCTCTATTTTTCATTAGCGTGATCTCGCTGCTATCAGGCTCTATGACCACATTCAAAGAGTCACTGATCTTAAAACTTTCCACCCCGCGAACGCGCATGTACCTATCTTTAAAATTGATAGTGGCATTAGGCTTCTCCGCGGTAATAGATTTGATGATAATGTTATCGTAATCTTTACGACCGCGTTTGGCATCAAACAGATGTCGCGTTTTCTCTTTAAGGGTTATTAAACCGTCATTCGAATCGTAACCGATCAGGCCTTTTTGTGCCAGAAAAGTCATGGCTCCGCGTATTATCCGTTCTTTCTTTTTATAAAATCTGGCTAAGTCGGCTACATAAAACTCGTCTACTCCTTCTTTTTCAGCGTAATAAGCTACAATGCCTAGCGGGTTAAAATCATATATTCTATCGCCTAGCGAGGTATAATCGTTGTAATTGTAGTGATCAGAGGATTCAAAATAGGCAGGAACTATGGTGCGAGCCGCTAAAATGGAAGCATCGAGACTATCTGATTCCATATCCCATCGGATAATATCCGCCGTAAAATCAATGTTAAAATAACTGGATGTAAAGGGGGTATTTTTAAAGCCACCTTTATCCTTCTGAAGGATAAGGTTCTTATTATCTATATCGTATTTAACGCGAACCGCAGGATGATAAATAGAATCATTGTTTTGATAGATGACTACCGAGGCTCTCAGTGCGGTAACAATAGAATCCTGAAATTCAAAAAACTTTGCTCGCGCCTTGAATAGTTTTGAGGTTTCTCCCTGAACTTCTATCAACGAGTTTTTACCAAAAAGGGAGGAACTGTTGATCTTAGCCCCGTTAAGTGAAAAGCCGCCTTGGTAAGAAAAATCATAGGAGAACCCTCTGACTTTAATATTGCTGTAGTACGATTGGAACCTTGGATAACTGGCATCGGTGGTAGAATCATGTGCAACGCTTCTGTATTGAAATACGCCATCTACCTTATTATCCACCTTTCCTGCATAAGTAAGTTGGGCGGATTCTGCTTTCAGCGCTGGCTTGGTTACGTCTAATCCATATTCCCTTAAGTCAGCAAAAACAGAGTCTGCTCCCAGGCCTGCCATAGTCCAGTTAAACCGCCCGCCGTTTCCTGCAAATTCTCGGGTAACCAGCATGTACGTACCTGAAGTATTTTTTAGAAAAACAGAGTCATAACCAGTGACAAAATTTAGGTCTAACGATTCAAACTTGATGACCGGGCCGGTAATAACGGGAAGTGCTGCCCCGCCAGTAGCCGTTATAGCTTCTGTAAGCAACTCTTCATCAGATAGTTCTGCTTCTTCCGGTGAATACTCTTCATCTTCTTCCCACTCTGTGTCCCAATCTTCATCGGGTGCTTCTTCATCCCAATCATCAAACCATTCTTCATCGCCCTCTTCCGTTTCAGGCTCCTCCACCGGTTCTTCTATGAACTCTTCTTCTATTACATCTTCGATGTATTGAAAACTATAAGTATCGTTTTGCACGTAAAGCCTGTTGGACCTAGAATAGAAGAGCGCTCGATTTTCAAAGAATTGGATGGCTGCGTTAAAAAACAACATGGTTTCATTGTCTTTATCTCGCTCGATCATTTTTTCAGCCACATTGAGAAAGGAAGTGAGCATTTTATTATCCAGCCGCTCAATGTCTTTTGCTGATGCTATCGAATGAAAATAAGCATCTAAGAGTTTTTTGGAGTTATATCGCTTATTCATAATGGTAGAGACATTGCCCATTATTCTATCCTGAAAATCAGACCCCAGTCTGGGCCAGACAAACAGAAAATCATCACGTATAACTAAAGTTTGCTCAGAACGAAGGCCTTCAAGCCTGTTTTTAAGGGAATCAGAGCTCACCCTGCTTTCCTGGGCCCTTAAGGAACCCGTGGCCAATGCCAGCAGAATAAATAGCAGAAAATATGGTTTGAAATCGATTTTCAACTCGACAAATTCCTAAATATTAATGAATTAACCAATTCTAATGAAGTTCGTCCAGAGGGTTATAACGAAAAAATATAGATTATGATTGCCATTAAGCGCTTTTTGTGAATACTATGGAACACCAGTCGTTTTTTTTATTTCTACTCTTTTCTTTCAAACCGTTCTTTTTCGCTTTTTGTACAATGTCTTGTGCATCATGCTCATAAAACCCGCTCAGTAATAAATAGCCGGAAGGCTCTAAGAATCGTGAATACGTAGGGATTTCATCCAAGAGCACATTTTTATTGATGTTAGCCAGAATTATTTCATAAAGACCACTGATGTTAATGGTATCAATAGTCCCCTCTTGAATGGAAATAGCATTACACCGGTTCAATTTTAGATTCTCAGGAGCATTTTCCGTGCTCCAACCGTTATTATCATAGGCAAGAATATCATTAGCCCCAAGCTTTTCCGCCATGACCGCCAATATGCCAGT
Organism: Bacteroidota bacterium; assembly: GCA_039199635.1. GTDB lineage: Bacteria > Bacteroidota > Bacteroidia > Cytophagales > Cyclobacteriaceae > Fulvivirga. The sequence continues at coordinate 8,865 of JBCCSU010000092.1, read as the reverse complement.
TCCGGTTCCGGCATCCAACACTCTCTTATGCTCATGATCTATATTTAACTGATTTTTAAGCATCAAATAGGTAGTGGAATGGTGGCCCGTACCGAATGACATTCTCGGGTTAATTACTATCTCATACTGAAAGCCGGCCCTAGGTTCGTGAAAGGTAGCCCTTACGTAGATCTGATCATCAACGCAAATAGGATCATAGTTCTTTTCCCACTCTTCATTCCAATTTCTGGAAACTACTTCTTGCACTTCATACTGAATGTTCTGCATATGGTACTTATTGAGAAGGTCTTTTAGCTCAGCTTCATTGAATAGCTCTCTGTCGATATAAGCTTCCAGCCCATTTTCTGTTTCCATCATGGAATCATACTCTAGCTGTGAAAGCTCAGCTACCAGAATATCACGGAAGTCCTCCGCACAAGTTAACTGTACGGCTAAATAATCTATTATCGCCATTAAAAGGATTTGATGATATCTACAAAATCCCTGGATTTTAAGCTGGCACCACCTATTAATCCTCCGTCTACATCTTCACAGGCGAAAAGCTCGGGAGCATTACCGGGTTTGGCGCTGCCGCCGTAGAGAATAGAGGTGTTGGTGGCCGTGTGAGTACCGTATTTTTCACCAATAAAAGACCTGAGTGCCGCGTGCATTTCCTGGGCTTGAGCAGATGTAGCAGTAAGCCCAGTACCAATGGCCCAAATAGGCTCATAGGCAATGACTAGCTTGGAAAAATCAGCTTCAGAAAGGTGAAAAAGGCTTTCTTTGATCTGATTACTGACAAACTCAATGAAATTACCCTTTTCTCGAATTTCCAGTGACTCACCACAACAAAATATTGGGGTAAGCCCATTTTCAAGTGCGATATCTACTTTAGCCGCTAACTGTGCGTTAGTTTCCTGGAAGTATTCTCTTCTTTCGCTATGGCCAATTATCACATACTCCGCACCCGTAGATGCGATCATTGCGGCAGAGATCTCCCCGGTATAAGCCCCGGATGCTTGTTCACTACAGTTTTGAGCCGCCACGGAAATCTTCTCTACCTCGTGAGTTAAGCTTACCACCTGTGATAAGTGGATAAAAGGAGAGGCAATAACTACTTTAACGTTATCAAAAACTTCATCAGCTACCATATGCATTATCTCCGAGGTAAGCTTCAGACCATCGGAAAGCGTTTGGTTCATTTTCCAGTTACCAGCTACTATTTTCTGTCGCATTTTTGTGAATTATAATTTAATCAAAATACCAGCACAAAGATAAGTGATGAGCAAGACTTTAGAGATAAACGATTTAGATACCTCAGCCCTGACCGATCTGCCGTACCACTCAACCAGTGTTAAGCTTAGATGTGAATCTAGATGACCATCAAAGTACAGTGTTTTTAAGCCTAGAAACTCCTTTTGCGCTTTCTTTTTAGACCGTAATTTGCTACCGTCAGCTCTCAGTTCTCTCTTTTTCACCTGACTACAGCTACTGTTAAGAGTCTTGGATTAACCGAGTAGCTTGGAACTGTGATCCTTTAAATATCAGGCGTTTTTACATCTAACTGATCCTGCTCCAATTCACTACCGTTTTACGCATAGAATCAATCTGTAAGCGAATGCTTCTATTCTCTTGCTTATTAAGGTCAGGGTCATCCGCCAGTGTAGCCTGGGCCGCTTGTCTGGCGGACTGTAGTATCTTACCGTCTTTACCAAGATCAGCGATCAGAAGGTCAAGTGCCCCGCTTTGTTGTGTACCCATAAGATCTCCCGGGCCACGAAGCTTGAGATCCGTATCGGCTATTTCAAAACCATTATTCGTTCTCACCATAGTTTCAAGCCGGATCTTACCTTCTTTGGAAAGCTTGTAATTGGACATGAGAATACAGTAGGACTGGTCTGCACCTCGGCCCACTCTACCTCTGAGCTGGTGCAGTTGAGCCAAACCAAATCGTTCTGCGTTCTCAATGATCATCACAGTGGCGTTAGGAACATTTACCCCTACTTCTATTACCGTAGTAGCTACCATGATCTTGGTTTCTCCTTTTACAAAACGATTCATTTCAAAATCCTTAGCCTCGGATTTCATTTTACCGTGTACAATACTAACGGGTACATTAGGAAAAGCACGGCAAACACTTTCATATCCGTCCATTAAGTGCTTTAGATCAAGCTTTTCTGACTCTTCAATGAGAGGGTAAACGATATACACTTGTCGCCCCTGTTCAATTTGCTGCTTTACGAAGCCGTTCACTTTTAAACGATTAGCATCGTAGCTATGGGTTGTTTTGATAGGCTTTCTTCCCGCCGGCAGTTCATCGATGGTAGAAATATCAAGATCACCATATAACGTCATGGCCAAGGTTCTGGGTATAGGTGTGGCCGTCATGACCAACACATGAGGGTAGATATCTTTATTCTTCTGCCAGAGTTTAGAGCGCTGCGCTACACCAAAACGGTGTTGTTCATCCACCACAGCTAATCCAAGGGCCTTGAATTGAACTTTATCCTCAATTAATGCATGCGTGCCTACCAGAATATGAAGTTCTCCCGATCTTAAATATTCGTGAATAACTTTGCGCTCCGCTGTTTTTGTGGATCCGGTTAGAAGCGCTATTCTCAGCCCCATTTTTTGCGCATATTCTTTGAGGCCGTGAAAATGCTGAATGGCTAAAATTTCCGTAGGTGCCATTAAGGCAGACTGCTTACCAGCTCCCACCGCTATAAGCATGCAGATAAATGCCACTATGGTTTTTCCGCTGCCTACATCGCCTTGCAGCAGGCGATTCATCTGACTGGCCGATCGCATATCGCGATAAACCTCTTTGATGACACGTTTCTGAGCATTGGTAAGATCAAACGGCAGGTGGTTTTTGTAAAAATCATTTAAAAGGTCTGCATTATTAAAAACAAAACCTCTGAATTTGTCGAGCCTGGTAATTTTCAACTTTAATAAGCGCAGTTGAATATAAAACAGCTCTTCAAACTTTAGCCTGAACTGTGCTTTCCGCAGATTTTCTATGCGGTCAGGGAAATGGATTTGTCTTACAGCACCTTTTTTAGGAATAAGCCGGTACTGCTCAATAAGGTTTCTGGGCAGGGTTTCTCTGATTCTGCCGTAAGCATTTTCAGTTAAAACCTTTTGAAGTTTGGCTATGCCTTTGCTGTCAAGGTATTTCTTTCTGAGTATTTCTGTGGTGGAATAAACCGGCTGAAGATGGCCTTTATCGGTGTTGAACGTGGCTGATGGCTCGATCTCCGGGTGCGCTAGATTGATCTTACGACCAAATGCCGTAGGTTTTCCGAAAACAACATATTCAACACCTAAAAGAATCTTCTTTTTGATCCAATCCACACCTTTAAACCAAACTAGTTCCAACTCTCCGGTTTCATCCTTCAGATAAACCACCAGTCGCCTTTTCCGAGCAGAACCAATGGTTTCTATCTGACAAACTTTTCCTCTTACCTGAACGTAGGGCATTGAGGCCTCCAATTCATTGATCAAATAAAACTGGGTGCGATCTTCATGGCGAAACGGATAGTATTGGATAAGATCACCATAGGTGAATATTTTCAGCTCTTTGCCCAGTAAGGCAGCTCTCTGGGGGCCAACGCCTTTTAAGAATTCGATGGGAGTTTCGAAAAAACCGGGCATGGTAATTAGTTAGGAAGGAGCTTGAAAATTTCTCTCTTCAGTATAGGGATATGTCTTATTCTAGCTCCCCAAATGATTTCAAATTCTTTTTCTACTGCCCTTAGCAGCATTTTATTCGCCTTACAATTGTTAAAAGTTTACTATTCAAAATTCTGATTCTTGAAAAGCTTTAAAGTTAATCAATAGAAAGGCCATTGAAAAGATAGCCAATGATTCATGGATCGATTTGACTATTATTCCACTTTAAAGTATTCATCATATGGACAATATCTACTTTAACAAATTCAATGGCAGGACGCAGAGAATCATTCTGTACGGTAGTGTTGAAGTAAAGTGCACCTCTTAAAAAATTTTGAACGGAGTCTGTAGTTACAAACTGAAACTGGCTGGGGACTTCACCGGATAACTCGGTGTAGATCACCGTTTTTCCTTTTGGTGTTTTGCTGATAATATCGTCAATGGCATCTGACTTTATTTGATGCTTCGCCGTAAGAAAATAGGCATCATTAAAATACTCTTTGAGAGAGTCTCTGTTATGCACTACTTTATAGGTAAGGTGGATATTAGCTTTTAACTCGGGGTAGTAGACCTCTATCCAGTATTTATCTGAGATCCAGGAGGTATCACGAAGTAGCTTTGCATGCTTTGAGAATTCAAAATGGTAGGGTAATGTATCCGGTAGTGCCATGTACTCGTGTGCCGGTAGGTCAAACCGGTTATACCCCTTGGGCTTAGGAACATACTCCGTTTCACATGCCGCGACCAAAAGGGTCATTACTATTAAAATAAAACTCCTACGCATTACCCTCCCCGATTTGCACTTTAATGCGCTTAATACGCTTACTATCAACTGCTACTACGGTGAATGTAAACTTATCGTAAACTATTTTTTCACCCGCTGAGGGTAAACGTCCGTTTATTTCCAGCAACAAACCTCCCAAAGATTCGCTTTCACCTTTTACAGCCTCAAATGTATTGGGGCTCTCATTCACCCATTTGCAAAAATCATTCAATGTGGTTTTACTTTCGAGGACATACGTGGATTCATCGATTTTATTGTAACCTAGAGATTCATTATCAAACTCATCATTGATCTCTCCCACTATTTCCTCTATAATATCCTCGAGCGTGATCAATCCGCTTGTACCCCCGTATTCATCTACTACTATCGCCATATGAACTCGCTTTTCCTGAAAATCGCGAAGTAACCCATCTATTTTCTTTGTTTCAGGAACGAAAAAACCAGGGCGCAGTAACTCCAGCCACTTAAAATCATCTTCTTGTTCCGTGTAAGGTAGTAAATCTTTAATGTACAAAATGCCTTTAATATTATCGATGGTATCAGAAAACACCGGCACCCTTGAAAAGCCGGATTTATTGATCTTATCCATGAGGTCATGAAAGTCCATTTCCGTATCAAAGGCGGTAATGTCCATTCTTGATCTCATTACTTGCTTCACCGTCAGCGTGCCGAAGTTTACAATTCCCTTAAGAATATCTTTTTCTTCCTCGGTGGTATCTTCATGCTCGGTAGTAAGCTCAAGCGCATGATGTAATTCTTCCACAGAGATATCATAACCTTTGGTTTCAAAGCGTTTTTCGATGATGCTACTTAATGACATTAATATCCACGAAAGTGGCCTGAAGACCGACGTAAGCGCACGTAAAAGACCTGAAGTGGTTCTAGCAAAGATCAGGTTATTAGGTCCGGCATATACCTTAGGTAAAATTTCGCCAAAAAGTACTAGCAGAATAAGATTAATACTCGTGTTAATGGCAAACTCTACTTCTACAGACCATAAATTGCCAAGTGTTCTGCTAAAGACATAAGTAAAGAGAATAACAAAAGCTACGTTGACAAAATTATTACCAATTAAAATGGTAGCCAGCAGAAGCTTCGGACGCTTGATAAGTTTAACTACTTTTCGGTCAGAAGCTTTGTCTGATTCGTTACAACCCGCTATATCTTTCGGGGTAAGAGAAAAAAAAGCAACCTCCGAGCCACTAATAAGCGCAGATAGGCACAATAAAAGCAATAATGAAAATACGGTGGAGATAATGAAAATCCAATCTCCAGATAATATCAATTCCGCTAAAAGTCGACTAGGAGGTTCGTCTAAGGATGATTCCAATAGCTTTTGGTTAATGAAACATTAGAATGGTAAGTCATCGGACTCGTCATCCATGGCTATGTCTGCCGTCGGAGTTTGAACGGTTGTAGCCGCAGGAGCACTACCGCTGCCGGTAGTCTGGTAGCTGGTATTCCCATCATTTGATCCTTTCGGCGATAACATATTCATATTGTCACCCACTATTTCAGTAGTATACCGTGTAACACCATCCTTTTCCCAAGAGCGCGTTCGTAACTTACCTTCTATGTACACCATGTCACCTTTATGTAGGTATTTTTCAGCTATGTCTGCTAAACCTCTCCATAAAACCACATTATGCCATTCGGTTTGCTCACGCTTTTCACCGGTATTCCGGTCTTTGTATGTTTCAGAAGTAGCTACGGAAAAATTAGCTACGGAAGCGCCACTTTCTAAGTGCCTTACTTCGGGGTCTTTCCCCAACCTTCCTACTATTATTACCTTATTAACTCCTGACATATTTTCTTTATCTAATACAAAATTAGAAATCTTTAATTAAAACTAATTAAAAAAAAGTGGCATTCAAATAATGGGAGATTAATACTGGTTTAGGAAGGTCACTTACCTCTTTGAGAGAATAAAAATTGAGGCCTTCCGGCAGGTTAACTATAATATCTTTGACACTTTCAAGATAAACCGTAAGAAAAACGGCTTTGATCTTTTGATGGGACAATATGTGTGTATACTCTTCACTAATTTCAATTTTGAATCTTAACCCTTCATCTACTTCCTTCAAAGGATTGAGATCTATAACCTCTTCAATGGGAAGGGAATTAGCGCTTTCGTAAAGGTAAAAATCATAGAGCCCCTCCCAAATTCCTTTTCCCAGTCGCTTCTTCATTAACAAATGACCTTGCTTGACCATATTGAAATAATAAAAGTAGCGCTCTCGTACCTTTACCTTTTTAGATTTAACCGGAAGCTGATGTTGTAAATGTTGATGATATGCAACGCAAGAATCCTCTAATACGCAACTATGGCAGTTTGGTGATTTTGGTGTGCACTGCATAGCCCCAAACTCCATAATGCCCTGATTATATAGGTCAGGCTTTTCCTGGCTAATGAGCGACTGAGCCAATTCAGCAAACTTTCTTTGACCCGAGCCTGTAGCTATATCATCATGGACCCCAAAAAAGCGACTCAATACCCGGTATACGTTACCATCAACTACCGCTTTTATTTCTCCGAACGCAAAGGAGGCAATAGCCGCTGCTGTATACGGACCAACACCCGGTAAGGCAAGCAGGTCTTTATAGTTATTGGGGAATTGCCCGCGGTAGTTATCACAAATGATTTTAGCACACTTATGTAAGTTTCTGGCCCTGGAATAATACCCCAGGCCCTGCCAAGTTCTTAATACTACCCGCTCCTCAGCTTTGGAAAGATCCCAAACCGTAGGAAATTTTTCCGTAAATGCCTGATAGTAAGGCAATCCCTGTGCTACCCTGGTTTGTTGTAATATGATCTCTGAAAGCCATATTCGATAAGGATCTTTAGTATTACGCCACGGTAAGTCACGTTTATTATCCAGATACCAGCCAATTATTTTATTTGCAAATATTCTACTCTCCATCCTAAGAAGTATAACCAATTATGTCATGTACTTTTTTGATATAGATTGTACATGTTTTGCATTTTTATATCCGTGGGGTGCTTCTAAATTTGTCAAAACCTTAAGCGCAAATAAAAATTCCAAAAGTACAACTAACAAAGTATTGTGACTAAAGCAGAAGTAATTTCAGAAATCTCAGAAAAAACGGGTATCCCAAAAGAAGACGTATCAGTAACGGTTGAGGCCTTTTTTAATATTGTGAAAAATTCCATGGCAGAGGGAAACAACATTTATGTTAGAGGCTTTGGCAGCTTTATTAACAAGAAACGTAAGAAAAAGATAGCCCGAAACATTTCAAAGAATACTGCTATTGTTATTGATGAGCATTTTATACCAAGCTTCAAGCCATCTAAAGTGTTCGTAGAAAAAATTAAAACGAGTAATAAAGTAACCGATTCAAGCGATTAGTGTCCTTTTGTTAATAGCTTTTTAATTCATGAACTTTGCTGCCTGTTCTTCAGAAGGGTATGCTAAAAACGAGAATTTTAATAGGAACGGGAGCGATACTACTAATTGTATTGATTTTTTTGCTCCCCAAAACAGTAGTGGATAATGATACTGATCCCATTACTGAGGAAAAAACCGAAGCCGATCTTGTGGATAACCCGCATTCCACCACAATTTCCGAAGAAAGTAAGGGTTTAATTAGCCAATTAAGTGATCAGTTTTCAAATAGTGATGATTTTGAAAAAAATATTACCTTTGCAGACTCTTTAGCAAAGCTGTATATTTCTTTGAATAAATATGACAGCGCTGCCAAGTTCTTTGAAATAATTGCTGAAAGCAGGCCCACTGTAGAAAATTGGGCCAGAGCCGGGGATACCTATTATGAAGCGTTTGGTTTTGCCATGGAGCCCGAAAAGCGGGCTGAAATGGCTGAAAAAGCCAGAAGTTTTTTTAATAAGGTATTGGACAAACAACCTGATAACATGCCCATTAAAAATAAAGTGGCTATGACTTTGGTATCATCACCAAACCCCATGCAAGGAATTTTGATGTTAAGAGAAATTTTGCAGCAAGATCCTGATAATGAGCAGGCTACCTTCAATCTTGGAGTACTCTCAATGCAGTCAGGCCAGTACGAAAAAGCCGTAGAGCGGTTTGAAAATTTGATAGCTTTACATCCTGAAAATACACAAGCACATTTCTTTTTGGGGGTAAGCCACTTGCAATTAGGCAATAAAGAAAAAGCTAAAGAGCAATTATTATTAGTAAAATCTATGGATGATGATCCGTCAGTTCAGGCTACGGCAGATTCATACCTAGAAGGTTTATAAATTAAAAGTATTGTTTAACCATCCGCCCTGAGCGGACTAAATTTGACATTATGCCTTGCGGTAAAAAAAGAAAAAGACATAAGATAGCTACTCACAAGAGAAAAAAGAGACTAAGAAAAAACAGACACAAGAAGAAATAATCCTATTATCTTCTTATAGTTAATCAAAGTTTCATTTTAAAATCCATTTGTTT
>JBCCSU010000091.1:0-16530 GCA_039199635.1 Bacteroidota bacterium | reverse complement strand
CCTCATCGCTCATCTGAATAGCTTTTTATTAATTTCTCATAGTATTTATAAGCAGTAGTAACTAAATATTTAAAACATCTGGCCTTGGTTGATTTAGCCACATCCGCGTTTGCTAAATCCATTAGATCAGCAATCTCAGTCATCCTTAGTTGGTCAACATAAAAATAATAGATTATGTCTTTACATCTTTCTTTCATATTACTCCAGGCATGTATTGTTGCCTTCAATAAATTCTGATCTAATTCGTCATCAGATTTTAAATAATTACTTGAGTAATAAAAGTGTTCTATTTCTGATAGTTCTCTTTGTCTACTCCTTTCGAGCTTCAATCTGGCCAAGTATCTATTCTCGCAGATTTTATAAATATAGTAACGCGTATTCTTTAAATATTGAATTTCCTTATTCAGTACTTTCTCCCTAAAAATCATTACTGCCTCAACGAAAAGATCCTCTGCCTCTTGAACGGAACAGCTTTTTACTGAAACAAGTTGATTTATACAATATTTCCCATACTTTGTGTATATATAGTTTAATGCTTTATTGTCATCAGCTTTAAGCGAGGCCTCTATTTGCCTTAGATCAAACCTTTCTTTACTCATGCAAATAGCCGTTTAACTGGAGCTAGTAAATAACTTAAATTATAGTATTAGCTGATACAGTAATCAGTATTTTAAATTCTTTAATAAGAATCAATTAATCAACAATTCTTTGTATAAGATTGAAAGAAATTAAAAAAACTCAGCGACTCCATTTTCAAATTTAAAGCTTTTGATGATAGAGCTCTTTAAACAGATTTTGGACTTACTGTTAATAAAAAGATTCACTAATGATGCTCTTGATTGGGAACGATGTGTAGATAAACAGACTTCTTTAACGACTAATATGCTATCAAAGTGAGTAGTTTCGATGTTCCTCAATCCATAGGAGCACGACACATGCCACAAGAAGTTAAGAATGAATATGTGAGAATTGGGGAAGAGATAACCGGAAAAAACTAAAAAAGCGCCCTAGATTCAAGGCGCTTTGATTTGTCAATACGTCTACTTAAGAACAATAGTTACCACTCCATTTTCTGCTTTCGGGCCGTAAATAGCTTTTGCACTTTCACCTTTTAGAACGGTGATACTTTCAATTTTATTGGGCTTCAAACTTTCTAAATCCCCCTCCACTTGTCTCCCCTTTTTATCTTTAATAATGACTAAAGGTTTGATTGAACCATCCTCACCTTGTACCTTAAGTGAAACTCGTGGGTTCTCATTCAATTGAGTTATGAATACTGATGAGGGATCCCCGTGGGCCGCTTTTAGTTTGTGTAGTTGATCCTGCTGCTCACTATTCAGCAAATTTTTCAAACTCACCATCATCTTGAACCTCATTTTCTTTAGCTGTTCCTCTTTTTCAAGGATGAGGTCCATTAATGCATTGGACTCCTTTTCATCGATTTGATCCGCTGCTAACAATTTATTCATCTTTGACATATGTGCATCCAAATCCCACCTCACGATGTTGAACGTGGTGATATGATCATTATATATCTTTTTGATTTGTGTCACCCTATCTTCGGCCAGACCGATATCCTCCTGGTATTTCAAAATAAGATCAGTAGAAAATAATTGCTTTTCAAATACATCCTGGGCACTTACAGACCCTACGACTATACAAAGTACTCCTATCACTAACTTTTTCATATCCTTTCTATTTAAATTAAAAATCATTTATTAGAGATTGTGTCGGCGATTTCCATTCCTCGATGGTACCATCAGTGGATATCAATGACATGGACCCAATCTCTTTCTTTTCTGTTAATATAATTTCAACTGCAGGTTGTTCTTCATCCCCAGTAAGTAAATACCAGCTACTCACTGCCGTTAACACCAGAGATGCTGCTACAGCTATAAGCGGTCTCATGTCTTTCTTTTGTTTTTTTACAGACTGGAAATCAGGTATTTCTATACTTGAATCCGATCTTTTCATCTTATCGAAAAACTCCTTTATAACCTTATTATCAGTATCCATCTTTAGTGGTTTTAAGTATTAGTTCTTTTAAAGCTTTTTTTCCACGATCGTAATGTGTACGCACGGTCCCTATACCCAGCTCAAGTATTCCTGCCGCCTCTTCAAGGGTTCGACCATGGTAGAACACAAGCAGTATCACTTGACGTTGGCGTTCCGGCAGCTTTTGAATAGTGGCCTGGTAGTCCTCATATTCAGTCATATCTTTCTCTTCTGCTTTGGTCTTTACCATATCTAAAGGGTAGAGTATCTTCATTGATTTCCGGTGGTCAATAGCTGTATTTCTGATCACCGAAAAGATCCAGGTTTTCACCTCAGCCTTTTGATTATATTTTGCTTTACCCTCCAATATTTTCAAATAAACCATCTGCAATACATCCTTGGCTGCCTCATCATCAAAACCACAACATTGACGTGCCCAGAGGTAGGCTTCGGTATGATGTTGATTAAGGACGTGATCAAGCCATTTTTTTGTCATTGTCAAAGGTTAGTCTGAACAATGTCGAAAATATATGACACGGTTGATCGATTTCTTTAAAATCTTTTCAAAAGAAAGGCTTAGGGTATGTCCTTTGACATATTCGTACCTATAAAGAAGTGAAGAATAACAGTATCGGCGGAGACGAGTTCCTCCCAATATTAACTCATACGGCTACTTTTCTTAAGCCACCAATCCAGTCTTGTTTCGGGCTTATAATTATTCCATCTAGGTTTGCTTTCAGCCCTTTCAATTTTCAACTGATTGAGATTCGCCACTACGGACCAAATCGTTCCAAACTTTTCCTTTTTCAAGTCTAAGCATACACACTTGTCTGACAAGATTTCTTTGGCTTTTTCCAAATCCATATGATCACACGACCTCAGTTGTCTTTGTAGCCCTTCATACCTTTCTTCACTTTTACTCCATTCTACTTCTCCTCTATCAAATCTACCCATCTCAGAGGTTACAAATTGATTGGTTATGTAGATGAAGTTTTCATTTACAGCAGGCCTTCTCACCACACTTTTTTGTGGTGCAGATTCTACAACTGCGATATCCCCGGAAACATCAGCAATAAGAAAATTATTAGCAGCCGAGACTTTTGTGTTCCCTATCAGCCTGACAGCCTCTTCTGTAGAACTACAGTTTTCCAATACCTTTCTAACCACAAAATGAAAACCTATTCCCGGTTGAACTTGTGTCCCGTTTACGAATGACATGGCCACGGATAAACCCTTTTCATTAATGCCATCCGAACGCCCTATAAAGACATCTGACTGACATATGTAGGCATACTTATCTTTAGGGGCTATAAGACTACTTTCAGTAAATTTTTTAAAAGCAAACAGCATATCGTAGTTCCTGCCGACAACAACAGAGTCGTGATTCTTAAAAACGAATACACTGCATTGACCTTGTGTATCAAATACTCCAAGACTCAGAAGAAAAGCAGCTAAGTTTTCAGGCGTATCTTGAATTCCCTTGGCAAAGCCCTCTATTTCTTCTACTACCTCAGGATAGTAATTTTTCAACTCATTATACTATTCAAGCCCGAAACTCCTTTTTTCCTGAATTATAGCTGGAAGCACAAAATTTGCTTTTTCATGAAGCAGTTTTCCATACTTCAACCCCATGCCATAGAAGTCTCCATATAATCTCGGGTGATACATGATTATCTATTTTATCCTTTTTAAATAAGTAAGTGGATGATTTTTCAAAAATTAACACCAATTACTATTTCAGCGCCAAAGTCAGTCCTGTATACTTCTGAAGTTTCAAACTGCTGAAAAAAGTCGACCCCAAAAACAATACCTCGTTTTTGCCAGGGTATAAACCGAATACCCTGACTGGCGCCAACACCTACCACAAAATTAAATGAATTATCACCCTCAAAGTCTTCTAAAATTTCATAACCTAAAGGCACATTAGCGCTCATGGAAGCATAAATGCCACGTGTTAAACGTTTGTAAATAAAATACAACTCCGGCCTAAAAACGTATGAGTTCACTTCTTGAAAGCCGTTTTCTTCAGCTATTCCGGACCGTGCCCATGTTACTTCAAAAGAAGTCTCATAAGGCCGGATCAATCCTTTCTTGCTGTCCACAAAACCAGTATAACTTATGGCATACCCTTCAAAATATCGGCTTCGCATACCCTTTACTGTTAATAAGTTACGCCATTCGCCGAGCCGCACATCTACCTTACGTCCATCTTTAGGCACCGAGAAATGCTGCACTGTAGTGACCTTATCCTTACTGTTAACGCTATCATAAGAATCTAAAAAGGCCAGCATGCAATATTCCAAAGCTGCCCGTATTCTTTTTTCATGTGTTGCGTATAAGCCAGCCTTATCCACCAATCCAAAAACCTGGTCTTCGTTATGCTGAATGGTAAATATTGTTTTGAAACCTTTTTCAACCTTTTCCTGAAAAGCTAGTTCTACATGGGCTCGGGCAACTCTGGCGATACCCTGATTCATTCTTCTTTTAGACTCCTGGACATTAAGTGCCCTAATTCTTATGTAGATAGGCTTACTATTTTCGTTGTAGGGTACAGAAAGACTATAAAACTCCTTTACAGCATCTACAGCTCCTCTGTAAAGCGCTAAATTTACCTCCTCGCCAGTTAAATTTTTATGTACCCCTAAATGCTGTTCTTCGCGATCATCAAATACATCTGCGATATGGATAGCGGCTTTTGTATCAAACGGAACGGCCCTTAACACTATCTTTTCCTGGGCCAAAGATCTACCAACCAGGCACAGCAGTACAATAGGGCAAAACAGTGACCTCACTTCAATCAATTATTTACATGAAACATAATGAACCTCCCAAACCCGGTATTCATCTACATCATAAACCACTACGAGACTTTGTTCGGATAGAAAGTAGACATATAGTTTTTCAGCTTCTTTTTCTTCATCTTTTAGTTCAATGTAGTTTCCGTTTGTATTGAACATCCAGGTTCCTGTACCTACATCACCTTCAGACCGTGCTTTGTAGGTCATATCCTTATTGAGCATGATGTAATCTCCAATTTCCTTTTTAGGCGGCTGATAGTATTCTTCCGCATCTGAATACTTATCTAAGCACCAAGTGGTGTAAAGTTGCTCTTTATCAATCTTCTGTGCATAGGAATAGTCTATCAGCAGATTTAGCAAAAGGGCGATACATGCAATACGTTTAGTCATTTCAACTTATACTAACCTAAAATTTCATTTACACTTTGCTTGGCAGATTCTACGGCGTTATGAACATTTCCCCAATCGACACCTGAAGTATAGCAGTCACCAGCAAAAAATACCTTGTCATCAACAGATTTTTGAAGTCGTTGGATCGTTTTGGGTTTTTCATGGTCAGAAAGATAGGCGGATTCTACATGCGGCTCTTTTGACCAATCCTGAACGATGTGCTTTACATAGTTCGGTGTGGCCTGGTTCTCAAAAACCTGATCTAACTCATTTAAAATATAGGTTTTTAAAGCGTCAGCCGTCATAGCAGAATATCTTTCAGCCGGCTTACCTACAGCAAATAAACCCAGGACATTTCTTTCACTTTGCTGCCCAAAAGAAGCGTCATAATAAGACACCTGACCATCTGTTTCCGGATTAATGATAAAATCAACGAAAGCAGGATAAAACCTTTCTTCAAACTCTATAAACACCTTGATGCCGTCCCAAACGGTGGCTGCAGAAATAGCTTCTAACTTCTTTTCCGGCAAAGCAGGTTTGAAGTCGATTGCTTTGCTTTGAAGAATTTTAAGCGGTACGGTTACAATTACTCGATCAACCATAAATTCAGACTCCTGTGTTTCTATCATCACCTGCTGATTTGAATAATCAATGGATTTAACCACTGCATTGTATTGAATATGCTCAGCGACTGAAGGGAAAATAAAATCTTCAAAAAACTGCATCCAGGAACTATTGACAAACTTTCGGTAGGTAAGACGCCCCAAATCCCCTCTTACCAATTTATTATTATACCAGACTCCAAACTCATCATTCTGGGTATAGCCAACGGTATTAATATTATCAGTTGAAGAATTGCCTTTTATAATTTGATTGAAAAGAAGCGTACTTGATGTGATCCATTCTGCCCCAAGTGGGATAGGAAAATCAGCAAAGTCATGATTCGTTTTCATTCTGCCTCCAAAACTGCCGGCAGCTTCAAGAATGGTAAAGTCAATACCCTTCTTTTTTAAAAGGTATCCGGCAGATAGACCCGCAGCACCAGCGCCTACAATAAGTACCTTACCTGAAAAAGACGATGGTTCTGATGAATTGAGTAAGGCTGTAGCCCTGCTTACGGGAAGACATACACCCAACAGCCCGCATATCCTCAAAAAATCCTTTCTTATCATATTAACACCTAATCTATTTACTTAGTATGTGGCATTAAAACCAGTAGAAAAACCACAGCTATTTTTAGAAGTTTCAGACATAACTTTGAATTTTAATGTTAAAAAAATCGCATCCATTTAACCCCTTAATTTACAGGAGTCTATATCAGATAAATATCGAGGCTTTGTACAAGTCATCATTGCACTAATCACTTAACCCTTAAAAAGAAACAGTGGCTCAGTTATTTTGAGCCACTGTTCTTTCAGCCATTACAAACAAAAAGTAGTTATCTATTCTGTGTCTTTAAATCCATTAAATCATTCCGTTATTATGACTCATTTTCTCAGGTATCCGTTGGAATACTGACCAATGTTCTTCGATCTTTTTTTCTTTCAATCTGTAGATATCGTAAATGACAGCTTTTTCACGATTAATCAAGCCAGTAGCTTGTGTGAAAACATGATTCCCCTCACCCAAAACCCTATGCACTTTTTCAATAACCCTGTCATTTTGGAAAACCATAAAATCGCCCTCGCTCTTTTCAAACTTTGAGTCGTGGAAAAAATAACCTTCAGAAATAAAATCTGATAATGAGCTTAGTTGTCTATTGATCAGGATCTCATTGCTGTAGTTTGCAATCACACATTTATTTTCTAAAGTGATTTCGGATGTTGCCTCATTTAGTACACTACCAACACCCGGATCATGGGAGATATTGAATTGGGATATATCCATAACAGCGTCCCAGTGTTCTACTAACGTCCCATTTTGTAATTTAAAGACATCCACAACACTCTTAACCTCTCCGTCTAATTCTACATTCAAATGGGCTGCTACGTAAGCACCATCCGCGATCATTTTCATCTGAGGTGGTGAAGGTTCTTTAGGTTCAGGTAACTGTTTTAAAAACTCAATAGCTTTTAATAAACCAGCCCTTCCAGTTTCAATGTTTGGGTTATGTTGGATGTAGTCCTCGGCGACTATCTTACTTGCATAGTCGATATCCCTTTCTCCTATTACCCTTTTATAAAAGCTTTGTACTAATTCTTTATTTATGTCAGTTTGTTTCATTGCATTAACTCTTTTGAAATTTATTTATGACTATACACAGGCCATAAACTTGATTGATTTAACACTCAATCATTTTGCATTAAAACCCACGATGTATTTTATAAAAGTATAAACACAGTTATCCAGTCATGGGAAATTTAGAATAACCTTGTGAAGTGTTTAACCCCTAAAAGAGGGTGTTTTTTGAAAAGACTTTATGGATATGTAGAAACCAATTACCAGGCTGTAAATGTAACCAAGTATCACAAGTAATTGCCTAATTGGCCTTATGAAAGATGCTATTGGTTTCTTATTTCTTACTTTACGAAGAAAATACTATAAAGTGTCAGGCAATCTAATGTTAGAAAAGCCAGCTTTCCTACTTGCTAAGCCTAGCTAAATCTGCTTCAGCTGCTATGTATCCAAAGGCCGACCAATGTTTACCTGCAATCACTTTTTCAAACACTTCCAACGCCTTAGTGGTATCACCGTGGTATAAATACCAATTTCCAACACCATAACCTTGGGTAGCCAAAGCCAGATCCATATCTGAGCTATTGTTAGAGACAGCTAAAACAGAATCCACCGGCAGATCTCCTTTATACATTTTTAGGCGTTTGAAGTAAGAATCATTTTCAATAATGGCCATATTTTGATGAATTCCTACCAGCGCATTTTTCGCTTCCGGTTGCCTTCCTAATCTTCGGTAAGTCATGTACAGCCAGTCTACCGTAGCGCTTTGTAGATCGTCATTTACAGAAACTTTTAGACATTCCTTATAGCTTTTAAGCGCCTGTTCAAAGTCACCATTTAAGTAATAGGCAAGTCCTAAGTGATACCAAATATTGAATTGAGTAGACGAAAGTGGCGTATTCATTTTATTAGGAATACCATCTGGCTCAATTTCAATCCTGTCCTTAGGCATAATTTCAGCTGCTTTCTCCAAGTCCATAATAGCTTTATCAAATTCACGAATGGAAATATATCTATGACCCCTATGGCGAAGAAGTTTATAAGAATCAGGGTATTGAGTGAGGCCTTCCGTAAAAATATCAATTGCCTGTCTGTATCTACCTGAATAAGCAACCCTCCTTCCGAGCCAAATGGTATTGATCTCGGAAGGTTCATTTTGCCAGTCTCGGTTAGCGATATTTAAATTACTGTCTAGCCTGGCTTGTTGATCTGTTGTATAGCTTGGAGTGAACAATGAGTCGCTCAACAATGATACCGCCTGAAAAATCGTTTCAGGCATGGCTCTATTTTCCTGATCCCTCATTTCCGGTTTCTTTTTACCGCAGGCTATAGTACTAAGCAAAGCAATAATTAACATTCGGTTCATGTGAGTAATTAGTCAATAATTTTGGAATATTAAAAGTGCTTTGCGGTGCATTATTCATTCCATTTAGGTTAGCAATCAGTAATACGGTCTCATCTAAAAATAATGGAGATACGAGGAGCTGCTTTCTTTTTCACTCTATTATAACGGGTAAAGTAATGACGTGTGCCCCACTTTCTTATTTTTGCGGTCATGAATATTGTCCTGTTTGACGATAACGCCATTCGTACCTCACTCCTACCACTGACCTTTACACGGCCGGTAGCCGAAATCAGAGTGGGAATACTTAAGATCTCAGAAAAATGGGCAAAGCATTTCGAAGAGGTTACATTCAGAACTCAGACCTACTTGGTAACAAAATATCCTGAAAAAAACTTCTCTCATAAATTCTATGTCAACGGGGCAGTGTGTCCATCTGTCGCCCTGCTGGAGACGATCCAAAAGCTTGAAAAGGATGTCTCACTTTGGTATAATGACACGCTAATCGCTTGTTTTGATTTATCAACCGTTCAAAGATCAACTAAAAAACAGTTTACAGAAGAACTCACTATCATTGACAAAACCTGGAAAATATTCAAGCTCAATGGCGCTGAGATCAGATCGGATTTTAATCTTATTACTAAAGGTCGTAAATCATTAGCGATCAATGACCCACACACGGTAGTTTACAACCCTAAGAATGTATTCATTGAGGAGGGGGCAAGTATAAAGGCAGCGGTAATTAATGCTGAGAATGGTCCAGTGTATATCGGTAAAAATGTGAATATAGGAGAGGGCACCATAATTCGTGGTACACACGCATTTTGTGAGGGAGCTGTACTGAATATGGGAGCGAAAATGCGAGGTGATTCTACCATCGGGCCTTATGCCAAGGCAGGTGGAGAAGTCAGTAACTCCGTTATTTTTGGGTATTCAAACAAAGGACATGACGGGTTCCTTGGAAACTCTGTACTTGGGGAATGGTGTAATCTCGGGGCTGATACCAATACATCAAACTTGAAAAATGACTATGGGCAGGTTAAAATTTGGGACTATCAAAAGCCAGGTTTTACTAATTCAGGCGAAATGTTCTGCGGGCTGATTATGGGAGACCATTCCAAGTCGGGTATCAATACAATGTTCAATACAGGAACTGTAGTAGGAGTTTCATCCAATATTTTTGGTTCTGGTTTTCCAAGAACTTTCATCCCGTCTTTTGCCTGGGGGGGAACTGCAGGATTTTCTACCTTCCTGCTAAAAAAAGCGTTTGCTGTTGCCGAAAAGGTCATGGAACGAAGAGATGTTACTTTTAACGATACGGAAAAAGAAATTTTAGGAGATGTTTTTCATCAGTCGGCGGAGCACCGCAATTGGGAGCTATGAGATTTAGTGAAATTGGAGGACTATCAGAAGTACGAAGTAAACTTGTTCACGCTGTACAAAATACTCAAATACCTCATGCACAGTTATTTATGGGTAAAAAAGGTAGCCCCAATTTATCGTTGGCTCTAGCTTACGCCACTTTTTTAAACTGTGAAACTCCTACTGAAACTGACTCCTGTGGAACTTGTGCATCATGCGTTAAAATAGACAAATATGTTCATCCGGATATTCATTTCGTTTTTCCGGTGAGCACCACCAAGAACGTGACCGGTAAGGACGTAATATCTGCTAGCTTCCTCAAAGAATGGCGCTCATTCCTGATTGAATCACCGTTTGGAGATGTAAATCAATGGGCTGCGGCATTTGGTGGCGAGGATAAACAAGTGAATATATCAAAGGAAGAAAGTAGACAAATTATAAAAAATCTATCACTTAAGTCCTTTGAAGCAAAGTATAAGGTAATGATCATTTGGCTGCCGGAATTCATGCATCCGTCAGCCGCTAATGGCATTTTAAAAATATTGGAAGAACCCCCCGAGAAAACCGTATTTCTTCTGGTTTCAAATGATCATGAAAAACTACTTACCACGATTCTTTCAAGAACCCAGATTGTCACTGTTCCTAAGTTTACGGATCAAGAACTTGCATCTATTTTAAAAGAAAAGCACCAACTACAAGATAAACGGGCCCAGCAAATTGCACACCTGGCTGATGGAGATCTGAACACGGCCTTACGACTTGTTAATAACATTGATAACGATAGTCACGCGCTCTTTGCAAACTGGATGCGCCAATGTTTTAAACGCGATTTTACCGGTATGGTACAGCATTCCGATAGCTTCCATACTATGAATAAGGTGGCACAGAAAAGTTTATTACTCTACGCCATGACTATGTTAAGAGAATCATTGGTAAGATCATCAACTCCGGAATTAGCACGTATCAACGGTAAAGAGGGGGAATTCTTAAAAAATTTTAGCAAAGTAATGAGCGCTGACAAAGTGTTTCTCATCTCTGAAAAGCTAAATCAAGCACATTATCATCTGGAGAGAAATGCCTCTGCCAAAATGCTATTTCTGAACCTTTCTTTACAAATCTCAAAAATTATCAAATAATGAATCGCGTAAGGATAGGCACACGGGGTAGCAAGCTTGCACTTTGGCAAGCACATTATGTTGCTGACCGACTCCACACCGCCGGCATGGATACCGAAATTGTGACTATTGAAACGCAGGGCGACAAAATATTAAATGTTTCCATTTCAAAAATTGGCAGTAAAGGTGTTTTTACCGAAGAAATTGAAGATCAACTCGCGGTAGGTGCAATTGATATTGCTGTTCACAGTGCCAAAGACTTACAATCAGAATTGCCTAAAGGCTTTGAGTTAATTGCGTTCAGCGAACGTGAAAAGGTAAATGATGTGCTTGTGAGTGAGCATAGTGATCTGAAACTTGAAAACCGACCAATGGTCATTGGAACCTCCTCTACACGCAGAGTTGCCCTTCTCAGAAGATTTTATCCCGAGGTAAAGACCGTGGCCGTTAGAGGTAATCTCCAAACTAGAATTGCTAAAATGAAGGATGGAGCTTGTGACGCCCTGATGCTAGCTTATGCAGGAATGCACAGAATGGGGTATTCTAATCTTATAGTCCAAGAACTTGGCCTGGAACAATTCACTCCGGCTGTGGGTCAGGGAAGTGTAGCAATAGAATGTGCCACCAGCCTTGGAGATGAAAAAAAGAAAAAAATCAGCACTGCACTGAATCATAATGATACGGGAATACGATTAATTTGTGAGCGCGCTTTTTTGAAAGAGTTGCAAGGTGGGTGTAGCATACCAGTATATGGATTAGCTACGCTCTTGAACCAGCAAATAAGTATGACCGGAGGTATTGTAAGCTTAGACGGGTCCAAACTGGTTGAGAAAACGTTAACGGGGTCTATTGAACAACCTGAACGATTAGGTGATAAACTTGCCAAAGAATTACTATCTGCCGGTGGCGCAGAAATTTTAGATGAGATAAAAAGAGAATTGAATTAAAATGAAAAAAATAATACTAAGCATTTTGGTAGTAGGCTTAGCGGCCTCTTGTTCTACAGAAAAAGATTATATAGTCACCATTAAAACAGAATATGGCGATATGAAAGCCATACTATATGATGAAACTCCTAAGCATAAAGAAAATTTTATTAAACTGGCTGAAGATGGATTTTACGATAGCCTGCTCTTCCATAGGGTTATGAAAGATTTTATGATCCAAGGTGGTGATCCAAACTCTAAAAATACAGAACCAGGTACACCTCTTGGTAATGGCGGTCCCGGTTATAACGTGGCGGCAGAGTTCAATAAAGATTTATTCCATATGAAGGGGGCCTTATCGGCTGCCAGACAACCTGACCAGGTAAATCCTGATAAAGAAAGTAGCGGAAGTCAATTTTATATCGTACAGGGTAAGACTTGGACTAAAGACGAACTTACCACTGATCAAAATAAACTAAATCAGGCTGTTCAGCAATGTATGCAGCGCGGTGATCAGGACTCTGTGCGCCAAATGTTAATGAATATATATCAAAACGAAGGACCTCAAGCTTACGGAAGTAAGATCAATGAAATGAAGGATTATTTTGCCAATATTATGCAGGTTAATCTGGATAAAACTGTGGCTCCTGAACGACTGAAGGCCTACACTACCCTTGGAGGATCTCCTCACCTAGATGACGAATACACTGTTTTTGGGAGAGTGATAGACGGACTGGAAGTTATAGATAAAATAGCTGAACAGCCCACGGATCGGAGAGATCGACCTAATGAAAATATTGTGATGCGAATGGAAGTAGAGGAACTTCCCAGAAAGAAGATCACTAAACTCTATGGCTACGAATATCCTGAAGAGGGCAAGTAGGAATTGAACTAAAGCCTTTAGGTAGAAACAAATACTTTCGAATCATCAAGCATTCTCAAAAACTTCTTCTAAATTGATCTTAAGGTCAGGAAAAATAGGTGAGACCAACTCATCTGTTTCTACAAAAGGCTTTTGACCCAAAAACTTACCCTCTTCATTTAGCAGGTAAATGATTACGTTACGGTCCAAGGCATTGATAATCCAATATTCACATACTCCGGACTCTTCATAAGCCTCAAACTTTTCTTTCATTTCTCTCTTCGAGTTACCTGGCAATAGTATTTCTGCTACTAAATCCGGTGCTCCATTGCATCCTCTGTCGTCTGTTTTAGTAGGATCACAAATAACACATAAATCAGGCTGAACTACAGTTCTAGCCTTTGAATCTGCTGTTTTTGATCTGGAAAGCCTTACATCAAAAGGAGCTTCGTAAACCTGACAAGGGCTTTTCCTAAAATGATTCCAAACCAGAGCACTCAAAGCGATTGAAATACCCTGATGCCCGCGTGAGGGAGCAGGAGTCATTTTAAAAACTTTACCTTTTATTAATTCTACTCGTTCCTTAAACTGCCAGGTCAAATAGTCAGCGTAGGAATAAGTTTTACTAAGGTCTAATTGTGAAAATTTATTGACCATACTACTGAGAGATACTCCATGAAATTACGGAAAAATTAATACGCCGTAAATCCGTATTCAGTATTTTCTCCGCTTCTCTTTCTTTATTGCTTTGAGTAGAAAAAAGATGAACCCTCCTACTACCAAGCCTAGGATCAAAATCATCGATAGTATGGCGGAAGTACTCATGCTTTACTTTTTACGAAAGTCTTGTACAGATAGGCATTAACAACAATCCCTACCACTAATACTACCAGCCATTGAGTGATTACTGAGGCATTACTGTAGACATCGAACAGATTCCACTCACCATCTGCATCAAACCAGGGATACGCTGCGTAACCTTGACTCATCCACCAGTAAATTAAAAAAGCGCCCAACCCTACGTTAAAGGTAAGCGTCCAGGCGAAGTACTCCTTCGGTACGGTTATATCAGAGTCTTGATCTATAAATTCTCGTTTGAACTTGATAACACCATATTTCAGCACTGCTACAATAATGAGCAGCCCGGAAATAATCAAACCAATCCCCCATACCCAGTCTTGATTATTAAAAACACTTAGTGAATAAGCAGAAGGCAGGCCAAAGATAATACTGAAAATACCCGCCCGGATCGCTGCATTACTTCGTTTAAATCCCATATCCTGTAGGTTACTAATGAATAATTCAAGCATGGGCAATAACGAACTGAAGGCTGCCATGAAAAAGGCTAAAAAGAATATCACAGAAAGAAATGCCCCACCTTCAAAGGTTGAAAAAAGCTTTGGAATAATAGTGAAAGTTAATGCCTGGTTGCCACTTTGGAGAAAAGAGACGGCTTCAGATTCACTCGTAGATAGAGCAAAAACAGCAGGCAAAATGGCCATCGCTGCCATAAGCGAGGCAGTGTTATTACCAAAACCACCAATAAAAGTATTCAACACCACATCTTCTTTTTTTCTGGAGTAAGATGATATGGTCATAATCAAACCCCAACCCGCTCCGGTAGACCAAGCCGACTGCGAAAGTGCCTCAATCCAAATGGTGGCATTGGAAAAATGGCTTGTATCTATGGAAAACATGTATTCCAGACCCTTGAAGCCGTTTTCCATGCTCAATGATAAAGTTGTTATGATCACCAATAAGATAAATAAACTAGGGATCAATAATTTATTTGCCTTTTCAAGGCCTTTTTGAATTCCCTTGGTCAGGACGTAAATACCAGCGATCACCGAGGCAACGTATAACCCTATGGTTAACCCACTACCATTGGAAATACTAGCCCAGTAATTATTTAAATACTCCGGATTCTCCTTAAGCTGGCCGGCTATGGTAGTACCCGCACTTAAATACGCTCCCAAATTTTCTATGGCGAGACCTAAATAACGTAGGGCCCAGCCTGTTACCACCGCGTAATAAAAAGCTATGCTCAAGGTACAGGCCGTAATGAAAAAGCCTCCCCAGCTCATTTTCTTACCGGCGAGGCTGGAATAAGCGCCAATAACGCCTAGCTTGTACTTTTTCCCAATGGAAAATTCCGCCATCATTAATGGAAGAGACCAGGCCAACAAGAAAAAGATCCATAAGATTAAGAAAGCGCCCCCGTACTGACCGGCTAGTCGCGGAAAACGCCAGAGGTTTCCGGCCCCTATGGCCATACCTAGAGAAGCAAGTACAATGCCCCAGCGACTACTAAATTCTTCTGTTTTAGACACTCTTTAAGTTTGAATTCAAGAAACTAACTTAAAAATTTTGTACTTCAAACCTGAAACATCTACCCAAATTATTAAATGTAAACCAATCGAAGGCACCTTAACTGATGCCAGCAATTGCTGACCTCGAAGAAATACTACAGCCAGCTCAATGTGATTTGTAATTGACACCTACCTGTCACAATATATTAAGTCATAATCTTCTGACTCAAACGCCTGTTTTCGAATTACTTCACCCTTGCCGTCAAAATAAATGACCACGTAAAATTCAGCTTCTTCGATATGTTTTTCGGTAAAGTAAATGGGGCGATCTGCTGGTCCTATTTGTACCACATCGTTAAAAGATAATGATATGATCTCTCCGTATTTATTACTCAAAATACCGTAGCCCTCCGTTCCCAATGCAATGATCCTACGTTCATCACTATCTGGATCAAGGTCAGTGAAAGATTTCAGGATCAGTTCCTCCCATTGATCGTTAAAAATATCGTAAAATTTCCAGCTATCATCACTCCGCACCAAGGCCACTGAATCCTGCCAGAACTCGACTGACGTAGCCTCATTAAGACCAGCCACTATCTGGCCGTTTTTATCTAGGAAATTGAATGAATTATTTCGAACTCCTAAAAATAAATGCTTGCCGTATTTGGTGATTCTCTCTTCGTAAAACGGCTTTATCAATAAATCCTCCTCCTTAACGTAAAGGCCAAATTTACCATTTGAGAGTAAAGTCACACCTTCATCCTGAACACCAACAGCATCATACTCAGACGGAAGACTACGGTTATTACTATAATAGATACCTTTCTTTTTGTTCTTGGTGGTGATCAAGAAATCGTTTAGAGCGGAAAAATCATCATAACCAGATAGATTGTAGCTATCTCCGTTTTCACCAATTACTTGTATTTCCTGGTCTTTAGTAACTTTCAAAAATTCCTTTGAATCTGTAGAGCTTAATAACGTGGGTCTTTCGCCAAAAGGCACTTCTTTTCGAAACCCATGATTACCGAACACTACTAAGGTATCTGGCCGATAACCTACAGCGAATTGATTACCATATAACTCAACTTTCAAATAATCCCCCAGCTCAGAATAATTCTCTGCTCGAATTAAAGTTGCGTCATTACCCTCCGAAGCCAAAATGTAGTTCTGATTATGCTGAAGATCAGTGTATATCTTTTTGCTGATCGGCCGAAAACTATCGCTTAGAATTTTAAAACCGGTTCCGGATTTAAAAT
>JBCCSU010000090.1:0-16652 GCA_039199635.1 Bacteroidota bacterium | reverse complement strand
AATTCTAATATTTTGTTGGCTGGATTATTCGACCCTGATGACAACGATCTAAATCTTAATATGTGGTCAAAAACAGATGGAATAGTACATCAAGCCATTGAACTGTAAACATAGTCATAGCATTCATTTCTTCAGCATTTTGTAAAATCCAAGTCTTACATTAATCGGCTGATCATAGGCCTCGTCATTTATCCTGGAAAAATTATAGAGCAGGGTAAATTGGAACTTTAGGAGCTTTTTCAAAGTGGCTTTTTTCCTTAAACCTATTTGCAAGGCCGGAGACCATTCTCTTCTGGATATCCCAGAAGTCTCAGAAACCTCGGTTGACCTGATTTGCTCGTAGACTAGTATGCCCTCGAATTCCGGTTTAATCCTAAACCCTAAATACTCCCGAAAACCATAATGGCTATCACCTAAATTCTGTCCAACTCGTCTTAAATGGTTTGCCCCTAAGATCAAGCGTTGAGTCAATCGATAATCTAACCCTGGAGCTATATCTACTACAACGTCATTTATCGAAATAATTTCAAAATCACTTGTAAGTGACATCTTTTGAAATAGGGTCTTCCCTGTAGGAGTGAAAATACCAAGCTTCAGTTTTTTCACACTCTTGGCGTCTTTATACCAGACTTTGTACTTATCTAGTTTTTCATTTGCAAATTGGAATTTATCTTGTTGATCCGAAAGTTGATCATTTGCTATCTTTTTTGACTTTTCAGCGATTCGCTGCTTAATCTCTTCAGGAGACTCCAGATTAAGTTCGTTCATTGGCTTCTCTAAAAGATCAACCTGCTCTTGCTTGACTTTCTCAAGATCACCTGCAGCTGCCTCATTTTTCAAAAACTCCTGGTATTCCTTGCTATTGGATAGCTCTTGTTTAATTCTGTTTTGTACCGCAGCTGAATCTATCTGTGTATACCCTGTAACCTCCTGACCCATTTTTTCAACCTCAGTTTTCACTTCCTGAATTTCCTCGGAGTTTAATAGTCCATCTATTTCTGATTTATCTACGTCTATTTCATCCAAAGCAGACTCTGCATTAATATCTAGTGATTTATTAACCTCCTCAACACCCGGCACGCAGGAATCTATCTTATCCAATCCTAATTCAGTGCCACCTAGTTCCTTGGTTATATCGCCTAGTTCTCCAATACTTTCGTCTACTTCTGGTGCAGAGACGCCTTCCAGCTCTGACGAAACCTGATCTACACCAAGCTTCTGAGATAGGTCATTACTCACCCCAGCGACTTTCGAATTAATACCCGACCCAAGGCTGTCCAACCATTGTTGTGGTTTATTCGACAGATCATTCAGTTTTTGTCGCCTAGTGTTGATTTTTGATTGAATACTATCCGATTGGGCATTCAATACGTTGATCAGGCTATCCATTTTATTCTTAGGCAAATTACCTTGTTTTCTAAACTCAACCCTGACTTTTTGAAGGCTATCCAAACTGTTTTTCCAGGTGGTATTAAGCGTATCCAACTGCTGCACAACTTTGAGGGAGTCCGTACCTTGACTAAGTGCACTTGCCCCAAACAACACTAATGATATGAGCATAAAAACCCTCATAACAACAGATTTTCCAGGGGTAGTTCAGGAGCTCTCTCAAGGTCTGATACGTTAAATTCAAAGCTTAGCAAACCAAGACCGAAACCAAACTCAGTAATCTTCAGTTTGAAAGAATCTGCATTTTTGAGCTCATCCGAAGGAAAAACAAACAATAGCGTGTTGGCCGTACCAATACCATAAGTTCGTGAAAAAATGTAGTCTTTAGCTAAAATTTCATCATTATCTGGTGTTATGACCTTGACATGGGCTTTCATATTGAACGAAAGCACCTGAACCAGTTCACTAAATCGTGATTGGTCAATGGAATAGAGTGCTTCTTTCTTATTCTTAGAAAGGCTAATCGTAAAATAGTAATAGTTTTGGTAAGCCTTCCGTAGTGAATCGATCTCCTTCTCAGTATTCGACCTAGCCACCTCAGCGATGATCAGGTCCGTGGGTCTGTAGCTAACCTGCGCCTTAATGCCCCGAACTGTTGCTTCTTTAGTAAAATCCTCATTTTCCGCCACCCACTTCAGTAACTCATCTTTCGTCTGAGGTGTTTTTTGCGAACAACTGTAGAGCAGTAAAATGCTTGTTAGGAAAACGCTACTTACCTTCATATTTAGCATTAAGACCTGCCAGTACTTGATCCGTTATGTCTAATTCCTTTTTGGCATAAGCCAAGTTACCATAAGTAGTAGCGGCTATAATGAGTTCATAACCATGTTGCTCAGCATATTGAGTAATGTAACCGTTAACCTCTTCCAAGACAGCAGTCGTCATTTGCTGGTCTTCTTGCTGCGCCATTTCATTGATCGCTTGCTGATAACTGGCGTGCTGTTGACGTTTGGTTTCAACTAATTCCTGGGCAAGCGCCTTCTCTTTGGCGGACATGGACTTCTCATTCTTTTGATATTCCACTAAGGCTTTATTCCAGTCAGTCTTTAAAGTATCCAAATTGGCTTGCCAGATAACTGTCTTGTCTTTGAACTGCTCGCGGGCTTTGGCCATACCTAAATATTCGTTCACGAGCCGGTTGGAATCTACGTAAGCAATTTGCTTTTGATTTGTGAATTGGTAAAATAGTAAAAAGCTTACTGCAAGGCCTAGTAATGCTAAAATGGTATATAGAAAGGCTTTATTCATCAATAAAATAATCATTAAGGGTTTAAGGTAAACAGAAGACCTCCCATCACCATTTGCCCTTTAGTATGTGCTTCATATTTACCGTGGCCATCGATATCAACAGTGTAATAATCCGTAATATCACGTATCTTCTGGTACTGAAAGTTTAAGCGTAAATAAGGCCCCACCTTCAATTCTACAGCTGCACCATACGCCAGCGATAGAATGGGAAAATTTCTAGGACCGTTCCATAGACCGGCATCAGTGGAGCCCCGGTCCCATTGATAAACGATACCGCCAAAAGCATTTACGTTCACGACTTTCATTTTATCCCAGGTAAAGGGTTGAACCCCTAGGAATAAAGGAATAGCATGAAGCTTAAGGTGTATTTTGTCCTCTTCTATGAACCTGCTACCTACGACTTCCCCACCCCTTTGGGTAAGTTGATAGCCTGATTTTACAAATACATATTTCCATTCCACCTTAACATCAAGCCCCAAGCAGAGGTCGTTTCTATCTTCAACATACGCCCGTGAATTACGAGATGGGTCTAGCGAATTGTCAACTTGAGTGCCGGCTATGGTGGAAAAAGACCTCCCTAAAGAAGGACCCAAACTTAAATAAATATTGTTATTCTGACCCTGTATATAGAGTGGGAAAAGTGACCCAAAAATTATAAGTACTGTTTTCATTAAAGTGAAGCTCGATGAAAACAATTAAAATTACTTAGATCAAGCATCACTGACTGCATACGAAAACAACATACCCGCAATTTGAGTATCCGATAAAGACTGGTGCTGACCGGAATTTGATTCCTCAATTGCTTCTAAAAAATAATAGAAATCAAACAGACTAAAATATTTTTTATCATTATGTACGTATTCAACTTTTCCTTCAGTTTTTTCGAACTCAAAAAAAGACAAGGCATTATCGATGTTGAACGGTTTTTCCATATATATTTCAATGACTTCAGATTCAATATCAAGTGACTTATCATCACAAAACTCTTCGAATGAACCACCATTTCTAAAATAACTTACTAATTCCTCAAGTATCATAGTTTAAATTTTATTATCGTCCCCAAATAGCATATCCTCCAATCCCACCTGGATGCATAGTTTGCCACCACATTCCTCCAGGAATACTTGGATGTTGTGCCTTAGGAACCAATTGTAATACACCTCTACTTGTGCTGTGGTGCCATACCCATCCAGAAGGTGATCCAAACTTCGGAGCTGATATGCCCAATTTACTCAATAGAGGGTTGGATTTCATCGCTGTTTGTAAGGCCGCATTACCAGCTTTAAAATGAGCATATCTAGTGGCTCTAACAAGGTTGGCTGGTAACTGCATCTCAAACGCCACAGAATAATATGCTCCTGAAGGTCCTTTTGTAAAGACACTACCAGCCGTCAGAGACGGTGCTCTACCCAAAAATCCTAAGGGTGCAGTTGCTACAGCAAGTCCAAATTGCATATACGCCGCACCAGAACGCTCCCGCATCCCTTGAAGGTGCAAATTAAATGCTAAAGTTTTTAGTCCTGCATCTTGAAGGATAGCCACAGAATTAAGGTCTCCCTGCAAAGCATTGAACATCACTCCTTCAGAGTAACTAACGTGCTCAGATAAATTAAAATCCTTACCAACAAAAACATGTTCGTCTACGCGGAAAAAATCACCGCCTTGAGGAGTAGGAATTTCTGTCTGCCAAGCAACAGAAATGTCTCTTGAATGCATATTCAAAACCTCGCCACCTTTAATCGAGGCTAAATTGCGGGCGTCTCTTCTTTGTTGCGCAGTTGAGCCAAATAATCCAAAAAAATATTCCCCATCTGGGTCGACACCATTAACGGGATTATTCCCCATTCCTAAATAAGGAGAAGCAAACTGATTTTGAGGATCAACGGTAGTGAACTTTCCAATAAGCGGGTCATACATCCTGGACTCAAAACTGTTCCATTCGGTTTCTTTGTCCTCTTCACTGTACTCCCCTTGATACCCGTAGCGATACTCTTCATCGTCAATATTGCCAAAATCCGTGATCCGAGAGCCGAAGGGATAATAATCATGCGCACGAACGACTTCCGTAGAGGTTAACTGTACGGCAAAATCATCAAAAAACACTTCAGCTTCCTCGACTGAGGAATTACTGACATATAAGGTTATATATCCGTGGTTTTGAACCACAACTTCTTCGGCTAATTGCTCATGTGTGTGCAGGTGCGGATTCATTGAAGGAATTTCAGCGGCCGTACTCACCCGTTGATAACCGGCATCCAGCATATTCATCTCATGATCAAAAAGAATGTAGTTCAGGTACGCCCGTGGAGCGTCTTCCACCGACCCACCGACTAATGGTATTGGATAGGCACCGGTCGAAGATGTATTTGATATAGCTCCTGGATCTCCCAATCCACTAGTTCCTGTAAACGCAGGGAGCAATAAAGCAAAAGCGCTTACCGCCGGATCCTGAGACTCCCCAGGGTCAAAATATTTTACAAATACCTCACTGCGAATGGTATCGCCTGGATTAACTTCCAGTGTAATACTAGGTCCAATGCTCTGCTCCTCTCCGGCCTGTACATTATTTAGTCGGATGGCTTGGTCAGCATTCACTGTGGCGGTATGATTGATGAAATCAGGAACGATAGTACGGGTTTCGGGTAGTTGAGCGAAATAGGATTCCTCTTCAAATGATGAGATAATTTCCATACTAGCCGTGAAGGTGATAGGTACAGGGTCACCAATTACAGTACGTACATTTCCTAAATGGTCATGGAGTTCATAAAATATAGCACTGCGCTGCGGTTTAAATACCCCAATACGAGAGGTTCCATAAATTGGGAGTTCAATAGGCTGAGCGGGAGTACCACCTACTATATCTTCTTCGTAAATGGCCATCACCTTACCACCATCATCCCGTACATACCAGGTTTTGGAAACTAGAATACCGGCCTCATCATGCAAAAGCTTTAATAGCCGGAAACCCTTCTCATCATACACATATTCTACCAAAGGATCAGTTGCCGGGACCCGAGTATCTATATCCACTGGATAGACTGCCGTTACCTTGCCCGTAACATCGTAGTCCATTTTTTTACCCACTCCGCTATCACTGTCAAGGTCTAACTCAAGCTGCCCGATATCATTGTACTCAAAATCACGAACAACAGTAGTGCTTCTAGTCAGGTTATCCAGACGGTTGGAGTTAGTTTCATAGTGGTAAGCAAAATCGTTTAACGGATTAAATACATAGTCGTGCCTAACTACACTACCGATATTACCATTAAGGTCATATTGTCCAGTATATACATCATACCAACTACTTGGGTTTTCAGAAAAAGTAGGTCTCAAAAAACTATGATGTGCGAAATCAGATTTCACAAGTTGATCACGTTCGTCATAGGTATAACCGTAGCCTTTGGGTGTGTCCTGAAACCAAGTAGGGTTATGCCAGGTCTGGCCTTTAATATTACCGTTGTATTGATTGTCATGAACTGAGGAAAGAAAGTCGTAAGGCGTGTGGTTCGAATTCGTATAATCTCCGGTATGGTAGCTTAACGTTTGCCCAAAATAGTCTGTGGTGAATCCATTGGTCGTTGGATCATCACCTCCTGGATCGTTATTCAGCCCGCCGTCATTAATAGATTTTAATTTGCCGTCTGTCGTATAGATATAATCAATACCTTGAAGCTTATCGCCCAATTCTAGTCGCTTTAGCGGACCATGCGTATAGTAGCTGTAACTGGCATTGGTTGTAGTTTCATAAGCACCACCGGTCACATCCGACTTAGTACTTACTTTGACCAAAGCTGCATCTGCATTGTATTCATAGAAATGAGAAAAAGCATGGCTATCAGCACTTTCATCCTGATAGTTGACTTCTGTTACCTGACCATCCGGTCCATAACTGTAGGAAATCTTCACGTTTCGGAAACCGATGATGTTCTGAACTGTCCAAACTGCACGACCGAGGTAGTCATAGCTGTACCAGGTAGTACTTACTCCGGCTTTAGATATTCTTGATATTCGGCCCTTCACAAATTTTTGAGGATAAGGACATAATGGATCCGGCAGATCGAATAAGGTTTCAATTTCATCCAAATGCTGCCCCAGTGCATCAGAAAGACCACCGTCCAATGCGATAGATTCTAGCACCAGAGGATTCGTCATTTCGGGGCTACCAAAGGTGATTCCACCGGCTTCAGGAAGATATTCGCCGCTCTTGAATGGCCGCTCGGAAGCATCATAGTGGGTATAAGAATACCTTCCATTTTCACGCTGTTCCTGGTTTTGAGAAAAACGAATGCTACCGTCCGCACGGTAGATGTACCGTGTATGCCCACCGTCCGTTTCATATAGGTCACTTAACAGCCCTCTTCCATTATAAACGTACTGCGTTTTGTCTATGGTCGCAAATGGTGTACCCGCTTCATAAGCCGCTACTCCATTGGGTGTCACAGATTCTATAACGCGTCCGACTTCATCATAGAATTGATAAGACTTGGTAATAGGGCTAGATAATGTGCCGTAAAAGAGGTTGATCAACGTCTTCCCTTCTCTGTCTAGGTAAGTCACGGATCTTTTTCCATTGGCATCCGCACCGATCACTTTATTGAAATCTCCTTCAAAAGCTGTAGGAAATGCCAGACCCAACTCATCACGTACAATTTCGCTGTAAGCAGTAAGATGCTCGTCAGTATCCGTTACTGATTCTTTGTTACTTTCAGCCAGAATTCCCGAACCTGCCACGTATACATCGCCAGGTACGGTTTGACCCTTAGGGTCTTCGGTACCGTCATGATGAAACAGCGTTCTACTGTAGGGGTAGCTGGTGTTATCCACCAAGGGTTCATTAAAAGCAGGTTCAGAAGATGAGCCGTTGTTCGCACTGTAATACCAGCCTAACGTACCTTCCTGGAGATTGTCCACCCCATCAGGCGACAACTCCTTGGTGAATTCATCTTCTCCAACCATGAACTCATCAAAATGAGTACGATCATACTTTTCTCCGGAAGACGTAACAAAATTTTCTTTATACTCAAACACCAAATTATTTCCAGGCAGTTGCGTAATGCACCCATCATCTGAAGGGTTTAGCGCCTTCCAAATAGGTGCATTAGCTGTGGAGATTACTGCCCGACCCTGTGCATCATACAACACCTCACTGCCCAAAATAATGTTTTTATCCAGGTTCTGATATTGACTTTGGGTAGGTCGGCCCATACCATCAAAGTAGGCCCTCCCTGCCGACTGTAGCTCCCCATACTCATTATAACTACGAGTTTCAATGAAATTTTTATCCAAATCGGTGGTAGGTAAGGGTGTACCGGGTTCCAGAAAAAGCTCTGCCCCGGAAGTAAGCGTGATGCCTGGCTTGATTATGATGTTTCGGTCACTGCTCACCGTCAGGGCAAAGTGTTCAAAAACAATATCATCTGGATCCAGGTTTATGCCAAAGTCGGGAAGATCATCTGGTACGGTAATATCGCAAAAACGTTCCAATTCAATATCACTACCCCCTACAAAAACTTTTAGATCCGGAATCGTTGGGCAACTCTCCCTTCCGGATTTTTTCACTGTACGAACGGTGTAACTTCCAATATCCGTACGTACAGATAATCCATTACTACCCGTGAAATATAAATCGCTACCGCCGTCATGACTTAAATTGTAGTGTGCATCAAAATCCGTAATACCAGAGTTCGTTATTGTGTAAGATTGTCCATTAAATAATTCGACACTGCCAGGTCTCTGTATACCCCCGGGAATATTAATGGATACACCACTAGGCAAATCTTGTTTGCAACTCGGCACTATGCTAACCACTTTAGAAGGTCCCTGAAACCATTCATTACAGCTATTTTTTACCTGTGTAGTGTAGGTGTAATCACCAAAACCCGTTCGATACGCGGTTAAGGTAGTACTGGTTTCTGTGACTGTACGCTCCCCCGCATAGCTGCCATTTATCCAATATCTAACTGCTTTGGTATCCGTCAAAGATGAGGTATTTTTAATAAAACCGAGGCTAATATTTTTCGTTTCACTTCCGTTAGAATAGGATACTGACGTACCCTGCAATTGACCTCCGGGATTTATAGATTCCTTAATAATAGTGTAAGTCGATAGGGGTGTTATCGGTTCCCAATCACAATCCCATGGATTTTTTTTCTTCCTTCTTTCAAAATTGATTTTGATAATAACTGTACCGGTAACGTTAGACATCCAAGAAATCTCTAACCTGGCCCAATTAGTTCCTTCATTCTCCGGCCCCATTCTAATTAAATTAAGAGACTGAATTAAATGGGTATCTCCACTAAGCTCATAAGTATACCTGGTACCTGAATCGCAAATTCTATCGGAGTCACCTGATCTGGCGGCTAAATCTTCGTATACAGTAAAGCTTTCTGACGGGCATACATATTCATTAAACTCGACACCTTGAGAAAATCCAAGTGTTGAGAAACCATGTATAAATACAGCGATGTATAATTTTGGTATTCTCATTTTATTAATTCTCGCCATAATTATAAGTCGTCTCACTTACTGTCTGATCCGCTCTGAAGGTACCGTCACTAAAGTTCATATGTTCTTTGGTGGTCTTGATCAACCTACCGTGGAAATCATATTCAAAATGGGTATAGAGATTATCGGCATCCAATATATAGATGAGTCGATCGGTCAAATTATCATAGACGTAACTGGTCATTGTACTATTCACAGGGTGCACTCTAAAGTCATCCAAATAAACCCCTCGTGACGTACCGTTAACCACACCCACTTTTATGTCATTGACACCGTTAGGCTCAATCATCAAATTGACCAGGTACCAGCTTTTGGATTTGTTTTGAAGCAGTTCCGGGCTTATGGAAGTTCTTACACCGTTGATCTCATAGTACAGATCGGCATCGTCTATTTCAGAAGCACTTTCGGCGTTTCCTGGCAGGTACATCCAAACGCTGGCAAAATACTTATTATTCACATCGACTGAGCTAGCAGGAATGGTATAGTTAAAACCTTCACCTCCAGAGGGAACCACCAGACTATATTGGCCGGTATGGCTTCGAATATTGGCCAGTTGACCATTGCCCTTATTCACATCACCTTCCACCAGAGTAGAAGAAACTTCTTGCTCAGCGCCACTGTAAGTCATTTCCCAGTAACTTGAAAGCGCTGAAGATGCTATTACCCGCTGACGGTTTTTGTCCATACGGGTAGAAGCTACCTGACCATTTACATCTACCGCTTGAAGAGCATTTGAATTAACATCGTATAGATCTATGAGTGAAACTCTTAACCATTTTAAATTCGAAGCCCCTAGGCTATAATTGAAGACATTCAAATCAAAATCTTCTTTTGAATATGTACCGTCAGAGTTCAACGGTTCCTTTCCATTCCAGTTATAAGTAGCTTCCTTTCTCCAGATACCAGGTTGTGAACCTTCGCCCAATACTTCCACATTATCACTCCAAGTCTGAACGCTGGCTGAGAGCAAGCCTACTTTTTCTTCAGCCTCATCCATCTTCCACTTTTGAGACCCAGCGGACTGGATCAACATGTTTTTACCACCTGCCAGCAGAGGTCCCATACCGTCCCAATACTGACGGTAGGCAGGAATGCCTTCGTCCAGAAAGTAATTGCCTCGGCTATCGGCAGTCTTCTTCTTTAATAGGACCCCTGAATAAAAATCATAACCCACATTCCATTGAGTAGATGTAATGCCAGTTTTTCGATCGTAGGTAGTCATAGACGCTTGCATGGTAGGGATAGTGGTACGTGTGCTAACCACCCCGATCAAATGAAAGTCTTCCTCATTTGGTTCCGCCTGACGTACACGGCGGGCATCTAAAAATACTTCGTTAATGACACCCTGGTTCCGAAGCTGGGTAGCATTCTGATAAGTATATGAGCTTGAAGAAATGGTCTCTCTATTTTTATCCAGAATTGACATACTCGCGAGTTGACCCACTTTAGAAGACTCATCCCTGACAGTAACAGGGCCAATGTTTGCCAAACTATATTCAAAATCATCCAGTACCGGATCCAATGGCGAACCTTTGTCCGGGAAATCTCTTTTCACACCTACGTCAGGGTTATCCCCTGATAAGTAGGTATTAAAAACCAACTCCTTATATTCTTCAATGGGTATCCACCCTTTACCAGCCTCATCAACGCCGTCCCTAATATTTACCTTTTTATACAACACATTAGGACTAGGCAATTCCCTCACTATGGACATGAGTTCGTTAAATCTAGCGTTAATCATTCTGCTGTAATCCTTTGTCACTTCGGCAATATGTATGTCCGGTCTGGAATGAGTAGCTATCTCATCGAGAAAATCCTGTCTTAGTTCAGGCCTTAACACCCCCAAAGGTTCATATGAAGTCATGCCATTATGATACTCATAAGATGTTCTTCGTTTGTTTAATCCATCCGATACTTCAATGCTCTTGACTCGGATACCTCCCCCATAACGACTAAAAACCTCAATAGCCGCGGTACCAATAAAATCGGGCCATTTATTGGGAGTATTGTAATTGGCTACCTTATCACCGTTTCTACAACAGGATCGAGTACCGTCATAAGGTACAGCTATGGTTTCACCTGTCATCCCTTCCAGTCCAGTAAACCTTGTATTGATGGTTATAGTATGCGAATTCGGATCATACGTCAGATCAGATTCAGAAACCTTTGAGCTCTGCCAGTGGTGAGATAGATAATAATCATTTTCAATTTGACAATTTTCCCAAAGCTCATCACCTTCGCAAGACGGGATAGTACCTACCGCCCCAGGATTCTTATAAACACCTACAACAGCCACATTAATGGGGTTTTTAGCGTTTTGAACATCAGTAAATGAGATACTCTCAGGCAAATGGACTTTGACACTATTATCGCCTTCTTTCGTAATACTATTTAAGG
Organism: Bacteroidota bacterium; assembly: GCA_039199635.1. Lineage (GTDB taxonomy): Bacteria > Bacteroidota > Bacteroidia > Cytophagales > Cyclobacteriaceae > Fulvivirga. Next base: position 5,054 of record JBCCSU010000090.1, on the reverse strand, counting down.
GAATCATCATTCCACCTCCAATAACAGACTTCTCGTAAAAGTCCGTTTCATATACCAAAGAGATAATAGAGCCAATGCCATTGTCAATTTTTCGTAATGACCAAACATCAACCGACTTTGCCGAAAGGTCTGTAACTCTTCGACCAAAACTAGATCCCTGCCTTTTACCATCCGGTGAATAGTCCGATTTGAAGAATCCCCAGATGTCATAAAAATCTCTGAGATAGTTTGGATTCTTACTTTGGCTAATTCTGACTTGACGGGCAGGACCAGCCAGCGGAATATCATCTGGAAAACCTCCCCTATTGAGAGAGCGAACGTTAGGATCTAAGAAAATGTAATTGAAGGTATTATCTTCATTTTCAGACGTTACTAAAAAATAATCGTCATATTGCTCTAGTTTGAAAATACCACCTTCCTCTAAAGGTTGATCCGTAATAATTTTGTCTTCCAAGAGGTTAAAAGTAACATCTATCGGAGCTAGGTCAAGATCATAGTCAAATTTCAGGGGTGGGATCAGATTGGTACCTTGTCCCTTTTCTCCAAAGAATGATAATGACTCCAATGTGAGTTTTCCAAACCGTTCAATATTTCTGGGAGGTGCACCCTGTCTTTGGTCTCCCCGTAGCCATCTGTAGGCTGTAAATTCGGTGAAGCTGTTGGGTGATTTATCAGCCAGGCGATATGAAGTCTTAAAGTCTATACCCTTTACCGTACCCTTCAAAAGAGCACTTTCCCGATCCTCGAAATCACCAATATCAATCACGTTATCGCCATAGTGATATTTATCTAAAAATGTCCTGGCGTTACCATTCTTATCACGATAGGAATAGGCGAATGCGTGATTGTATAAACCCTGAGCTTCAATATCAAAAAGATTAGTTTCTTCGTTTTTGAGTAGTAGTATTTTGTTCAGCTTCAATGTACTTTTAGCATGGGCGTAGTAGTAATTTCCTTCTTCGTAACCTCGAGTTTCGTCAACATCCGGTAAAAATCTTGGCACTGCCCGATGCCCCCCATTATCCCGATATTTTTCCTTAAGATCTTCGATTATTACAGCTTCATCATATTGGCTTACCGTGCTTTTAGCATCCTTTCTAATTTCTTTAACAAAAAGTGCGGTATGTGTTTCGGTAGAAATTGAATTCAAATAATACAACTCCTTTTTGCCCTTACTAAAGGTAGAAAACGCTTGATCCAGATCTCTATTTACGCCCTGTGCAGGATTACGCCATTCGTAACCGTCCGTCCATTTGCCATATTGGAAATCAACCCAGTAGCCATAATCACCTTTGTCGGTTTTGCCATTATTATTTCGGTCTACATAATCGGGGCCTGTGACTCCGGTCAAAAACCAGGTATAAGCGTATTTGGTCAATCGTTTTTTCTGGTTAATAAAGTCTTTACCTTTTTCATCAGTTCTTCCGGAATAGATATATTCATCGTAACTGTAAGCCGGTAGACTATAGTGGTAATTTACACCGCTTTCGTTGGTTACAGTAAAAGCGCCAACTTGATTATTACACTCCAGTCCTAGCGTACTTCTATTAAACCCTGGAGCGGTACATTCAATAAACCCGGACAAACCTACTCCGTCCCGGATCTGGGCGTTTGTATAATAGCGGATAGGTGATTTCGTGATTAGACTCCCATTGATCATGCCGTCATCTCCATTTTCACCCGTAATGATGTCGGTATTTTTGATGTCAAAATAATCGTTATCACCATTCCATTTCAAGAATGGTGTATTAGCGTTATTTACGTTGCCCGAAAAACTTACTCTATTCGAAAATTCGTTTTCAAATTTGAATTGAGTTACTTGCTCAAAAGCATTCAACGGGTAGCTTTCAATCGTTACCTCTCCATCACTATTTAACTCAGTCTGCCTGAGCAGGTGTTTATAATAATGATAGGGGCGCATAGTTCCTCCAACGCCCTGCGCATTAACACTATACGTGTCGTAATCGACAAAAGACCCCCCCAACTTATTTACTGCGTTTTGATTATTGAAGTTCTTGTTAGTGGGTAAATCGTATGTATCAAAACTCTTATCGTCCAAAGTAGATAGGCTGGGTAAGGTTTCAGGAAAATAAAGTGATCCAAAGGTTTTAATTTTGGAAGTCTCATTAATCCAATAACGCTGATAGGTTTTGCGATAGCTTAAAAAACCCAAATTGAGTCCTGAACTTTTAGTGCTGGTACTAATCTTACCGGACTTATTGTTATTCGCCGTTTTGGTCATTGTCAATCCAGCGATTGAATATGAATTTCCTTGCGAACTCATATTCATACCTAATGCCCCATATTTTACACCAATACTCCCATTGGATGATAAAGATACTGAGGCAGCTCCCATCTGTAATGATCCTGATGCAGACAGACCTGAGGAAGTGTTATAGCTTACCGCTCCATTGAAATTACCAACTTTACCAATTTTACCGCTAACGGGTACCGTAACACCTACTACGTTTCCTGATTCATCCACTTGAAAAGGGCCTGTATTTAATCTCACGTTTACATTCTCCTGGACAGAAAACCCTCGATAAGTATCTCGGCTTATCGTCAGGCTCGCATCAACAGAAGCATAACCATGTAAAGGTACGGTTATGCCGATCTGCGTAGTTTTAGATTCCCCTCCTTCCCAAACTTCCTGGTCCACATCCGGAACATTGTCATGGTCGTCTGGATACCCACTAACGGATCTGCTTATGGCACCCGGGTTTAAGGTCCAACCTAATCCTACCCAAGAGGCCTCCTCATTGGGCATAATGCCAGCATGATAAGATAAAGATAACGGGTAACCTCCACTGGGTCCCGGCACTTCTAATAGTGGTACGCCGTAGGTCATATCACCGGTTAAAGCATCTACCATAGAAGAAGTATCTACCGGTTCAAAACTGGTGGCTTCAGGCGCTGTAGGTCCAGAGGTTAACGCATAAGTGACTCCCGGAACAACTGTACTTTGAACGATTAGGACTATTCCCAGCAGGCTGAAAGACTTTAATATAAACTTGTTTCTTACCATATTACCGAATGTCTTCTACCAATTGAATTTTTCCACCATTTACAATTTGTACGTTACCCGAATGACCTTCTGATCTTTTTGTCAACTTTAACTCTCCATTTACTTCCATTCTTACACCATCTACCGTAAGAAGAGTATTCGCATTATCAACAATAAGCTCTAGGGAGGAACAAATGGATGGACTCTCTACTGTTATTTGATGATCAATGATATAAACTATATCACCCGCGGACGGGTAATCATTGGCCACAGCACCATTTTCGGTGTGAGACCAGATCGTAGGATCATCCCAGTCTCCATTAGCAATGGACCAAAAGACATTTGTCGGAGGGTTGCCTGTTGAAGCACTCGGAGCATCTTGATACTGTTTTCTACTGTAAAGCAATAACTCCGGAGCTTGAGTATTTGAAATCTCACACCAAAAAGTATTACTTATATTTATATCGCTCTCATCTACAGTTAGGCTACTTGTAGTAGCGCCAGATACGGGAACATCATTTTTATACCATTGATAAGTATTGTAATCACCCTCTTGCATCACGGAAAAGGTGAGAGACTCCAGATCGAAGTACGTATTCACACTGTCTTGTGGGCTATATTCCAATACGAAAGACCGAATGCGGGCATTTATAGGTACCCCTTTACCTTGAAACAAAAATGATTGATATTCCAGATCTCCAAAGGTGAGTTGGTTATCATTCAATCTAAGTGTATCAAGTCTCACGGAGGGTCCTATAAGGTCATCCTCTAAAGCATCAAACATATTATGGCTAAGATCAATCACAGTCAGTTGGTGGGCGTCTATCTGCGGGATATTACCACTGAATGTGTTGTGTGAACCATCAAACCTAGACAGTCCACTTGTTCTTAGAACTCCTTCCGGGAGTGAGCCAATGTAATCATTATTGCTAATATCTAAGTCTTCTAAATCTGGATAAAAGAATCCGTTATTTAATCTCCCGAAAAAGCTGTTGCTTTCCACATTCAAGGTTTGGAGGTGCGGCCATCTTCTTAAAAATTCATCTATTTTGCCGGTCAAATCGTTATTCGAAATATCGATGGACTTTAAATTGTAAGTTGTTGCACTGTACTCCCACACTAGCTCACCGCTAAACTGATTATGGCTTAAATTCAAAGTGTCCAAATGGGTCAGTTTAAATAAATCCGTGGACAATGTGCCGAACAAGTTATTTTTAGCCAGATCAAGTACTTTTAAATTAGTAAGGGTCTCTACTTCTGAACCAAGTCCACCAACGAGGTTACATGAGTTAAAATTAACCCGTAATAGATTTGTTAGTCCGATCACGTTTGATTCAAATGGTCCCCCCAGGTCATTTCTTGATAGGTCTATAGATCGCAGTTCTTTAAGTTCGCTTAAAGGAGTAAGCATCCCAATCAAGTTATTATTGGGAAGCTGTACGTGCCAAACATCTCCCCCTTCTGTACTTACACCATTGAAATTTGACACGTGATCTGTTACCGAGGTAACACTGGACCAAGCTCCTGCCGTAGTTGGCCATCCATATTTGTTCGACCAATTTCTTCCAGATGTACTTTCAAATAGATTGTATAAAGTCTCAATTTCAAGAATATCAAGTACTTGTCCTTGTTCTGAAGGAATGGTCTTTTGCGGGAGATAAACATATTCGTGGAATAGGCCAATATTCTTGTCAAGATCGGATTGCGGTATGTAATTATCCTGGACACGAACACTCATATTAGCGCGGTTAGGATGCGTAGAGAAATCAGGAAGTTCCGTAATACTATTAGAAGAGAGGTTCAGGCTTCCTAATTTGTAAAGATCCAATAAGGAGTAGTGAACAGGCCCGTAGAACTGATTACCTCCTAAGAACAAGACTTCCAAGTCGGACAACTGAGAAAAATCAGGCACCCTTGATTTAATTTGACAACTGCTTAGACTTAAGTCCTTTAATCTATTCAAACCTAAGATGGAGGTTGGAAATTCGTCAAGTGGATTTTCAGTACATCTAAAAAACTCTAGTGCATTCAGTCGACCTAATTGGTCATT
>JBCCSU010000089.1:0-16677 GCA_039199635.1 Bacteroidota bacterium | reverse complement strand
GTTAAGAATCCCTCACCTACCATATCCATATCTATACCGGCATTAAGGGCCATGGCGGAAACCTGCTGTAAATCTCCTGATCCATGCGCTTCCATTTCATTGATACCGGTGTAGTCTGTTACTATCATCCCCTCAAAACCCCATTGATTTCTTAAAACTTCGGTCATTAACCATCTATTACCTGAAGCCGGTACACCGTCCACTTCGTTAAAAGAGGCCATTACACTACCCACGCCTGCGTCTACCGCACCTTTATAAGGGGGGAAATAGTCGTTATACATTCTTAGTCTGCTCATATCCACGGTGTTGTAATCGCGGCCGGCCTCTGATGCTCCATAGAGTGCAAAATGCTTCACACAGGACATCATAGTATTATTTTTAGAAAGATCATCTCCCTGATATCCTTTAACCATGGCTTCAGCTACTTTGTAGCCCAAGTAGGGATCTTCCCCGCTCCCCTCGGAAATCCGACCCCATCTTGGATCTCGTGATATATCTGTCATCGGTGAAAATGTCCAGGATATACCTTCAGAAGTAGCTTCTTGAGCAGCAATACGCGCGGACATCTCAACAAGTTCCATATTCCAGGTACATGAAACACCCAGTGGTATCGGAAAGGTAGTTTTATAGCCATGAATCACATCCATGGCAAAAATCAATGGAATACCTAAACGGCTTTCCTCTACAGCTACTTGCTGTGCCTTTCTAATTTTATCTAAACCTCTTATGTTAAAAAGTCCGCCTACTTTACCGTCTTTGATCTTGGTGGCTATACCCGTACTATTGGCTAGCCCTGTAGTAATATCACCCGCACTAGGTAGATTTAGCTGACCAATTTTCTCTTCAAGAGTCATTAAAGCCATTAATGAATCTATTCTTGTTGAATAGGTAGCGGATGATGTAGGCTTTTGGTCTATCGGATTAGTGCAATACAGTAAAAATGCCATGAGTATCATTAATACATAAAGCGCTAATAATCGGGCGGGTATTTTTCTAAAGGCCATATTTAATATTAGTCTATGAGTTCTAATTGCTTTTATAGTCAAAACCAAGCTTCTTAAGTCCGTTTTGAACTTCAGGTGCTGACATGAAGAGCTTCCATATTAGACCCGTTCTATAGTTTTCAATCATAACAGGAATTGGACCCTGATCGATTGCGAGATAGCGGGGTAAATACCAATTATTAGTAAAACTGAAAGCGTCATAAGGACCATATTTACCTATCAACGTATCTGCATCATGGTATAAGTACTTAAGAAATTTCATGCTCTCCTTGGGTGTGTAAGGGAATGAAGATAAAGCTGCCGTTGGTGAAATAACGCCTAAATCACGATCAGGACGATGCCCGGCATATCCCTTCATGGAATAGCTAGAGGTGAGCCCCCAGCAATTCTCACCGTAACCTTCATACTCATGTGGATTAGCCACGCAGTGATTATAGTGGATCAAAGCATGATTTTGATTGAGCTTCCAGTAATCCCCATACCGATCCTTAAGCCCGCGTGGATCTAAACCTAGATACGAGTAGTGTGCCCAAAACAAAGGTCCGATCGGCGAACTGTTATCCTGATAATGATTAAGCTCCGTTTCCAGGCCATAATATGTCGTATCATCAGCTATAGCCCCGGAACCAGCCCATCCCTTGTGGTATACATCTGGGTTCACCGAGTGAGTAGGAGATGATGCAGCCAAAACATACATGATCAGACACTCATTATAACCTTTAACTCCAAAATTCATATCCCAACTGTATTCAGGTGACCAGTGCCAATAGAGAATATCTTCCCCACCTTTGGTGTGCCAATCAAATTCGATGCCCTCCCAGAGTGTATTAATACGATCAATAAGTTCTTTCTCCTGAGATTCTTCAGAGTTAAGATACTGCCGCACCGTCAACAAGCCAGCGGCCAGAAATGAAGTTTCTACCAAGTCTCCGCCATTATCCATTTTACTAAAGGGGGATACCTTACCCGTAGGACCATTCCACCAATGTGGCCATACACCATGAAAACTATCTGCCTTTTCCAGATAGGAAATGATTTTTTGGAGCCTATCTATTGCCATATTTCTGGTAATAAACTGGCGCTCTATTCCGACTACTAATGCCATCAGTCCAAAGCCTGACCCGCCAGAGGTAATAATATCCATAGAGTGATTAGGATAAACATCATCCATATGCAGTCGCTCACGGGCCATACCACTTACCGGCTCGGCACCTTCCCAGAAGTACTGAAAAGTCTGATATTGAACGAGTGTGAGAAGAGAATCTTCCGATAATTCTAGTGGGGAGATTGAGTTTTCATTACTGACAGATCCTTTGGATTTGACACAGGAGAAGGTCAAATAACCGAGTGCCAACATGAGCAGAATACCTCTTACGTATTTCATTTTAACCTATCACTGTTATATGTTCAATTCGCAACGCTCATTTCCACCTCCCCATACCTTCGGCCCAATATTTCTAATCTCTATTTGAAACAGAATTAGATCATTAAGCTTGCCTCTCAAAATTGGTTAGGGATAAGCCGCCAGACCAAAAAAAAGTAATCTAGCGGCCATTAATCAAACCAAATCAAAAATTAGTACGAAGTAAAACCTAGTTTATCCAAACCCTCGGTCACTTCTGTATTTTGCATAAATAAATCCCACAGTAAAGCTGTTCTATGGTTTTCAATCATTAATATAATAGGTCCTTGATCAATAGCCAGATATGATCGGGCGTACCAGTTTTCAGTGATATTGAAGGCATCATAGAACCCATACTCACCCCAAAGTTTATCCCCAAGCAGATAGTAGAAGTGCTTGATGGCCTCAATAGATTCATCCGGCGCATAAGGCAAAGCACTCACCGCCGCCGTGGGAGTGATCACACCTCTGTCATTATTAGGGGAGTGCGCAGAATAACCCTCGTTTCCATCACTGGCTGTAAGTCCCCAGCAAGCTGTACTATACCCTACATAGTTAAGGGGGTTATCAATACAGTAAGCCCGATTGATAAGCGAATGACTGATGTTTTGCTGCCAGTAATCGGCATATTGATCTTCCAGATTGCGTGGATCCAGGCCTAGAAAAGAATAGTGACTAAAGAATAATGGACCTCCACGGTTGGAGCCAAGGGGCAAATTGATATCATAGAAATCATTGCCATTCACCATATTACCATTGCGAGCCCAACCATTGTTATAGACATCCGCTGAAATAGAGTGAGTAGGTGAAGCAGCCGCTAGCACATAGATGATCAAAGACTCGTTCCAGCCACTAATTCTCAAGTTTTTCTCCCATTCAAAGTTTGGCGACCAATGCCAGTAGAGCACGTCCTGTCCTCCCTGGGTAAACCAATCCCATTCCACTTCTTCCCACAGAGTGGTAATCTTATTTTGTATGGCTAATTCTTGCACATCGTTACCGTTCAGATATTGTTTCGCTGTCAACAATCCTTGTATCATAAAAGCGGTTTCCACTAAATCAGCACCATTGTCGTTGGGACTGAATGGAATGGTATTACCGGTATCTCCTTCCATCCAATGCGGCCATACACCGTGGAATCGATCAGCAGTCTCTAAAAAATTAACAATAGTTTCTAAGCGATTCACACCTTGCTCTCGTGTGATAAAGCCTCTTTCGATACCTACCAGAATGGCCATTACCCCAAAGCCGGAACCGCCAATGGTTACCAGATTTCCAGAGGTGTTTCTTTCTCTCGCTAACCCGCTCACAGGGTGAGCAAAGTCCCAAAAGTATTTGAAAGTTTGCTCCTGAATTTTAGTTAGTAGATCATCATCTGATAGCTCAGGAAATTTGAAGGTAGAATCTAGTTGGGTGTAGAATTCTTTTTGGAAGCCTTCAAAAACGAAGCCATCTTCACTGATAAGATCGCTATCTATATTGAATAGCAATTTTGTGAGGTAAGGTACGTTCGAATTGCTGGTAATAGCAAGGGACTTTTGATCCTCGCTTAACGTAAAGTTTAAATCCAAAGACCCTATCCTTATATCTTGAGAGAAGTCATGATCGGTTGATAGCTTCTCTGAAAAAGTGATGTTAACGTTGATGTCTTTGGGAATGTTTTGAATCACCTGAGAAGACCTTAGATCCATCCCGTTGATTTTTGCTTCTACTAAATCCATCGAACCATTGACTACTGTAAATTGGTACTCTGCCCCGGGGAACATTTCACCTGTAGTTGATACTATTTCATCAATGGTTATGGTATAATCTGTTCCGTTTTGAAAGTCAGGAGTGGGTGTAAAAGAGATCGTTTTGTCATTATCTAGATATGAAAAGTCTAGCGTAGATGTTTCATTATCTTCAGTAGTTAATGTAATCGCACTTTCTGCGCGAGCTCTATCGAGAGGTAGGTTAAATGATATTATAACAGCACTGGCCAGCGGCACATTACTCGTTACCTGAGTCGGACTGAGAGAAGTGGTACCGAACCTGACTGCTGAAAGTTGAAGAATCCCTGGCTCCTGTTCGGGCTCATCATCGGATGAACAACGCATAAGTGTAAAACAAATAAGAAGCAGGGTGATAATTCGCATAAGGTTAGATAAATAATTAGCTGATTGATTTAGTGATTAAAGGCCCAACAATTTGTTGGGCCTTTGTTACAATTACAGTTTATTTAATTCAGGGCTTTTCAGCATCGTAAAGACTTTTTACTTCGGTAGCCGAAAGTGCTGCAGTCCAAAGTCGGAAATCATCCATTTGACCTTTAAAAGCATGCGCCACATTAGCTCTAAATGGTGTGATGCTTCCATCCATATTCAAAGTTGCCCAAAAAGGTATGCCGGAACCTAAATACAAATTATTATTATTTGTGGGGTCATTAGCAATTTGTTCCGAATCAATAGTCATCGCTCCACGATCAACTTTTCCATCATCAGATGCCGTAAAAGTAAATTCAGTTCCTAGCTCTCCATTAAAATAGAAAGACTTAGTTGATGTGGCCTCATCATAAACAGTAACTATATGCAGCCATTCACTTGTTGCCACTTCGAGCCAGCCGAAATTATCTTTCTCAAAAGTACGAGGTGGATCTACCTCTCTTCCTTCTTGCTTGTTTTCATCGAAGCTTCTTATAAGACCTCCGTCTGTACCATCGTTTTCATGGATAGTTAAGTATTTAAGAAAATCTATAGCAGGATTTTCGCTGAACCTACCAAATTCATGATAAAAACCATCATTGCCTCCTAATGCCAAGGTAACATAAGAAGTTGTTCGAACATGCGTATTATAATCATCACTTTCAGGAAGTCTGATCCAATAACTTATCGTTTGACTAGATCCAATAATATCTGCTGAATATTGTATTCCTACATAATTGGTCGTTCCATTAAAATCAGCTGAACCATCGATTACATTAAATCTATCAGTTGTGTAACTAACATCATCGTTTAAAATTGTATTACCCTCCTCATCAGTTACATTACCATCAAATGATAAATAGATTTTTTGACTTTCAGCTTGTGGTGGTATAACGGCTTTTCTCCCTGCGGTTTTGAATGAACGTGTTGTAGACATGATTGAACCACCGTCCAGGGCTTGAATGGAGGCATTAATTGTCAATGTGTAATCTGTACCTTGCTCCAACTCGTCCTGAGGAGTAATTACTAATGCGTTACCATTTGCTGTAAGGTCAACAGTCTCATCATCAGTACCGTTATTAACAGTTACTGCTGCCGAATTCACACTTGCAGGATCAACTTCTCTTGAAAACGTAACTGTGATAGTTGCATCAGGTGGTACATCAACAGCAGAAGTCGCAGCATTTAAATCAATTGTAACACTGTTTCCACTTGTAATTTCTGTACCTGTTGCACTTATAGCAGTTAATTCTAAAGCTGCCGGCCCATCATCGTCATCACCACAGCCAGAAAATACGAGCATTCCTCCAATAAGGAAAATACTACACCATAATTTAAGTTGCTTCTTCATAATTGTTTTTTAGTTAAAAGATTAAAAAATTTAGTTATTAATTCCATCCGGGATTTTGATCCAATAGCCCTTCTGTTATATCTCGTTCGCTCTGAGGGATAGGTAGGTTTTCATGTTTATTCGTTTCAAAACCTAAAGGGCCTAAAATTTCTGGCGCCTTTCCCGTTCTTACCAGATCCCAAAAACGATGGCCCTCCAGCGCTAGTTCGTGTCTTCTTTCTTCCAAGATCAAATCCGCCAGAGCCTCTCTCCCTGTTTCCGTAATGTCAGGTAAAATGGAACCATTACCTTCTCTTGCACGCTCTCGTACCTGATTTAGATAAACAAGCGCTTGTCCCGGATTTCCTTCTGCGTTAAGTGCCTCTGCCGCTATTAAAAGTACCTCGGCGTACCTAATAAGTCTTCGGTTATGCGCCTGATTTGAAAAGACCGTATTTCCCGGAAGCCATATTTTTTGATTATACGTTTCCGTTTCAATCAAATTATCTTGGGCATCACGGGTTTCATCCGGTGTTCCCGGGTCTCCTAAAATTTCTATACCGTCTAGTACTTCACCTAAGAAAATCACCGTGGCTTGTAACCGTGGGTCGTCCTGCTCGAAGGAATTGATTAGGTCCGGAGTTGGTCTGTTAAATCCAAAACCTCTATTTGGTGTTCCTCTAACTCCCTGACTTATGGTATATTGGTTGGCTCCCGCACCTAAACCTCCTTGTGCACCAATGCCTCCGATCTCAAAGATCGATTCCCGCCCAAACTCTGTTTCTTCTCTAAAGACGTTTTCATAAATGGGTTCTAGGGAATACTGCTGTGATAATATAACTTCTTCTGCATATAGTGCGGCACTGTCAAAAACGTTTTGGTATAGTACATTCGGCAAAACGAAAGGTACATTTTAGCAAAACGAAAAGTACATTTTTCGAGAGCAGCAAACAAACAAAAATAGGGGCATTTAAACCCCTATTAAAACACCGTTAAGGTTACTTTAACTACTCCTTAAAGTTAGTCCTTAGCAAAGCCTTATCTAGCTCCAATACATAGGGCATAAATCGGGTTCTCCAATTGATAGTTCCTTCGAACTGGATAGAGCCTCCGACTTCATCCTGAGAGGCTGGCCCCATATCAAAATCAAGAGGTATACCTGAGAGTTCATCATCTAAAGGAGCCCAAGTTCTTAAGTCTTCAAAGATGAAGGCCATTGACCAATCATTGGCGCTTAGAACCACATCATTCCAGAAGGGTAAATTAGCATCAACAGAATAGTGACTTATAGGTATAGAATAGTTCCAGCTACTGAACTGATCTACCTTAAATGCCTTAGCTGGTTTCTTGTTAGCCGTAGGCTTTGCCCAGTTGCCTGCCAAGCCTTTTAAAATCTTTACATCACCATCAGTGATAGCCTGATCTAGAGTAGTCTGATCGGTGATTGATTCGATATCAAAACCCACTTTAAAAAGGAACCCAGCGACAATCCTACCAAGCTCTTCTAAGCAATCCGCCTCTGAGACGAAATCAGCTAATTCTGTATTACAAGCATCGTACTTTTCTAGTGCCATTACATTAAAATTTATAGTTTAAAAAATCATTTATTACGTTCATGAAAAACTCGCATCATCCAACTGTTCTACACCACTAAATTCACCCGTTTTAGCCTTCACTAGAGCAGACATCAGCTTACGTGGTTTAGCTGAATTATCGATGTAATCACTTGTCTTAAAAATAGCTCCGTAAGCCTCAGGTATTTTCTCTCGATCGGTAAACCCTGAAGTCTCATTTGTTTGGTACCACTGGATCATGCTTTTCGTCTTATCAGGCTCTCTAAGGGTTTCATGATTCTTGGTTCTGTGGTGCGCTCCATAGCGCCATCTACCACGAATGGGAGCATACTGATTATGCGCATCAGTAAATAGCTTCAGCTTCAAATTATCAATATCTACCACCGAGCTAATGTCCATAGCTTCTGATAAGATATTAGAGGAACTATCTGCTATATCAAAATCATCATTTGGAGCATCTTCAAAGCCTATAGCAGATTCATTGGCTACCGTTTGATTGTCTTGGTTTATGGTATTAGTACCTGGCTCATTATAACGCATAAACCCTTCTACTACCCCGCCAGATACTAAAGCTAAATTATTGTAAAGATTAATAATGTCTATTGGAACGCTACCAGTACTACGGTCATTGGCATCTAATATATAGACGGGGTCCTGCGCACTTACTAACGTGTTATTGAATAAGTACAGCACCGCGTTAGGGTCGTTATGGTCAAAGCTTGGACTACCTAAGCCTGGGTTATCCGTTCGCCTGACAAAAATAGCATTTTGACGGCTAGGTGCATAAATGATGTTATTGTACACGTAGCTATCTCCATTGACGAGTATTTGCATGGCATTGCCCACGCAAAGATTATCGTAGCACTGGCCAGTAAATCCACCATTTAAGACTAGTTCAAAGTTTTGACTACCCGTGTTACTGGTAGCGTTTTTATAAGAATAGTTACCAAATACCTCTGCGTCTTCGTCAGCGCAAGATAATTGAACACCATCCCATCCGTTGTTAGTGGCATAGTTATAAAACATCTTACAGCGTTTCATAGAGTGATGATAGTCGCCTCCATTAAACCCTGAGTCGTAAGCGTAGTTAAAGAAGCCTAGATATATCCCTTCATTCGCACAATCAGCAGTATAGCAATCATACACCCACAGATCATCAAAAGCACCGGTAGATCGGTTGACAAAGTCTAACTTTAACTTAATCCCTGAGCTTTGGCATCCTTCAGCTCTCAAACCAAACACCCTAATATTATGATGGCTTTCTACCTTGGGGCCAAATTGCGCAGCAGACAATCCTCCATCGTTAAGGCGCATTCCGTAATCATTATTCGCTAACTGGCGGCCGTATAACCAGACATGCTCATTACGGTCTAAAAAAATCAGTGCATCATCGTAACTTGACCCGGTTTTGTTAATAGTTGTTACGTTTACTCCATTGGAGCAAATCATTATTTCATTGCCGTCGGTTCCTTGAAAATCTAAAAGCCGTATCCGAGAACTAGAAGCTGTACCAATAAAATGAACTACACTTCCTCCAGGTATACCCGTACCGTCAACATTCCATTGGCCATTTCCCGCGTCTGAAATTCTGGGATCGGAGAAACCTTGACTTATATCTATGGTAAAATCAGGCGTATTACAATTAGGTATTATAACAAGCCTTATCCGCTTTTTAAATACCGTTTGATGTATACCAAAATTTACTTTAAGCTCTACGTCTATACCCTGTTTGTAGGTGGTTAGGGGTGACCATGTGGGGTTAGCCCCCAATAAGGTAGTGATAGCGAGACCAGTATCGGCATGATACAAATTCCATTCAAACGCATCCGCTTGAGATAATAGATAGTTTGCGCTAAAACTAATTGTTTCGCCTACTTCATAGGTGATTCGGTGGCCGTTAGTGGTAAATCCTTTCTGCTGTATGTAGGGATGCTGTATCATTATTCAAACCAGATTAGTTCTAAACAATTCAATGGTGCAAATCCACCTCCTTTAGTCACTCGTACGGCTATCTTACCAGTAGATGGGCTTTTAGCACTGAATTCTGTTACGCTAGTGTTATTACGAGCAGATGGTATAGCAATGGATTCGCCCCCAAAGCTTAACGACATATCATGCACACCGCCGGAACCTGAAAAGTTAGTACTACAAAGCGCCCTTGCGCTATATTGAATAGCGTTGTTTAAATCCTCGATATCAAATCCTCGTACAGTTCCACTACTACCAGGGACCGTCCAGAATTCACGGGTAGCAACATCAGGAAACGGACCACTATTATTACCAGTAAGCAAACCAAAGTTTCCACCCTGATCACTCATAGCCAACACTACATTTATAGTAAATGGAATAGGGTTATTATCTGAATCCACAAAACCAGTAGCTGAATAACTACCATCTGGATTATTGGTAAACAGCGTATTCCAGTAATCTCCATTGATGTCTGGGCTAGTTCCTGAGGTCGTGTTACCACCACTACCAAAAGCAAAAAGAGCCCGCTTCTGAACCAACGCATTCTGTATAGTAGATGCACTATACCCCACACGAACTTCTAAGCCGGTGTTACCATTCGCATCTACCGGAATCACCCCGAAGTCGACATGTTTACCTACATCTGCGTTATCAATAATATAGTTTGATGTAGTAGCTACTTGCACCTCGTTAGCACCTGCCTGATCATCAGCCAAGTACCATCTAAACATCGAGGTGCCTTCTGCTACGTTGTTTAAGCTGTCGTAGCCGTAGGAACTCGTTAAGGTTTCTGCATCGGCCAAAAGACCGGCAAAGCTTACTCCTGAAGCTACAGGAAGTGGCCCGTCTTCTAAATCACCTTCAGCATCCTCATACACATAGGAACCCGTGTATATACCACTATTTACGTTCACGGCTATGGAGCTAATAGAAGGCGCTTGATTAGGCCCCATTCCAAAACTGTAAATAGCCAAAGCGTCAGCTTCGGTAAGCAGGTCTTTTTCACTCCAATAATCGATACGCTGAAGCTGACCCACAAAATCAGTTGGGGTTTTGCTTCCAGAATCACCGCTGATAGTGCGGCCATCAGCAGTACCGCCAAATTGTATATCACCGGTATGGCTGTTTAAGAAGTTTTGAGTAGTGAATTTGTCTACACCTACAGAAACACCATTCACAAACATTTCCATGTTAGAAGCAGATACCTGATCAGACAAATCAAAAACGACTACTACATGGTATATTCGATCTTCAACTATTTGATGTTGTATAGAATTTCTGGCATCACCGTTATTCGTGATATTGAACGTTAAATAATCATCGTATAAACCAATATGCCAGCCGTGCGTCCCTCCGCCCTGTTCATAAATGTTTTGCCAGCCGCCAGTATTTGTAGCCCGAAACCAAAGGGATATACACCTTTTTTCGGTAGCGGTATCAGTATTGATATCAGGGCTATTCTCAGGATTAATGAAAGCGGAGCCGTTACTTTGCCAGGCTTGATCCGGTAAGGTAGGGATGATTCCTGACGTGTAACCGATGGTACCTGAAGAAGATACTAGCGCCCCACCTTCTTCGGCCAAAGAGCCGTTAAGCCGCCAAGTAAAGTCAGGCAATCCCGCTACCGTGTTTTCCAATACTTCATTATACGTAGATGGTCCGCCCCCTAAAATGAGTACGTCACCCAAATACACTTTGCTAGCTTCCACGTTACCGATGAACGCCTTAAGAACTTCGCTATTTCCTATGCGTAAACTCATCCAGTGATAAAGTATAGCGTATCAGCATCTTTAGTAACAATAGCGTCATAAGCACTTTGTGTTCCTTGCCAAAAGTTCTTAGAGGCAATAGAACCCGCATCCGATATAGTAGATAACTCCTGGGTTCCAGTATGTGTAGACCTGTCTCTAAGAGCAGCATTAGTGGCGTTAGCCGTAGCGTTGGCCTGAATATTATCAAGCTTATCTTTTAGAACAGTAGTAAAAGCTTCCTCAACGTTTTGTAGGATGGCCAGCAATGCATCAGAGATCAAACTTCTAAACTGCTGACGCGAGGTAACCGGTGTCATACGCTTGACATTGTTGGTAGCGGCTTGCGCTTCGCCCTGGGTGGCTATTTCAGAGTTACCTTGACTCACCACAAAGTCAGTCAAATCATTTGCGTTAGCCGTTTTAGCCGTCAACACATCGTTTATTTCTACGGCCACATCGGGGTTAGTGCCGTCAGACAGTGTCCCTGCTACTGTGATTAACCAACGGTCACCTACACGAATAGCATCGGAATCACCTGACCCTACCGTAGGCAAGTTTCCAGAGCTTGCATCCAGATCAGCATATAGTAGTGGAGTTCCACCACCACCCGCAGCAGATTGAGCGATAGCCAGCACCTCGTTAATCATGGCTACCAGGTTACTGGTATCTGCCGTATTACCGTTTGAAAGTAAACCGGTTCTTTGATCTACTTGAAACCGTTGATAATACCTAGCATCCGCGGTAACACGCTGTAAATAAGCAAGTGCCGATGATTCCGAACTTAAGTCATCCTCAGCGCGCAGCGGTTTTTTAACAGTTCCACCATTTCTGTGAACTACCTCTCCATCGGTTTTAAATATAAGTCCACTGACTATACTATTACCTGTGTCAACCCCTATCTCGTAAAAATCACCGTTGTTCGTTGGAGTAAAAGCCTGTACAAAAAGCTTGGTACCGTCAGGAGAAGGCATCCGAAGTACAAAAATGGAACCAGCCACCTGAAAGACCATGTTATTTGGTCCATCAAACCTAAACACTTCACCGGAAATTGATACTTGTCCATTAGGAAAACCAGTTTTAGTAATAGTTAGTCCGGAAGCTAATTCGTTTGTACCTTCTGTTAAATAATTGAGTAGTGTTTTAAGCGCCCCATTATTAGATATTTCAGCAATTTGTCTACCCAGACTGCTGGTATCATCCAATGCAAGGTACTTATCAAACTCAGCCTGCAACCCACTAACAAACGACTTCAAGAGGGCTATGCTATTAATCTGGGAGCCTAAAACAAAATCGTTATTTTCATCCTCTTGCCACTTCACATATTCTAACTGTGTGCCTGCGAACGGTAAAGGAATTTCACGCAGTTGGTATACCGCTCCGCCAGAATCCACGGTAGCATCTGCGCTGGCATCCGTAACCTCATAAAAGTAGCCTACGGTTTGATTGGCTTGGTCGGCATCTCTTGCGGCTATATCAGCATAAGGGGAATCAGCATTGGCTATAGGTGGCGTAAAATCAGAAACGTTTAGTTTACTATCGAATTTTTCAGCTAGACCAACTACAAGTGCTTCTAACTCTTGTATGGTGTCTACATCTTGCTGGCTTAAATCACCGCCACCTCCACCGCCAGAACTCAAAGATTCCCAATCAGCAGTAACAAACGATGCGGTCTTATAGGGCAGGTCAACTGAATCGCGAAGAGCGAATAAACCTCCATTACGTTTAACAGTAGAACCGTGTCTGCGATAGGTTTTAGTATCACTCCACTCTTCGGTTACACTTTCATTGGCAAGCTCCACCTCTTCCCAATCCGTATTGCTTACCGTAGGTATGGTATTACCGTCCGTAGGATTAACCCACTCCCAGTATTTGTTATTATACTCTCTTATTTGGCCTTCTGAGTATTCTATAGCTGGATTAGGGTCATACAAGAAGCTATCCGTACTTCCACCGACCTGTAGAAGTGATGAGCGCATACGCTTATCTTTCCCGGTGCTTACCTGCTTTACGATTACCCAATCTTGTGGGCTTAGCTCTGTGAGCTCTTCTAGGTTAAGTATGTTCGTTACTCTAATACTCATGGGTTCACTTCTAAAAGGTCATTATTAAGTCCTAAAATATCTTGTGGCACATCTACATCCTGGGCAGCATCATCGCTATTAAAGGCGTTAGTTTGCGTACGCCTTAGCCTTATGGTAGCATTACAAAACGGATCACCTTCATAGTACTCAATCTCCATTTCCTCGGTTTTCACATAGGCGATGTCGTTAATGTAAACCCGGTCATGAGCCAGTATCTTACTCAGCTTGATGGCAAAATAGGGAGGTACATTATCCAGCATTAACTCGGGATTATCCGTAACGTATTCCTCTAGTTTGATAGCATTCCTACGGCTATCTTCAGAAACCGTACGTTCACCACCCGGTATAGGCTTGCCAAAAAAGCAAGGTAATAGCATGGAAAACTCTACACCTGTATCGTAAGCGATTTCAAATGCATTTTCAAGGTTCTTCCATCGCACTAATTGAACGTCTCTATGATTAGAAGCCAGCTGTATCGGTTCGCTGGTCAGCTTGTAATCATCATACCTCACGTCTGACCCTGCTAGTTCAAGGTAGTACTTACCATTATCATAAGCTCCCCAGTTAATGACCGATTCGTACACATCAAAAATCTCCAAATCATAGGTAGCGCTTACCTCTCCCTGCACCACTGTGTCTACCGGTAGTGTTTCCGGAAGTGCTATGAGCATGACTTCAAATCCCTCAGCTGGACCTACCCCACCGACTAAATCTATGACTTGGTACGTGCCGTCATCTACACCTGTAAAACCAGCTACGGTTATTCCTTGCCCTATTTCAGCGAACTCGGGTAAACCATCGTTAAAATAGATTTGTGCCGTATCCCCTAGTGAGGCTAAATAAACACCATTTAAAGTAGCTTTAAAGTCCGTGTTATCCGTCTTTTTGATCACCGGTAGAGTACCTTGTAGCGTCCCGTCTTGGCGAAACACCTTCAGTTCATTCTGACTATAATTAGAGCGTATATGCACGGTACTAATCATATCTCGATTCACGGGCTGAAACCAGTCACAGGCCATTACACCAGGCAATCGCATATTTTTGAAAAGCCTGTTGTAGGCAGTAGGCAGATCATTGTTATCTGCGATGAATCGAAAAGGATTTACCTCAGGCACATCCACAAACGGAGGTCTAAAAGCGAAGACCGTTACTACACGTTCATCCAAACAATCTCCCGCGTCTTTCACAGTGATTTTGTACAGCCCAGGAGCTAAATCCTGAAACTGAGGAGAGGCCTGATAGTCACCGTCATTGATACTGTATTCGATAGGTGTATTAGTAGACGTAGCTATTACATTAATAGCACCATCATTTCTAAGAAATCCCGTTTCAGTAAACGTTTCTATCCCTTCTATTTGAACGTCACAGTTTTGAACGCCATCTAGTAAGACCTGGCGTGTGTCTACGCAGCTAGTTTGATTCTTATACCTTACCTTAACGGTATATTGTCCTTGCTGCGGTGTTGGTCCTAAAAAGAATGTAGGGCTATCCTGCCATACTTCTGTACCACCTGAACTAAAGAACGCTGCATACTCCACAGGTTGTAGCGCATCCTCTAGCGTCAACACATTTATTGTATTCACGGTAGTTTGTATAGTACCGAGTCTTAAATCACAGCGAACCGTATCGGCAAGTATTTCGAAGCTTTCCGAGGCGAAACACTGAGTGCCGGAGGGCATAGTATTGCGTACAAACGCTTGGTAACTGCCAGCGGTCAGGCCACTAAACTGATTGGATACCTGCCAGTTTACATTATCAAGGCTATACTGTATGTTTCCTGATCCACCACCTGAGATGGTCACTATGCCATCCGCAGATGCTTCGTCAGTAGCGTTTTGTACCTGTATGTTACTAATCACTACCTGACAAGCAATGACTCTCTCGCTTACATATGCCCAAGGCGGAGTATTTTGAGGGGAAACCGTATACTCGATGTCACCATCCACATGTTGGTACAAAACCCTTGGCGTTGGAAACTTGGAAGTACACGTATTGATGGGTTGAGCCGAATCTATCACGTGATTTACATCATCGTAAAAGAGAATAATTTCGGTACCCAGGCCTACGTTACAATATGATAGTTCAATCAACGCCATCTACAGGTTTGCCCTTAAAAGTTTAAAATCTATTTCACGTGTACTTTGATCAGGTACTAGTTCCAGTATGTATCCTTTCTTATAGTTCCTATCTGTGGAACTAAAAGAGATATACCCAGTGGGATTGTTGAAAAGGGCTTGACGCTGCTCCCAAGTAGGCTTAAACTTGAATTTATACTCCTCAGGTCGCCATAACGCACGCTCTAATTTGTCTATAGGGATAGGATCAGCTTCTACCAGTGGACTTGCTTCATTGGATAGCTGTGTTACTAGTGTGCTGTTACCTTCAGCAAAGGCAAGGTTCACACTTCCATTGAGCAAGTACAATGAACCTGATATACGCGCTCCATTCCGCAGTATGTTACGCGAAACACTGATTTTGGCATTGTATACAGTGCCAGGATCAAGAACACCTGTCAATGAAGTAAAGTCCTCATCACGATCGACAATGAAGCCGTTTCCTGAACGTCTTAACTGAATCACAAAGATGCTATCGTCATTATCATTATCCTTAGTACTAGCATCCTCAAACCGATCTCTACGGACAAATTCAAGTGTGTATCCACTTCCTATATCCGAGCTTATCAAACTCAGTTTTTTCTTAAGCTGCGTGATGGGCAGCGTCCGATCTTGGCGCGTATTGAACTCATCCAGGTTATTGAATTCTTCATTTGCCCATTTCTTGTAACCCGCCTCTAATTCATTGTAATAATATTCTGAGGCTACTTTTTTAGTGATATCACCTACCCAGCTGAAACGTGCAATTTCTTCGTTTTTGTAAAAATGCTGCAATGGCTCCATTCTAATGACCTGGTAGTTATCCACCATCTCTACACCAGCACCAACACCATCAATGGCCTGCGCACTTTCAAAGGCATCTGACCAGCTTTGATAAGGTTGGTTGCCGTCTACGGGAAACCCACGTATGAGCTTCCCATTTGTGCGGCTTCTAAATGCACCGGGACCATCTTCACCATAGTTTACAGGCTCACTATCGACACGACCGAAATAGTTGCTTCTAAAAGCATCAGGCTGATCGGTATTGCTTTGACAGATGCGGCTGTATTGCTCAAAAGGAAGTATTAAGGGAGCTTGTGAGCTTGCTACGGTGGTCAGTGCTTTAATATTAAAATATCCTGAATCAATGGTGCCAGTGTACCAGGCAGGACCGTCACCATCATTTTCAAAATTTACCCTAGACTCACAAAATAGGTATATCTCATCTCCTGGGTTTAGATTTAAGGTGCCAGTATATGAAATGTTAAAGCTTTTATTATAGCGTTCCTCATCG
>JBCCSU010000088.1:0-16715 GCA_039199635.1 Bacteroidota bacterium | reverse complement strand
GCTTTGAAGCTGCTTTTTTGTAAATTTCATTAGGGTTTCCTCTTGTATATTCTCCATAATTTTTGTCGTTATTAATTATGAAGTTATCCTGTGGGAAACCTTCTTTCCAAATTTCTAAGACACACTTTTCGGGACGGTATGCTGTAGAACACAGCTTGATCTCCATAAACGGTCAATTCACTAACTTTGTATAAAGAGAGGAACCATGAGCTATCTTTTTGAAAGTTTTAGTGGCTGGAAAGAATACTGCCAAACAAATGATCTATCCCTTGTTGAATCTGTGCTTGAATACGAACGAGATCAGAAGGGAAATAATGATGCAGATATTTGGGATGGCCTAGCACGTGCTTATGGGGTCATGAAAGATGCCGTGCAAACCGGCCTAGAGGAAGAGATGACATCCCGCTCCGGTATGATCAATAATGGAGCTAAAAAAGTGTATAATCATTCTCAAACCGTCCTTTCCAAAGAATTTCAAAAGCTTATCAGTCGTGCCTTAGCCGCTAAAGAGGTAAACTCCTGCATGGGAAGAATTGTGGCGGCACCTACTGCGGGTGCATCGGGCATCTTACCTGGCACTCTTTACACACTTCAGGAAATTCATGGATTAGAAGACCAAAAAATCTATGAAGGTCTTTTAGTGGGGGCCGGAATAGCATTGATCATAGAACAGCGGGCTTCGCTAGCCGGTGCCGTAGGTGGGTGTCAGGCAGAAACGGGTAGCGCCGCAGCTATGGCTTCAGGCGCTATTGTTTACTGCCTAGATGGCTCTACCGATCAAATTTTCAATGCTGTAGCTATTACCATACAATGTATGTTAGGGTTGGTTTGTGACCCTGTAGCCGGATTAGTGGAAGTACCATGTGTAGTGAGAAACGCTAGCGCCGCGGCCATTGCTAATTCATCAGCACAAATTGCGCTTGCAAACGTAAGTGGTGTGATTCCGGTAGACGAATGTGTACATGCTATGGGTGAAGTAGGCCAAAGCATGGAAGATCGCTACAAAGAAACTGCACTGGGCGGCTTAGCTGCCACCAAAACAGGTCAGGAAATCTCAAAAAAAGTGCTTATCCACGATATAGAAGTACTTCCAGATGATGAACCATCATAAGCAACCAGTTCATCTAAAAAAGCTGTCCCAAAAGCGTAAACAAGAGAAACGAATACCAAAGACCAGAATAGCGCACTTATTAACATAGTTAATAATATTGAACTCTTTGGACTACCAAAACTCGTAAGTACAATAGTGCCCCCTATGGGTGTAAGTACAAGAGGTGTAAGAAATGATACTCCTAGTATTCCATATTTTTTCCATATAATCACAAACCTTCGGCTCTTTGATGAAAAGACCTTTCTTTTCTTAAAGAAACGGTTGATTATTCTGGTTCTCAGATACGTTCCTAAGTAGGTGAATAGTACTACGCTGGACATCATGCCCCCTACTGTGATTAAGAAGGTCGTTAAAAAGCTAAAACCGGCCGCATAGCCAAGGGTAGGTCCTGCGATAAACTTCAACATCGTTAAAAGGAAAATACTAATCCCTTTCAAGATCTCGGTTTCCATCTACGTAATTACAGAATAGGTATATACAATGTAAGTAATCAATAAAATAGCCCCTGACAGACGCCCCAATGAGCGCTTGTAGAGCATCAAAGGCAATATCAAGAGCGTTATTGCCAGCATTACCGTTACATCGTGGTTAATGATGGTTTCGCTCACATGTATATCCTGAATGATACTGGTAATTCCGAGTATAGACAGGATGTTGAAAATATTGGACCCCATTAAATTACCAAGCGCAAGGTCTGTTTCCTTTTTTATAGAGGCCACTATAGCTGTAACTAGTTCCGGAAGACTAGTACCAAGAGCTAATACCGTAATACCAATTACCCTTTCACTAACTCCTAAATGCAGTGCGAGCTCTTTGGCTCCGCCTACAAACCAATCAGAGCCATAATAAAGACCAGCCAGACCAGCTATCATGAAGAGAACGTCCTTCCAAACACTGGAAGCTTTACTATCAGGAAGAGTGAGGTCTCCTTCCAAATCACGCAAGGCCTTATTCTCTTTACGTGACTTGCGAATAATTAGAAAGGTATAAATGGCTAGAAGTATAACAAAAAAGACCCCCTCATAAGTGCTGATAATAGCCTCGTCACCCTTTACCACAAAATACAGCAGCAAGGAGCTACCCATGGTAACTGGCCAGTCAATTTTAATACTATCTGGCTGAACCCTAATAACTCCAATTAACGCCGTTACGCCGAGAACTAATGCCAGATTGCAAATATTTGAACCTACCACGTTACCCATAGTCATATCAGGGCTTCCGGAGATGGCTGCTTTTACACTAATTAACAATTCTGGAGCTGACGTACCGAAGGCTACAATCGTTAAACCTACTACTAGCGGTGAAATATGTGCCCGCAAAGCAATGTTAGAAGCTCCACGCACCAGAAAGTCTCCACCTAAAATGAGAATAAAGAGCCCAACGACCAGAAGAATTATATTGAAAAGCATTATCCTATAACGTTAACTTTTCACCATAACTAAGATCTCCGGCGTCACCTAAACCCGGCACTATATAAGAGTTCGCATCCAGATGACTATCAACAGCAGCAGCCCAAATCGTATATTGATTGTTTTTCAAACGCCCTGAAATATAGTCAATTCCCTCCGGGGTGGCAATAGCACATACCAAATGAAAGGATCTGGCCTGTCCTAATTTTTTAATTTCGTCAATAGCTTTTACTAATGATTTCCCTGTAGCCAGCATAGGATCTACCACTATTACTACTCTATCTTCTGTAGAGGGTAGAGCCATATAATTGAGATCTATTTCAATATTCTCTCTATTTTCTCGACGATACGCCCCTATGAATCCAGCATCAGCGTGATCAAACACGGATATAAATCCATTCATAAAAGGGACAGCAGCTCTTAAAACACCGGCAATCACAGGACTTTCGGGAAGTTGTAGCGTCAATGGTGCCAAAGGCGTTTCCATCTTTTCTGCTCGGTACGATAGCGTTTTGGAAACTTCATAGGCCATGATCGAGCCTAATTTTTCGAGGTTACGCCTGAACTTACTTCGATCTTTCTGAATTTCTTTATCTCTTAGCTCAAATAAAATTTGATTGATGTAAGAGTTATATTCCGAAAGATTGTTGATCATGCAATTGTTAAAATGCAAATAGAAATTAAAGAAAGTTCATTACACGCATAAAAACAAGTATAACTATTCCATCATAAAAAAATAATTGCAACTTTCCATAACATATGGAATTAGACAGTGACCTACTCAGGAATTTATGTAGCCTCCATGGCCCTTCTGGCGATGAGGTTTTAGCTAAGCAGTTCATTTTGAAGTACATAGAGAAGAATATGACCTCCTGGAGTGTTGTACCTGAGGTGTATCAAGGGGAGGAATTTCAAAATTGTATTATTCTAAAGTTCGGTAAGCCTAAAACAGCAATTTTTGCGCATATAGATACCATAGGTTTCACCGTAAGGTATCAAAATCAGCTTGTCCCTATAGGTGGTCCGCAAGCAGAAAACGGATACGAATTGGTGGGTAGGGATAGTTTGGGTGATATTGAATGTACTCTGCAGGTGGATAGTGAAAACAGACTTTCTCATGATTTTGCACGCCCGGTAGACAGGGGAACCAACTTAACATTTAAGTGTGATTTTCGGGAAACAGCAGAAGAGATCCAGAGTTGCTATCTTGACAACAGGTTAGGAGTATATAACGCGCTAAAAGTAGCCGAAACTTTAAAAGACGGTGTGATCGTTTTCAGCACCTGGGAGGAACATGGTGGAGGTGCTGTGCCGTTCCTTATAAAGTTCATCTATGAGCATTGGCAAGTAAAAAAAACGTTGGTATCCGATATTACCTGGGTAACCGATGGTATTTTGCCGGGGCATGGTGTGGTCATATCATTGCGTGATCGTAACATCCCGAGAAAAATTTTCATTGATGAAATTACTTCTTTAGCCCAACAATCCGGACTTGATTATCAACTCGAAGTAGAGGGTAGCGGATCAAGTGACGGTCGTGAAATTCAAATTTCACCTTATCCGATCGACTGGTGCTTTATTGGAGCTGCTGAATCTAATGTTCATTCTCCTGACGAAACTGTGCACAAAGCAGATATCACAAGTATGATAAAGATGTATTCCTATTTAATGAAACATCTGTGACTCTGAATATAATTGATATATTTGCACGCCATTTTGAACTGACCAGTATTTCGACTACGAAATGAATTATGTGGCCTGAAAAGGCATTGTTACACATATTACCATGATCCAAGTAAAAGACAAGTACTTTGAGATGCTCATATCACATGAGGAACTGCAAACCAAAATTTCATCTCTCGCGCAGAATATAAACCATGATTACCAAGCTAAACGTCCCCTGTTTATAGCTATTTTGAATGGGTCGTTTATGTTTGCGTCTGACCTATTAAAAGAAGTAGATATTGAATGTGAAATATCATTTGTGAAAGTAGCTTCCTATGAAGAAATGGAGAGCTCCGGTAATGTTAAACAGCTTATTGGCCTAAATGAAAATATCTTTAACCGGCACGTGATCATCGTTGAAGATATTATAGATACTGGAAAAACCATTTCTAAAATGCTCGATGAGTTTAACTCCTTGGGAGCAAGCTCCGTAGAGGTAGTATCGCTGTTTCAAAAGCCAAAGTCTGCCAACATACAAAAAAACATAAAGTACGTTGGCTTTGAGCTTCCCGATTCTTTTGTATTAGGATACGGTTTGGATTACGATGGACTGGGGCGTAATTTAAAGGACTTGTATAATTTGGTAGAGAGCCCTGCTACCCATGAATAAATCTTAAATAATGCTAAACCTGATAATATTTGGCCCCCCGGGAGCCGGCAAAGGAACACAAAGTGAAAGGTTAATCGAACAATACAATCTAAAACACATTTCTACCGGTGATCTTTTTCGCTGGCACACTAAAAACGAAACGGAATTAGGCTTGCGGGTAAAGGAAATAATGAACAGTGGAAATCTGGTATCTGATGATATTACCATTGCTATGTTAAAAGAAGAAGTGGAAAAAAATCCGGAGGTTAATGGGTTTCTTTTTGACGGTTTTCCTCGGACAGTCGCCCAGGCAGAGGCTTTAGATGGACTTATGGAGTCTATGGACACAGCTATCCATGGGGTTATAGAACTCAACGTTTCCGAAGACGAGGTTAGAAGTCGCATAGCGAAAAGAAAAGAAGTCCAGAATAGAGCTGATGATGCCGAAGATAAATTGAATAAACGAATCGCAGAGTACTTTGATAAAACTGTCCACGTTTTACCCTATTACAAAGAGCAAAAAAGACTAAAGACTGTAAATGGAGTAGGTGATATTGATACGATCTTTTCTAAGATCACATCCGTTATAGACTCATTTTAGCACTACCACTCAGGGATGGCATCATCCAATTTTATTGATTATGTGAAGTTCTGTGCCCGTTCAGGCGCAGGAGGCCCAGGTGCGGCGCACTTTAGACGTGAGAAACACGTACCTAAAGGTGGGCCCGATGGCGGCAATGGTGGCAGAGGTGGTCACGTTATCTTAAAAGGCAATACTCAACTCTGGACTCTGCTACACTTGAAATACAAAAAACATGTGATCGCAGAAAATGGGAAGCCAGGTGAAGGCGGAAGAAGGTCCGGGGCTCAAGGTGCGGACGTTGTGCTGGAGGTACCTTTAGGTACTATGGCCAAAAATGCCGAAACGGGTAATGTACTCTTCGAAATTACCGATGATGGACAAGAGAAGATACTAGCTCACGGCGGCAAAGGAGGATTAGGTAACGAAAATTTTAAAACGGCAACGAATCAAACGCCAAGGTATGCGCAACCGGGGGAAGAAGGTACCGAAGACTGGGTAGTTCTGGAATTGAAAGTACTTGCCGATGTAGGCCTGGTAGGTTTCCCGAACGCCGGTAAATCTACCCTGTTATCCGTGCTTTCAGAGGCAAAACCCGAAATAGCAGATTACCCTTTTACTACTCTGGTACCTAATCTTGGGGTAGTCTCCTATCGGGATTATAAGTCATTTGTTATGGCTGATATTCCCGGAATCATAGAAGGCGCTTCAGAAGGTAAGGGCTTGGGAATGCGTTTTTTGAGGCATATTGAGCGCAATAGTGTACTTCTATTTTTAATACCGGCTGATGCCGATGACATGAAAAAAGAGTACGAAATACTATTAGGTGAATTGAAAAAATATAACCCTGAACTACTGGATAAACAACGACTTTTAGCTATCTCCAAAAGCGATATGTTGGATGCGGAATTAGAAGAAGAAATCAGGCATGAACTACCCACCGAAATTGAGAGCCTCTTCATATCAAGTATCACCCAGTCTGGTCTTATGAGCTTAAAGGATAAGATCTGGAAAATTCTTAATAATGAATAAATAATGTCATTTTGACATCCATCTGTGAGTTGGCAGAATAATTGACACTGTGCTGCCAACTACCTATTTTATCATTGTAACAACATGAAAAACGAGAACGTAGAAGACCGAGATATTAAAGATCAAGTAGAAAATAACCCGGAAAACATAGATACGGAAGATACAAAAGAAACTTCGGCTGATAAAGAAGAAGAGCAAGAGTCCGAAACTAATGAAGAAGAGGCCGATGAAAAAAGTCAGTTGGAAGTACTGCAAGACGAATTGTCAGAAAGTAAGGATAAATACCTAAGGCTCTATTCTGAATTTGAAAACTTTAGAAGAAGAACCGCTAAGGAAAAACTTGAGATGGTTCAAACCGCCAATGAAGGATTAATGTCTGATTTACTTCCGGTCATTGATGATTTTGAGCGAGCAGAGAAATCTTTCGCAGATAATGATTCAGATGTAAAAGCATTGAAAGAGGGCTTTGATCTTATATCTGCCAAATTTAAAAAAGTACTGGAACAAAAGGGTTTAAAAACTATGGATCACAAAGAAGGTTCAGCATTTGACCCTGAATTCCATGAAGCTATTACGCAAATTCCGGCACCAAAAAAGAAGTTGAAAGGCAAAATAGTGGATGTAATAGAAAAAGGATATTTATTAAAAGATAAAGTTATCCGCTATGCTAAAGTGGTAACAGGAAGCTAAACATTGGAACAGGGATGGCCAAACGAGATTATTACGAGGTTTTAGGGGTTAGTAAATCTGCGAGTCAGGATGAAATAAAAAAAGCTTACCGTAAAGTAGCTATAAAATATCATCCGGATAAAAACCCGGGAGATGCACAAGCCGAAGAGAATTTTAAAGAAGCTGCTGAAGCCTATGAAGTGTTGAGCGATCAGGAAAAACGTCAACGCTATGACCGTTTTGGTCACCAAGGTATGAATTCAGGGGGTTTCGGAGGTGGAAACATGAATATGGACGACATCTTCTCTCAATTTGGCGATATTTTCGGTGGTGGAGGTGGAAATCCGTTTGAAAGCTTCTTTGGAGGAGGCGGTGGTGGAAGACGCAGACAGCGCAGAGGTTCTAACTTGCGAATCAAACTAAAGTTAACACTTCCGGAGATCTCTGATGGAGTCGAAAAAAAGATTAAAGTAAATCGGTTAGTACAGGCTGATGGTGTTACGTTCAAAACCTGTAGTACCTGTCAGGGTGCCGGCCAGGTGAGAAAAGCAGTAAATACTATGCTAGGGCAGATGGTATCTACTAGTACATGCTCAAGCTGCAATGGTTCAGGGCAGATTATAGATCGCAGACCCTCGGGAGTGGATAGTTCAGGTTTAGTTTCTAAAGAAGAGATCATCCCCATCAAGATACCTGCCGGCGTGAGCGAGGGCATGCAGCTGTCCATGTCCGGTAAAGGTAATGAAGCTCCAGGCGGTGGCCCTGCCGGAGACCTGTTGATCCTTATTGAAGAAGCCGAAAGTGAACACTTGGTAAGGGAGGGTAACAACGTAGTCTATGACTTATACATTAGCTTTATTGATGCAGCTTTAGGCACCTCGGTAGAAGTACCTTCTATTTCCGGTAAGCTAAGAATAAAAATAGAGCCTGGTACTCAAAGTGGTAAAATTTTAAGGTTACGTGGCAAGGGCATTAAAGACATCAATGGGTACGAAACTGGCGACCAATTGGTTCATGTCAATGTTTGGACACCAAAAACACTTTCCACAGATGAGAAAACTAAGCTAGAAAGCATGCGCGAATCAGCTAATTTTGCACCTAAGCCTGGAAAAAGCGAAAAAGGATTCTTCGAGCGTATGAAAGAATTCTTTTAATAATGAGAGAAAGAATTGTGCTGTGATCAGATGTAAGTTTTTCTGCTTTTTTTCAATTAAAAACCCCTCTTTTTCGAAACACCTCTGTAGAATTTGCGTAAACACATGTCATGCGGAGAAGACTAGTATTACTAGGTGCGGGAGTCCTATGTTCAACTTTTACACTTTCACAGGTCAAAAAGCAATTTTCAGTAGAAGATACTGCTGAAATAGGTTTAGTAGATCTCAATTTTAAAGTGAATAGTGGTAGATGTTTCATTAAGCAAGGGCAAAGCAACGAAGTATTGAATGTGTACAGTGATCAGGACTATGAAAGTTACGGTCACTCATTTGAAAAGAACATTAGTAATAAAACATGTAAGATCAATCTGGAACTTGAAGATGCTAAATCAGAAAGTTTCAGTCAATCTATTTCTTACAGAATGTTTGGCAGATCGGAAGAGGAACAAGATAAAACTTGGAAAGTCTATCTAACAGAAAATAAAGCCTATAATCTTGATCTAGATTATGGTATAGGAGAAGCGCACATAAATCTAGGTGGCTTATCTGTTAACAATTTAAAGGTACATACAGGCAGCGCTGATGTCAATATTGCTTACCCGGAAGATCAAAGTAATCTAGTAGAAATGGACACCTTTTACGTAAAGGTAGATTTAGGTTCTGTGAGTGTGGAAAAGTTAAATCACTCTAAAGCGAAACATGTGGTTGCTGACATTGGATTTGGCAATCTAATGCTTGATTTTACAGACAAAACGGAGGTATCAAGCACCATTCAAGGGTCTGTAGGTGCTGGCAATCTTATGATATTTTTACCTCAAAGTGGAACACCAGTGAAAGTTAAGATCAAAGACTCTTGGCTTTGTAAAGTAAAACTGAGTGACTCTTTCACCAAAATTTCAAAAAACACCTACGTAAACCAGGATTACCAAGAGAGCGCCGATAATGTTCTTAATTTCGATCTTGATGTGAGTATGGGAAGTATCGTTTTTAAAGAACGCAACTGAGCTCATTTTCTCTTTGATATTTTTGGAGTTTCTGCCTCCCGCTTTATGGGCAAAGTTCAACAGAAACGCTCATTTCGAGTTCAGCGTGGATAGTAATTAATTTTCTGTTTCTTTAGTCTTTAGGCTCCACTCGGCATCTGAAGAGCAGGTTACATCGTTATGATCATTTAAAAGGTGAAAATATAATAGTGCTTATGTGCTGAGTGGTCATACGTTCCTTCATGACTAAATATATTCTGGAGAGACTCGCCTAATGCGATGAACAATCCTTGTTCTTGGATTATGAGAAACTCTAGAGAACAAAGATGATAAAAATCGGAGTATATCTTTCTTTATGTAATATAGAAAGCCCCAATTTTATCTTAAGCAGATAAGGTTCAGTTCAAACGCATCATTAAAGTTGCTGCATTATAAAGTTGATAATTTGAAAGATAGCACTCATCTTGAACAGAAGCCATTCTTCATTTTCACTTCTTATTCTACTCAGTAAAATTTAACTTCGCCTTATTTTTTTAGTTTCCGATGTAATAAAATTAGCAACGCCGAAACTAACCAAGTGAATTTTAAATCTGAATCTATTGGAAGCATTAAAAGCAACAAACATTATTAAACGTTATGCTGAGCATACCGCGTTAGATAATGTGGACATCAGCATTCCTAAAGGCTCCATATACGGCCTTTTAGGACCTAACGGAGCAGGTAAAACCACCTTTATCCGAATTATCAACCAAATTATCAATGCCGATGAAGGTGAAGTCAGGATCAATGGTGATTTACTGAATCAGGATCATATTTCTATGATCGGGTATCTGCCTGAGGAACGCGGTCTCTACAAAAAAATGAAAGTAGGTGAACAGCTTGTCTACCTCGGACAGTTGCGTAATTTACCAAAAAAAGAGGCCATAAAGAGAAGCAGAGCTTGGTGTGAAAAACTGGGTATCTATGAGTGGTGGAACAAAAAAATTGAAGATTTATCAAAGGGTATGGCCCAAAAAATCCAATTTATCTCCACTATTTTAAATGAACCTGAACTTATCATCCTGGATGAACCTTTTTCAGGTTTTGATCCGGTAAACGCCAATTTAATTAAAGATGAAATATTGGAACTAAGAGAGAAAGGCAGCACTATCATTTTTTCTACGCACCGAATGGAATCTGTGGAGGAGCTCTGCGATCACATCGCATTGATTAATCAAAGCAAGAAAATTCTTGAAGGCACTAAAAAAGAGATTAAAGACAGCTACCGTAGCAATACTTTTTTAGTGGATCATAAAGGAGCCGTTAATGGTTCTTTGGGATCAAACTTCGAACTTTTAGGCCATGAGATACTGGAAGATGAAATGCATCAAAGCATTATACAGATCAAGGATCCTAGCTTGAGTCCTAATGATCTATTACAAAATTTAATTTCAAATACAGAGGTACATTCATTTGTGGAAAAAGTACCGTCTATCAACGAAATATTTATTTCTAAAGTGGAAGGAGGAAAAAATGGATAAGTTATTTCTGGTTCTAAAAAGGGAGTTTACCAGTAGAGTAAAGAAAAAATCATTCCTGCTCACCACGATCCTGGTACCACTATTATTCCCCGCCATTTTTGGTGTGATCATCTATTTTATGAAGAAGGAAGATGAGAACATCAAACAGCAGATCATTCAGGTACTTGATGAAAGCGGTAAATTTGATACAAAGAGTACGGAGAAATACTCATTCGTACCTATCAGCGGAGATCTGGAATCGGCCAAAGTTGCCTTTACTGAAAGTGATGACTACGGACTTCTCTACATTCCAAACTTTAATTTAGAATCACCTGAAGGATTTACACTTTACGCAAAAAGTAATCCTAATTTTTCTACTATCAATTCCATAGAGAATAAGATAGAATCCTCTATTCGAGAGGAAAAACTTAAGGTTTACGAAGTAGACAAGGAGATGCTGGACAAGCTTAAAACCAATATTGATCTAACGTCATTAAATATCAGTGAAGGTGTCGAAAAAGAAAGCAATGCCGGTATTTCTTTCGGTATAGGTTACGTAACTGGTTTTCTCATCTACATATTTATGTTTGCCTACGGAGGTCAGGTAATGCAGGGTGTGATTGAAGAAAAGAGCAGTAAGATCGTGGAAGTCATAGTATCCACCGTCAAGCCTTTTCAATTAATGATGGGTAAAATCCTCGGTGTAGCTTCGGTAGGTCTGTTCCAAGTAGTAATATGGGTAGTACTCATGGGCACATTATTCACCGTGATAACAGGTGTTCTCGGGTTAGAAATGCCACAATCCGCCCAGCTGTCAGAAGCGACTGAAATGGCCAAAAACAGCCCTGAGGCAGACAAAGTAATGCGTCTGATAGCTAGCATACCTTTTACTAAAATTATACTCACCTTTATATTCTATTTTATAGGTGGATATCTCCTATATGGTTCATTATTTGCTGCCGTCGGTTCGGCTGTGGATACACCATCAGAGGCGCAGCAGTTCATGTTCCCTATTATGATACCTCTAATAGCTGGTATAGTGGGCATGAGTAGTATCATTAATAACCCGGACGGTAACGTAAGTTTTTGGTTATCTATTATTCCTTTTACCTCTCCTATCGCTATGATGGGCAGAATAGGGTTCGGTGTACCCGCCTGGGAGTTGGCACTTTCTATGGTTTTACTGATTTTGGGCTTCATTGGCACGGTATGGCTAGCCGGTAGAATTTACAGAATAGGTATTCTCATGCATGGTACCAAAGTGAACTATAAAGTATTAGCCAAATGGTTTATGATGAAGAATTAAATGACTGATATTCTTCTATGTATGAATAGCCGGGTACCAAGTATCCGGCTTTTTTGTTTAATTTGAATTAATGGCTAAAAGCATTAAAACCGTAGGAATAGATCTTAAGTATGATCGCAATAAAATTAAGTGGATCATACTATCTGTTTCTATTATTATCAGTGTGGTTTCAATTTTTTATACCAACCTACTGGTAGATCAGCTTAAAGACAGAGAAAGAAGTCAAATTGAGCTCTATGCCAAAGCTCTTCAATATACATTAGATGCAAAACTAGATAAAGACCTCAATTTTGTGAGTGATGAGATTCTAATTAAAAACAACTCTATTCCTACCATACTTTTATCCGAAAGCGGCGAAATCATTCATCATCGTAATATTGAGATCGATTCTGCCCTGTCTGAGAAAAGGCAAAAACAACTGCTTTATGATGAACTGGAAATCATGCGTGGGGAGTACGAGCCTATTGAGGTTATTGTGAGGGAAGAATTAACCAATGAAATCAATTTGATCAACTTTGTCTATTACAGAAATAGTTTTTTACTCACTCAGCTTACTTACTATCCAATCGCACAGCTGTCGATCATTGCCGTTATAGCGTTCATAGCTTACATGGCTTTTGATTATTCGAAAGCCGCAGAGCAGAACAGCGTTTGGGTAGGGCTGGCGAAAGAAACCGCCCATCAGCTAGGCACCCCTATTTCCTCTTTAATGGCCTGGGTAGAGTATTTTAAGGATCAGGCGGATATTAAAAATAAGGAACTCATAGGTGAACTAGATAAAGACATCAAAAAGCTTCAGGTGATCACTGAACGTTTTTCAAATATTGGCTCAACTCCGGTTTTAAGTGAAGAAGAAGTGGAACCCTTAATCACTTCCATTGTAGAGTATTTAAGGCCCAGGATTTCTCCTAAGGTTGAAATGACCATAGCTTCACTCACTAAAGGCATTATGGCTCAGGTAAACCCCCCGCTATTTGAATGGGTGGTGGAAAACTTATGCAAAAATGCTGTTGATGCTATGAGTGGATCAGGAAAAATTCACGTGTTCATTCTAAAAGGAAGCGAGGGTCGCGTATTCGTAGATATTTCAGATACAGGTAAAGGAATAGCAAAAGGCAAAATAAAACATGTTTTTGACGCGGGTTTTACCACAAAAAAAAGAGGCTGGGGGTTAGGGCTTACCCTAGCAAAGCGAATAATTGAGATCTACCATGAAGGTAAAATAATGGTCAAATCGTCAGAAGAAGGTGTTGGAACTACCTTTAGAATTTCCTTACAGGCGTAGTATAAGTAACCTCCACCAAAAAAGGTTTTCTCACTTTGGTTTGTTTGATATTAGACGTAGCTTTGCAGCTAAATTTGACAACTGATAATTTCTAATTAGAATAATAAATGGCAAATATTGGCAAAGTTACCCAGGTAATAGGTCCTGTAGTAGATGTTAGTTTTGACTCTGAGGGCGCACAGCTTCCAAATATCTTGGATGCCCTGGAGGTAACCAAAGAAAACGGGCAGTTAGTAGTTTTAGAGTGTCAACAGCACCTGGGCGAAGATCGCGTGCGAACGATTGCTATGGAGAGTACTGAAGGTCTGGTACGTGGCATGGATGTAGTTGACCAAGGTGCGCCAATAACAATGCCAGCAGGAGAAGATATTAAAGGCCGGTTATTTAATGTTGTGGGGGAAGCGATTGACGGTATTAAACAGCCGGAAGGTAAAACACAATTACCTATCCACCGCTCGGCACCTAAATTTGAAGAATTATCTACCTCTACAGAAGTACTCTTTACAGGAATTAAAGTAATTGACCTTCTCGAACCCTATGCTAAAGGTGGTAAAATTGGTTTGTTTGGTGGTGCCGGTGTAGGTAAAACGGTACTGATACAGGAGCTTATTAATAATATTGCCAAGGCCTATTCTGGTCTATCCGTGTTTGCCGGTGTGGGAGAAAGAACCCGTGAAGGAAACGACCTCTTAAGAGAAATGATTGAGTCAGGTATTGTAACTTATGGTGATGAGTTCCTTCATTCTATGGAAGAAGGCGGCTGGGATCTATCAAAAGTAGATGATGAAAAACTTAAAGAGTCCAAAGCAACTTTTGTGTTTGGTCAGATGAATGAGCCTCCCGGAGCACGTGCTCGAGTGGCACTTTCCGGATTAACCGTGGCTGAGTATTTTAGAGATGGAGATGGTGAAGGAGCAGGAAGAGATATTTTGTTCTTCATCGATAATATTTTTCGATTTACACAAGCCGGCTCGGAAGTGTCCGCCCTCTTAGGTCGTATGCCATCCGCTGTGGGTTATCAGCCAACATTGGCTACCGAAATGGGAGCGATGCAAGAGCGCATTACTTCTACTAAAAAGGGTTCTATTACCTCGGTACAGGCGGTTTATGTACCTGCGGATGACTTAACAGATCCCGCTCCGGCCACAACTTTTGCTCACCTTGACGCTACCACAGTACTTTCAAGAAAAATATCGGAGCTAGGTATCTATCCGGCCGTGGATCCATTGGATTCTACCTCGCGGATCTTAAATGCGGAAGTTCTTGGTGATGAGCATTACAACTGTGCCCAGCGAGTGAAGGAGATACTCCAGCGTTATAAAGAACTACAGGATATCATAGCTATTCTGGGTATGGATGAGCTATCTGACGAAGACAAGGAAGTAGTACACAGGGCAAGAAGAGTGCAGCGTTTCTTATCACAACCTTTTCATGTAGCGGAGCAATTCACTGGACTGAAAGGAGTATTAGTGGATATCAAAGACACCATCAAAGGATTTAACGATATCATCGATGGTAAATATGATCACCTTCCTGAAATGGCTTTCAACCTTGTAGGTTCGATGGAAGATGCAGTAGCAAAAGGTGAGAAAATGATGGCAGAAGCGAAAGCATAATGTTTTTAGAGATAGTTACCCCTGCTAAAAAGGTTTTTGAAGGCGAAGTAAACGTAGTAACCTTTCCCGGTACTGACGGACAGTTCCAGGTGCTTAATGATCACGCCCCGTTGGTGAGTACGTTGAAAGGCGGAGAGTTGAAATATAAAGACAGTAAAGAAGAAAATACCGTTGACATTACCGGTGGTGTAGTAGAAGTACTAAATAATAGAGTGGTGGTGTTGGCCGATGGACTTAAGTCCAGTTAACTCGAACTACTAGTTGTAGAATTAGAAAAGCTCCTAAAGGAGCTTTTTTGTTTTTACGGTAATTGGGGCTCACTTGAAATTTAATCCGCTCGTTACACAGTCGTAGTAGTACCAGGTTTAGTTGCAGGGTATTAACTCAAGTCCTGGTGGTAATCCGTTGACTACTAGTGGTATATGTTCTCAGAAGATCTTGTAACGTGGAATATTCTTGGTTCGTTTTTTGATAGATTACAAAAAATAAACAATGATCATTGAGAACCCCGTAATAGATCAAAACAATGAAATCCGGGGCAAGTCATGCTCAGTGTAGCTAGTAAAAACTTCCATTTTGAGGGGTATAGATAGATTTTACTTGAAAAGAAATTATCGAGGATGGCCTAGTCTAAGCTGCTAATCCTTTCTAAGAGTAATCTGCGCGCTTCGCTACGACTTGTGGTTTCTAACCATATATCTGGAACAGTTTTCTTTTCTTCATTAGCACTTCCATTCGGGTTGAGCCCCATTTCTCCGGTAAATCGAATAATTATACCACTATTTGGAAGAGCTAGTATGATTGGATCTGTACCAATACCATCTCCTCCTGTCTGTTCACCCACAACTTTTCCAAAACTTGTAGCCTTGAAAAAATAAGCCAATAACTCGGAGCTTGAATAAACATTATGGTTTACAAGGAGATAAATATCTCCTAAATATATTACTTCAGAATCTTGCTAAATTTACTTAATTATGCATTTATTTCATTCTCAAAACTCAAAAATTCAATCTATTTGCAGCAAATATACTGGAATTATTACCCAGATACTGATAGTTGAAAAAGATGATTAACAAAAGTAGAGAATAAGTAAATTGTATGCATAACTATATATGCCTAGCTTTAGGTTTTAGTTAATTTATATCTAGATTTAGCAACACCAAAATCTTGATACCATCGAACAAAGTTCTCAATACCTTCCTCAATCGTTGTAGTTGGTTTATATCCAAAATTCTGGATTAAATCGTCTACATCTGCATATGTTAGCGGCACATCTCCTGCTTGCATTGGTAAAAAGTTTTTCTGAGCTTCTTTACCTACTGCTTTCTCAATAACTTCAATAAAAGTCAATAGCTCCATAGGTTGATTATTCCCAATATTAAAAATTTTGTAACGAGCATGGCTGCTTCCCTTAGCTAAATTTACTTTTGGAGGTTGATTGATTATCCTAACAACACCTTCGATAACATCATCAATATAAGTAAAATCTCTTTTCATTTTGACATAATTAAACACGTTAATCGGTTTATTTTCTTCAATAGCTCTAATAAATTTGAAATAAGCCATATCAGGTCTTCCCCAAGGTCCATACACTGTAAAAAATCTAAGACCAATGGTTTTTATTCCATAAAGTTGACTGTATGTTTTGGCCATTAGTTCGTTCGATATCTTGGTGGCCGCATACAGACTAACAGGATTGTCCACAGGTTGATTTTCTGAAAATGGAACGGTACTATTATTTCCATAGACACTGGAGC